>CAYQVI010000024.1:0-25499 GCA_964420725.1 uncultured Gemmatimonadaceae bacterium | reverse complement strand
GGGGGTGGGGGCCATCGGGGTGGGGTTCGAGGTGCTTTCCGAGGGGCTCCAGGGACAGTGGGGAGATGTCACCGCCAGCCTCCGGATCCCCCAGTCCGCCACCCATGACCGTCCCGTGAGGATCATCTTCCTGAACGGGCTCTTCAGCCCCGTGGGGCTCTCGGATGCCTTCCATGTCACCGATGACCGGGGGCTGATCCGGCGCACCGGGAGGGTCCAGGCCGGGGAGGCCGGATGCACCCTGGCGCTGGAGGGGACCCACGGGGAGCGGTACGGCCTGTCCGGTTCCCTCGGGGGGGTGGAGGAGGGGGCCTGGGTGGGGGTGGAAGGCCAGTGGGAGGAGGGCCGGTGCGGAGCCGGAGGTGCCATCCGGGTGACCCGCCTGGTGGCGCCGGACCCCGAGAGCCCCCCTCCCCCACCGTCCGCCCCCCCCGGAGCCCGCTGACCTCCGGGCCGCCCCGGATCCCCTTGCTCTGACGGCCCCGTCCCGTTCCCGTCGCCACAGGACCGCATATGGACCACACCGCCTCCTCCCGCCTCCCCCCCTTCCTCCGGCTCCCCCTCCTGGGGTTGGCCCTGGCCCTCCTGGCCTGTTCACCCCCCGGATCCTCCGGGGGGAATGCCGGCACCCTGGACTACACCATCCCGCCACAGCCGGAGATGGCCACCGGGTACACGGAGAAGCCGGGCTGGGCCACCAGCCGGTTCGCCGTGGCCGCCGCCAACCCCCTGGCCACCGACGCGGGCTACCAGGTGCTGGTGGCGGGGGGGAACGCGCTGGATGCAGCCATCGCCGTACAGATGGTCCTGACCCTGGTGGAGCCCCAGTCCAGCGGGATCGGGGGGGGCGCCTTCCTCCTCCACTGGGACGGCCAGGAGGTGAGCGGCTGGAACGGTCGGGAGATCGCTCCGGCCGGCGCCCATGAGGAGCAGTTCCTGGGCCCGGACGGCGCCCCCCTCCCCTTCGGCGATGCGGTGGCCAGCGGCCTCTCGGTGGGGGTCCCCGGGACGCTGGCCATGCTCCGGGCGGCGCACAGGGAGCATGGGCGGCTCCGCTGGGCCCAGCTCTTCCAACCAGCCATCACCCTGGCCTCCGAAGGCTTCCCGGTGAGCCCCCGACTGCACCAGATGCTGGAGGGGGACCGGTGGCTCCGGAACGACCCCGTGGCCGCCGGACTCTACTACGATGAGACCGGAGCCCCCCACCCGGTGGGGCACAGGCTCCGGAACCCGGCTCTGGCGGATGTGCTGCGTCGGGTGTCGGTGGAGGGGATCGAAGGTTTCTACCGGGGGGGCGTTGCTGCGGACATCGCCGCCCGGGTCACGGGACACCCGGAGCGCCCCGGGACCATCACGGTGGAGGATCTTGCGGCGTACCCCGCCCGGGACTTCCGGGCCGACCCCCTCTGCACCCCCTGGCGGAGCTGGCGCCTCTGCGGCTTCCCCCCTCCCTCGTCGGGGCACCTGGCGGTCATGCAGATCCTGGGGATCATGGAGGCACTGACCCCTCCGGCGCAGTCGGTGGTGGACGGGCTCCCCTCGGCGGAGTGGCTCCACCGGTATCTGGAGGCCGCCAAGCTGGCCTTCGCCGACCGGGACCGGTACGTGGGGGACCCCGCCTTCGTGGAGGCGCCCGGGGGGAGCTGGGAGAGCATGCTTGCACCCGACTACCTGGAGGAGCGGGCCTCGCTGGTGGGAGCTGGAAGCATGGCCCGGGCCCTCCCGGGCACCCCCGGCCCGCTGGTGACGGCGCTGGGGGATCATCCGGCACAGCCGGACCAGGGGACCAGCCACATCAGCATCGTGGACGGGGAAGGGAATGCCGTGGCCATGACCACCACCATCGAGTCCAGCTTCGGCAGCCGGATCATGTCCGACGGAGGGACCGGCCGGCCCGGGGGGTTCCACCTGAACAACGAGCTCACCGACTTCTCCCTGGCCCCCCGGGACGAACAGGGGGTCCCGGTGGCCAACCGGGTGCAGCCGGGGAAGCAGCCCCGCTCCAGCATGGCCCCCACCCTGGTCTTCGACGGCACCAGCGGGGAGCTGGTGGCCAGCGTGGGCTCTCCCGGCGGGGCAGCCATCATCCACTATACCGCCCGGACGCTGGTGGCCATGCTGGGTTGGGGGCTGAACGCCCAGGAGGCCATCGACCTCCCCAACTTCGTCAACTACAACGGGCCCACCATTCTGGAGGCGGGGCGCTTCCCCCCGGGGCTGGTGGAGGCGCTCCAGGCCATGGGGCACGAGGTCCGGGAGGGGGATCTCACCAGCGGCCTGCAGGCCATCCAGCGCACCCCGCTGGGCTGGTTCGGAGGGGCCGACCCCCGCCGGGAAGGGGTGGTCATGGGGCGGTAGGGGTGCGGGGCTATCGCCACCCCCGGAGCAGCTCCTCGGGAGTCCAGGACACCCCGGCCTTCACCACGAACTCCACCCGGGCGGCGTTGGCCACATCCTCCAGGGGATTCCCCCGAACCAGGATCAGGTCGGCGGTCTTCCCGGACTCCAGGGTCCCCAGCTCCCGGTCCAGCCGGGCGAAGCGGGCGGCGTTGATGGTGGCGGACTGGAGGGCCTCGTGGGGGGTGACCACCGAGGCGAAGGCCCGGAGTTGGGCGTGGAGTCCCAGCGCCGGCCACGAGAGGGGGCTGTCGGAGCCCAGCGTCACCATTCCTCCCCCCCGGAGGATGGCCGCCGGGGTGGCCACATCGTCCCGGGTGGCCTGCCGCTCCGCCTCGGTGGGGGGGCGGGAGGCCTGCTGCTCCACCTGGAAGACATAGCCCCGGGGCATCAGCACCCGGAAGCGGGGGTCGTCCAGGATCCCCGGGTCATCCCCCAGGATGTGGTTCGTGCGGACGTGGTGGCTGGAGAGGTGGAAGTCGGTCCCGGTGTAGAGGGCCATGACATCCTGGTAGCTGCGTCCGCCGGCGGACTGCCCCCAGGAGTACCCCATCCGCTGGGTGGCGGAGAGGTGGGTGGTCCCCCCCAGCCCCGCCTGGATCCCCGGCGAGAGGAAGTGGGACCCGCTGGAGACCCCCATCTCCCCGGCGGCCTCCCCCACCCTCCGCATCACATCCGCCGGGGAGCGGACGTACGCCTTGAGATAGTCCATCTCCAGCTCCCGGGCAGCGTCCAGTTCCAACTCCAGCACCTCGTGGGATCCCACGCTCCGGTGATGACCATAGAAGGTCCGCGTCCCGTCATAGATGGGGGCGGCCAGGAGGCGGGGGCCGATCCAGCGCCCTGCATCGATGGATTCCCGGGCCAGCAGCGTGTGGTAGGTGGAGGTGCCGTTGGAGAGAACGGTGGTGATACCATACGCCAACTGCACCGTCCACCACCCGGCGGCGAAGTCCTGGACCCTGGGGTGGACATGGGCATCCCAGAGCCCGGGCAGGGCCACCAGCTCCGAGGCATCCAGGTAGACCGCCCCCGCTGCCGCAGCCGCCTCCGCCCCGTCCCGCTCCGGTTGGAAGGGCTCCACCGCGGTGATGCGCCCTCCCTGCATCCGGATCAGCATGTCCTCCTGGAGGGTGGGCTCCACCCCGTCCCAGACCCCTCCGGCCCGGATCCAGCGCTCCCCCTCTCCCAGCGCCGGAGACCAGGTGAGGGGTACCGGGATCTCCTCCCCCCCCTCCCCGTCCAACCCCACCGAGCGGAGCCGTCCGTTGGAGAGGTAGAGCACGGACCGGGAGTCGGGGGCCCACGACGGCATGTCCGCGATGTGGTCCGTGAGCTGCCGGGCCGGTCCGGTGGGAGTGCCGTCCGGGGCCACGGGGAGCACGTGGAGCACCGAGTTCATGGTGAAGGCCATCCACGCCCCGTCCGGGGACCAGGCGGGACCCGCCTCGAACCGCTCGGAGAGCTGGGCCGGGGGTGGGCCCGGCTCGTGGAAGGCGGCCGCTCCGGTGGACACCTCCACCACCCGGATCAGGTTCCGACCCTCCCGGAACCTCTGGGAGAAGGGGTGGATGTCCGCCAGGGCGAGGTAGCGACCGTCAGGGGACCAGGAGGGTCGCCCCACGTTGCTGGCGTACGCCCGTTCCGCCACCAGCGCGCTGCTCCCCGTGGCCAGGTCGATGATCCGGAGGGACTGGTCCCCGCCGTCGATGTAGGCCACCCGGGAGCCGTCCGGAGAGAGGGCCGGGAAGACCAGGCGTGCCCCGGCAAGCTCCGTCCTCCGGGTAACCTCCCCGGACTCCAGCTCCACGCTGTACATCTCCGGGAGCCCGTTGCCATGACGATCGGAGTTGAACCAGATGCTCCCCCCATCGGGGGACCAGGAGGGGATCCACTCGATGGCGAGGTCGTCGGTGAGGCGTACCGGCTCCCCCCCCAGGGGCATGACCCAGAGGTCGTTCAGGGCGGTGAAGGCCACCCGGGTCCCGTCGGGGGAGAGGACCGGAGCGAAGATCCCCCTGACCGGTCGGGGACCGGGGGCATCCAGCCTCCGGGGGTTCGCCACGGGGACCGGCCGGTCCAGGTGGAGGGTGGCCAGGAAGGGGATGTCCCGGAGGTGGTTCCCCTGGGCGTCCCGCACCCGGATCGCGCCATCCGCTGTGTGGATGAACCCCCCGTCTGCCGTCCACCGCACCGGGAAGGGGAAGTGGTCCTCCTCCCCCCCCTCCTCCCGGGCCAGAGAAGGCACCGGAGTCCCGTCCAGGAGGAGGCGGCGCCCACGGTCCTGCCACGCCATCCGTCCATCCGGAGCCCAGGAGGGCACCCCCACACTCCCGGAGGGATCGCTGAGGAGGAGTTCCGCTCCTCCCTCCCCGTCCCCGGCCCACACGCTCCCCCCCTCCACCCAGGCCACCTGTCGCCCGTCGGGCGACCAGGTGGGGGAGTGCTCCTCCCCCGGGCCGGAGCTCCAGCGGGTCCACTCCCCCGTGGCCAGCTCAACCGACCAGATGTTGTACGATCCGCTCCCTCCCCGGTCCGAGGAGAAGGCCACCCGGGTCCCATCCGGGGACCAGGCCGGCTCCCTGTGGTCGGCGGACCCCTCGGTGAGGACCCTGGCCCCGGAGCCGTCCCGGTTCACCACGCGAATCCGGTAGTAGTGGTCGGTGAAGTCCTGGAAGGCGATCATCCGGCCGTCCGGCGACCAGACCGGGTGGGTGACCTCCATCCCCGCCGGGAGGGGGGTGGCCTCGCCCCCTTCGATGGGGAGGGTCCAGAGTCCCCCTTGGAGGGCCACCACAAGGGTCTGTCCGTCCGGGGAGAGATCCACCGCCATGTTGGTCCCCTCCGTGAGGACCACCGTACTGGAGCCACCGGCGTCCCCCGGGTCCCCTGGACCGACGGCGCACCCGGACAGGAGGGGCAGGAGCGGGAGAAACGCCAACCCCGCCGGGAAAGGGCGGAGCCGGTTGAGGGACACAAGGGGGGCCGGTCCGGGCGAAGGCACTCCGTCCATCGGGGCGGACCAACGGCCGTGGCGGGGAGGCTGACGCTGGATCATGAGGGTCTCGTGCCGGGAAGGGGGGGTGCGGCCCGCCGTGGGTCCCGAACCCACAGGCGCCGGCGTGGGAGGAGTGTAGTGGCGGTGGGGGCGCCTCCGCCACGACACCGCGCCGGACCCGGGTTCAGCCCTCCCCACCTGAAGGCCGGGGCCGGTCCCCCAGCACCCGCTGCACCACTTCCAGGAGCGCCTCGGCGGTGTAGGGTTTTGCCAGGAAGTCCCTCACCCCATAGGCCGCCGCCGACTGCGTCCCCCCGTTCCCACCATGGCCGCTGGCGGCCACGATCCGGAGATCCGGATCCATCTTCAGGAGGGCCCGGATCGTGGCGGGGCCATCCATGATGGGCATGGAGATGTCGGTGAGGACCAGGTCCACCTCGTGCCCCTGCCGGGCGAAGACCACCACCGCCTCGGCACCGTCCGACGCGGTGATCACCCGATAGCCGAAGGCCTCCAGCGTCTGCCGGGTGATGGTCAGGACGGCGGCCTCGTCATCCACCACCAGGATCAACTCGCCCCGCCCCGGCGGCAGCGCCCCCACGGGGTCCTCTGCAGCAAGCGCACTCCCCTCCCCCTCCCCGGCGGGGAGGTAGACCCGGAAGGTGGTCCCCTTCCCCGGCTCCGAGTAGACGTTCACGAAGCCCCCGTGACTGCGGACGATGGCCTCCACCGTGGAGAGCCCGAGGCCGGTGCCGCTCCCCACCTCCTTGGTGGTGAAGAAGGGCTCGAAGACCCGTTCCATGGTGGCCGGGGCCATCCCCTCTCCGGTGTCCGCCACCGTGATCCGTACGTAGGGGCCAGGGTTGCTCCGACTGCTCATGGCGGCATACTGCTCGTCCAGCCGGACGTTGGCCGCCTCCACACTCAGCCCTCCCCCGCCGGGCATGGCGTCCCGGGCGTTCACGAAGAGGTTCATCAGGACCTGGTGGACCTGCGTTGGATCCCCATCGAGAGACCAGAGCCCCGGAGGGATGCGGGCCCGGAAGGTGATGTTCCTGGGAAAGGTGTCCCGGACCACCCGCCCCAGGTCGTCCAAGATCCGGGAGAGATCCACCGCCACCCGGACGCCGTCCACCCCCCGGGCAAAGGCCAGCACCTGCCGGACCATGTCGGCTCCCCGGCGGGCGCTCCCTTCGATGGCGGAGAGGATCTCCAGACTCTCCTGGTCCTTCCACATGGTCCGGAGGAGCCCCATCGACATGAGGATGGGGGAGAGGACGTTGTTCAGGTCGTGGGCGATCCCCCCTGCCAGCGTGCCGATGCTCTCCAGTCGCTGGGCCCTGAAGAACTGGGCCTGGAGCTTCTTCCGCTCGGTGACATCCGTGTGGATGGCCAGGATGCGCCGGGGGGTCCCGTCGGGAGCCCGCATCAGGGACCAGCTCGCCTCCACCACGATGGGGGTCCCATCCCGGCGCACCTGCTCCAGTTCCCCCTGCCACTCTCCGTCCCGCACCACCTGTTCGGTGGCCTCGGCGAAGGGGGAGCGCTGGTTGTAGAGGAGATCCTTGACCGAGCGCCCCAGAGCCTCCTCCCGGGACCACCCGTAGATGGCCTCGGCTCCGGCGTTCCAGTACTCCACCGTGTGGTCCATGCGCCGGACCAGGATCGCATCCCGGGCCCGGTCCAGAAGCTCCGCCTGCTCCCGGATCCGGCGCTGTGCCTCCATCTCGTGGGTCTCGTCCGACATCCCACCCACCATCCGGATGGCCTTCCCCTCCCCATTCCGGATGACGAAGGCCCGGTCCACCACCCAGGCATACGCCCCGTCGCCCCTGCGGAAGCGGTACTCCCCCTGCCAATCGTCTCCCGTTCCGGAGATCACCTGGTCCATCTCGCGAAGGGCACCCTCCCGGTCGTCGGGATGGATGCGGTCGGCCCAGGACTCCGCCTCGTTCATCGGCACACCGAAGATCCTCTCCAGCCCCTCGCTCCACCAGATCTCGTCGTTCCGGAGATCCCAGTCCCAGATGGCGTCCGCCGTGGCCCGTGCCACCACCCGGAAGCGCTCCTCACTCTCCCGGATCCGGGCCTCGCCATCCCGGATGTCGTGGATGTCCGTGCTGGACCCATACCACTTCACGACCCGACCGGAGTCGTCCCGCACCGGCACCGCACGGGTCAGGTGCCAACGGTAGACGCCGTCGTGGCGGCGGATCCGGAACTCCACCCCGTACGCCTCACCCTTCTCCACCGCCTCGGACCAGACCGCCAGCGTGCGCTCCCGGTCGTCCGGGTGGACCACCTCCATCCAGGCCTCCCCCACCAGCCCCTCCGGCCCCCGACCGGTGAGCTCCATGATGGCCCTGGTCTGGTAGTCCACGGCCCCAGTGGCATCCGCCGTCCAGACGATGAAGGGCATGGACTCCGCCAACTCCCGGAACCGCCGCTCGCTCTCCCGGAGACGCTGCATGGCTCCCCGGCTGGCGGTGATGTCCTCCGCCACGGCAATGGTCTGCTGGACGCCGCCGTCGGGGCCCCGGAGGGCCGAGACGCTCACCCGCACCCAGGCGATTCCGCCGTCCTTCCGGATGTAGCGCTTCTCCATGACGAACCCGTCCCGCTTCCCCTCCATCATCTCGGCGTAGAGGGCCTCGTTCTCCGGAAGGTCCTCCGGATGGGTCAGTTGCCGGAAGTCCCGCCCCGGCATCTCCTCCGGGGTGAACCCCAGGATCCGGGCGAAGGCGGGGTTCACATACTGCTCCCCCCGGTCCTTCCAGGTGATCCAGATCCCGGCGGCCGCTCCCTCGAAGGCCCGCCGGAGCCGATCCCCCTCCTCCCGGGCCCGGGCCTCGACCTCCTTTCGGCCGGTGATGTCCTGGAGGGAGACCGCCAGCCCCTCCTCCCAGGGGTAGGCCCGGATCTCCAGCCAGAGCATCCGGGAGGAGACGAACTCCTCGAAGCGGACTGTGATCCCCTGCTCCCGGGCTCTCCGGAACCCCTCCTCGAAGTGGGAACCCCGGGATTCCGGGAAGGCCATCCACACGGACTGGCCGAGGAGTTCCTCCCGGTGGCGCTCCACCAGTCTCGACGCCTCGGGGTTCACGAAGGTGAAGTTCCAGTCCAGGTCCAGGATGAAGAAGCCGTCGGTCATGCTCTCCAGGACCCGGCCCAGGCGATCGGCCAGCGTCCGAACCCTCGCCTCCGCCTGTACCCGCGCCGTGGTCTCCTGGGCGAGGACCAGGACCCCCTCGATGGTGCCGTCCCCGCCCCGCACCGGACTGTAGCTGTAGGTCCACCACGTGGGCTCCATCCCCCCATCTCGCTGGAGGGGCACCTCCTGGTCCTCGAACCACGTCCCCCCACCCCCTGAAAGGACCTGATCCAGTTGCGGACGGATCACCTCCCAAGCGTCCGGCCAGGACGCCCGGGCCGGGGCCCCCAGCGCCGCCGGATGCCGTTCTCCCAGGGTCCCCATGTAGGCGTCGTTGTAGATCTGCACATGCTCCGGCCCCCACATCAGAAGGATGGGGTGGCGGGAGGAGAGGGCCGTTGCGACGGCGGTGCAGAGGACCGGGGACCACTCCTCCACCGGCCCCAGGGCCGTGCCACTCCAGTCGAATCGTCGACAGTGCTCCGCCATCTCCCCCACTCCAGGAAAGACATTGGTCGGGGACGGGGGCATAGGGAGGGACCGGATCAGGGGAAGAGGGAAAGCGAAGGAAAGAACTATGGGAAGACAAGTAGTACGATGGCAACAGATGTGACAGACTGAAGGGGAAGGGTTCAGCAAGGAGTCCGGGGGGCGCCGGGGCCGCGCGGCTCCCACGCCGGTCTCCCGGGCGTGCCCCCGCCGACGCGGGAGCCGCCTTGACGGCCCTTCCTCTCTTTCATATTGATACAAGGTTGTCATTATCATCACGGGTCTCTTCGACCCCCGATCCCACCTTCGTCCGAGGTCCGTCCCCATGCACCGCCCCCTTCTCCCCCGATCCTTCCGCAGCGCATCCGCCGCTCTCTTCGCCGCCCTGGCGCTGGCCGCCTGCGACGACAGCGTGGTGGATCCGGTGGATGACGGTGGGGATTCCGTCCCCGCCATCGAGGTACAGCGTCTCATCGTGGCCGACGCCACCGCACCCACGGCCCGGGTCCTGGCCCTCCACGACAGCGAGGTCCTCCAGACCATCTCCCTGAGCGCACCGGCAAGTCTGGTCTACCGGAGCCACACGGGGCGCTTCGGGGTCGTGCAGCAGCGCACCGCAGACCGGGTGCAGTTCGTGGACAGCGGCATCGAGTCCCACGATGACCACCTCCACGTGGAGGCGCCCTCCCTCCTCTCCTTTGAGCTCGCGGATGGCCTCCCCACCCACCACAGCGTGAACGGGGACTGGATCTCGGTCTTCTTCGACGGCAACGGGCGGGCGGTCTGGATGCGGGAATCCGACAAGCTGGCCGGGAGCCCCAGGGTCGCCTTCGAACTGGACTCCGGAGGTGCCCATCACAGCGGCTCCGCCACCATGATGGTGGGGAACACCCCCTACTTCGTGTACGCCCCCCGGAATCCTGCGGGGGGACTCCCCAACTCGGTGAATGTCCGGAACCTGCAGGGTGCGCTTGTGGCAGAGGTGGCCAGTTGCCCGGTGATGCACGGCAACGCCGCCATCGCCTCCGGTGTGGTCTTCGGGTGCCAGGATGGGATGGCACTCTTCCGGGCCGGCGCAGGGGGGGTCACGGCGGAGAAGATCATCCCCTCCGGCGATATGGCAGGGCTGGGGCTCCGGAATGCCTACGCCACCAGCGGTGCCTCCTTCATCCTGGGGCAGTTCTCCGCCCTCCCGGGACAGCCGACCCAGCGGGTGCTGGCCCTCATCGACCCTGCCACCGGGAGCATCCAGCGGCTTCCGGCTCTCCCGGCCGATGTGCGGGACCATACCCGGGCCGTGGAGCCGGTGAAGGGTCAGGTGGTGCTCCTGGGCACCGACGGCGCCCTCTACATCTACAGCGGGTCCACCCGTCAACTGGAGCGGAGGGTGGCCGGCGTGGTCCCCGCCATCCCCGCCTCCGGGGCCGCCGTGCACCAGGTGGACGTGGTGGAAGGGCTGGCTGCCGTGGCCAGCCCCAGCACCGGCGAGGTGGTCCTGGTGAGCCTGGACACCGGGGCCATCGTCCGGCGGATCAATGTGGGGGGAGCTCCCTCCCGGCTGGCCATCCTGGGTGTGACCGAGGCCGGGCTCTACGAGTTGGAGGGATGAGTCTGCGCGTGGGGGGTCTCCTCCTGGCCCTTGCGGCCTCAACCGCCGGTGCCGGGGTTCCAGGAGGGGCCGCCCCCCTGGCCGCCCAGGAGTCGGTACGCCTGCTGGTGCAGGACCGGAGCTCCGGAGATCCGGTGGAGGGGGCGGTGGTCCAGGTGGAGGGGCGCCCGGTGGCCCGGACCGACGGGGGAGGGAGGGCCACCCTCCCCGCCGTCACCCTGGGGATGCAGTGGACCGTGGGGCGCATCGGCTACGTGGAGTGGACGGGTGTGCCCGCCGCTGCTGTGACCACCGACCTGGTGGTGCTTCTGGAGCCGGAGGCGGTGGAGGTTGCGGGGATCGAGGTCCGGACCCGTGCCCTGGGTGCTGGCGGCGTCCTCCAGCCCTCCACCGTTGTGGATGCTGAGCGCCTGGCGGAGCGGATGGCCCCCAGCATTGCTGCCACCATTGCCTTCGCCCCGGGGGTGAACGCCCGCACCAACGGGCCCATGGCCTCGCAGCCGGTGATCCGCGGGCTGGGAGGGGACCGGGTCCTCATGCTGGAGGACGGACTCCGCACAGGGGACATCGCCACCACCGCCCCGGACCACGCGGTGACCATCGAACCGGCCAGCGCCCGGCGGATCGAGGTGGTCCGGGGCCCCGGGGGGCTCCTCTACGGGTCCAACACCCTGGGGGGCGTGGTGAACGTGGTCCGGGAGGACATTCCCATGGTCCGCCCTGAAGGAGTGGAGTGGTCCATGTCCAGCTATGCAGAGAGCGTGAACCGGGGTGTGAGCGGGGGTGGGCGGTTGGCCGCCGCCACCGGCCCCATGGTCTGGCAGGTGGACGGCTCGGCCCGGACGGCGGGGGACACCCGGACCCCCGGGGGAGTCCCCCTCCCCTTCACCGACCTGGATGGCTTTGACATCGGTACAGGGGTGGGGTGGGTGGGGCCCACCGGGCACCTGGGGGGAGCGGTACGGGAGTACCGGACCTTCTACGGAGTCCCCAGCTCCTTCTCCGGGGTCACCCTGCCGGGGGCCCACGATGGCGGGGTGTACATCGACGCCCACCGGACCTCTGCCCGGGTGGACGGAGAGTGGCGCCCCGAAGGGGGGCCCGTGGAGGCGGTCTCCTTCGGCGGGAACATGGTGCGCTTCATCCAGGAGGAGTTCGAGCGGGGGGGATTCGTGGGCACCCGCTTCGGGCAGTTGGCCCGGTCCGGGGATCTGGTGGTGCGGCTCGCCGGCGGGCGGCACCGGGGAGCCGTGGGGCTCTCCGGCCAGTGGAGGGATCTCCGGGCAGAGGGGAGCTTCACGGGAACCCGCCCCGCCGTGCACCAGGCCCTCTCGGTCTTCGGGGTGGACGAGATCGAACTGGGCCGGGCCACGGTGCTGGCAGGGCTCCGGGTGGACCGGATCACCACCAACCCACTGGACCGGACCGAGACCCTCCTCCTCCGGGACATCCGCCCACGGGAGTTCACCGCACTCACCGGAGCGCTGGGGACCCGGATCGCCCTGGGGGGGGGATGGTCGGCGGGGGTCCAGGTGGCCCGCGCCTTCCGCCCGCCCAGCATCGAGGAGCTCTACTCCGCAGGCCCCCACCTGGCCAACTACGCCTACGAGATCGGGCTTCCGTCGCTGGCTCCTGAGACCGGGGTGGGGGTGGATGCACAGCTCCGCTGGGAGGGGCCCCGGGGGCGGGTGGAGCTGGCGGGATACGCCATGGAGGTGCGGAACTTCATCATCCCCGCCCCCCAGGTGGACAGCACCACCGGATCGCTCCTCCGGGACCCGAGGCTCCGGCGCTATGTGGTGTACCGCCCCGGCCAGGAAGACGCCCGCCTGGCGGGGGTGGAACTCCACGCCACCCTCCTCCCCTTCCCGGGATGGGGCTTGGAGGTGGCCGCCGATCTTCCCCGGGGGAGCACCGTGGAGGGGACCCCACTCCCGGGGATGCCCGGAGGGGTGGTGAGGGGAATGGTCCGGAGATGGATGGGGGGTGTCTCGCTGGGGCTCGACCTGGAGGGACGCCTCCGACAGAGTCGGGTGCCCTCCCCTCCTCCCGAGGCGGAGGGGAGCTGCCGGGTAGTGGTGGTGGAAGGGGAGGCCACGGGGCTCCCGGCGGAGTTCTGCCCCACCCCTGGAGCCCTCCTCCTGGGGGCCACCGGAGCCTGGAGGATTCCGGAGGGGGGCACCCTCCGCTGGCCCGTAACGCTCACCCTCACCGCCGAGAACCTGCTGGATTCCCGCTGGCGGGACCCCCTCTGGCGGGCTCGTCTTGTGGCCCCCCAGCCCGGCAGGAACATCCGCCTCGCCGTGCAGGTGTCCCCATGACCGGTTTCCGATGGCCGTCCCTGCACGAGCCCCGGGGACGGCGCCGGATCCCGGCCCTCCTCTCCCTGGGGTCGGCCCTGCTTCTGGCCCTGGGGCTGGGGGCGTGCGAGCACCCCCTGGGGGTGGTGACCCCCCATGTGGAGGCCGCCGACCTCCTGGTCCACGATGGCTCGGGGACGCTCCTGGCCCGCACCGAGTTCAACCGCACCTGGTCGGTGGAGCACCTGGCTCTCACCGACGGGTCTCCGCTGCAACTCCGCCTGGTTCCGGTGGACTTCAGGAGTGAGCCCATCGATGTGGAGGCCCGCTCCGACCTCTCCTTCCGGGTGGAGGCCGAGGAGGGCGCCCTGGTCCAGTGGGAGCCCCAACGGGGCTTCGGCTGGCTTCGTCCCTTCGGCACCGGCACCACCCGCATCCGCTTCCTCATCTGGCACGGGGATCACGCCGACTTCGTGACCCCGTGGCTGGAGCTCCGCATCCACCCTGCGCCCCCGGAGGTCCCATGAAGCCGCCCCCCCCTGCCCTGCGTCGTTCCCCCGCCTTCCCCCGGGTCCTCCCGGCGTGGGCCTTGGTCGCCGCCCTGGCCCTGGGGGTGGCCGGCTGCGACCGGAGCGCCACCGAGCCCCAGGTGGACGGGGTGGTGGTGGGGGAGATCATCCTGGCCGGGGACGATGGGAGCTACACCTTCTCCCACCGGGACCACTGGCATGGGGCCCCGGTGGTCCGGGCGGGGGGGACCGTGGGCTATACCCTCCACTTCACTGAGCGACAGATGGGAGCGGACGACCACGACATCCCCCCCGTGGAGGAGTGGTTCACGCTGGCGGACCACCCGGATCTCTCCGTGCAGGTGGTGATCGAGGACCCCGCCCTGGCCCGCTGGACCGGAGACCGGGTCCGGGGTCAGATGGAGGGGCTGCAGGAGGGGGCGTCCCGGATCAGCTTCGTGGTCCGCCGGGGGACCACGACCCTGTACGAGGCTCCCCCGCTGAACTTCCGGGTCCAGCCCTCCCTCTGACAGGAGGGGGAGCCGGGGAGAGCGGGCCTCTCTATCCGGGCGCACCTCCGCAGGGCCGCTGCCGCCCTGTGGAGGGAACCTGCAGGGCATCTGGGGACTATGGATCCGGAATGCCCGGTACCTGCGCGAGCGGAGCCGGACGATCCTCGTCCGCCCTCCCCGCCGCCACCTCCCCGGATGTGGAATCATGCAGAGACTCGCCCTTCTCGCCCTCGCCCTCCTCACTCTGGTGGGGGTGCGTCCCGCAGCCGGACAGGAGCCCAACTTCGGGAGGGCCGTGACGGTGACGGACAGCGACCTGATCATCGGCCAGCCGGTGAACTGGTACGGCCCCGGCGTCGTCTACACCTACAGGAGGGATGCAGCCGGCGGCTGGGACGAGTCCTCCACCCTCTCGGCCTCGGACTCGTCCAGGATGGACGACTTCGGCCGGGCGCTGGCACTGGACGGGAACACACTCGTCGTGGGTGCCCCCCGGAAGCGGGATGGAACGGGGGTGGCCTACACCTTCCGCCGGAGCAGTGCCGGGGCGCCGTGGCAGCAGACCGGGATCCTGGTGCCCCCGGCACAGGGTGACCACCGGGAATACGCCACCGCCCTGGCCCTCTCCGGGGACGACCTCCTGGTGGGGTCCCCCGCTGTGGAGACCACCGGGGTGGTGTACCACCTCCGCAGGTCCGGGGAGGGCTGGACGCTGCAGGGGACCATCCGACCGAGGGCACAGGCGGGTGGAGCGGAGTTCGGACGAGCCCTCGCCTGGGATGGGGACCGGCTCCTGGTGGGGGCCCCTGCCGCGGATTCCGCCCGGGGGAGCGTCTACCTGGTGGAGCGGGGAGCGGATGGAGGGTGGGGGGAGCCCCGCAGGCTGGAACTCACCGCCGAGGCGGATGTGGCCGGAGCCGAAGTCGGGACGGCCGTGCACCTCTCCGGGGACCGGGCCCACGTGGGCGCCCCCGGGGGCGGGCGGGTCTTCGCGCTGGAGCAGAATCCCCAGGGAACCTGGACCGTGACCGGGTCGGTGGCCCCCCCCGGGAGCCCCCGGGGGACCCGCTTCGGCTTCTCCCTGGCCTCCGCCGGGGAGGGGCTCTGGGTGGGTGCGCCCGGAGTGGACGGAGGAAACGGGCTTGTCTTTGCCGTGGAGCGGGACGCCGGCGGCGGGCTGCGCATCGCCTCCACCCTGGAGCCGGACGCCACGGTGGGCGCCTCCTGGCCGAAGGGGTTCGGATACGCCCTGGCAGCCTCCGGGGACCAGGCGGTGGTGGGAATGCCCACCCGGGACTTTGGCGAGGGCCGGGCCATGACGCTGGCCCTCCGGGGCGGCTCGTGGGAGCCGGGGGAGATCCTGGAGGGGGTCATCTACCGGATCGGCGGGGCGCTGGAGCCCGGAGCCCGCTGCGAGGAAGGGCGGATGACCGAGTTCACCTGCTCCAACATGGAGCTGGTGGGCCACCTGGCGGTGGACGATCTGGGGGGGGAGCGAGGGGCCTGGGTGAACGACATCTGGGGGTGGAGCGACCCCGAGACCGGACACGACTACGCCCTGGTGGCCCGGCGGGACGGGACCTCCTTCGTGGATGTGACGAACCCCTCGGCACCCCTGGTGGTGGGAAACCTCCCCCGGACCATGGGCTCCCGCCCATCGGTGTGGCGGGACATCAAGGTCATCGGGAACCACGCCTTCATCGTGGCAGACGGTGCCGGTGCCCACGGGATGCAGGTCTTCGACCTTGCCCGCCTCCGGGGGCTTACCGAGTTCCGGGAGTTCTCCCCGGACACCACATACCACGAGATCTTCAGCGCCCACAACCTGGCCGCCGACACGGAATCCGGCTTCCTCTACATCGCCGGGGCCAACAGCGGGGGGCAGACCTGCGGAGGGGGGCTGCACATCGTGGATGCCAACGACCCCCTGAACCCCACGTTCGTGGGGTGCCACCACGACCCCTCCGGTGCCGGGAGCCGTGGGTTCGCCCACGACGCCCAGTGCCTGGTCTACCGTGGCCCTGATCAGCGCTACCAGGGCCGGGAGATCTGCGTGGGCTCCAACGAGACGGAAATCAACATCGCCGACATGACCGACAAGGCGAACCCGGTGACCATCGGCCGGCAGAGCTATCCCGACGTGGCCTATGCCCACCAGGGGTGGTTCGACGAGGAACAGCGATACTTCTACATGAACGACGAGTTGGACGAGATGGCTGGCACCGTGGACGGGACCCGAACGCTGATCTGGGACCTGTCCTCGCTGGACGACCCCATCCTGGCGGGCACCTACATCGGACCGGTGCAGGCCACCGACCACAACCTGTTCATCGTGGGCGACCGGATGTTCCAGGCGAACTATGGAAGCGGTCTCCGGGTCATCGACATCAGCAACCGCACCGAGCCCTTCGAGCTGGCCTTCTTCGACAGTGCCCCGTACAACGACGACGGGCCGGGCACCAGCGCCGGTGAGAGCGGTGCCTGGAGCAACTATCCATTCTTCCCCAGCGGTCTGGTGATCTTCACCAGCGTCCGGGAGGGACTCTTCATCATGCGGGTCTCCCCTCCACCGGCGAGCTGACCGGAGGCTGGTGGGAAGTCCGGCGAAGCCGCGCCGGGGGTGACCGGGGAAGACTCCGGTCACCTCCGGTCCCCACGTTCCAGCACCGAACGCCCCTCGCTCTCCCCGCATTCCGTCGCAGAACGCCATGGGGTCCCTCCATGCCGGAGGCAGCCCTGCCCCCCCTCGCACCTCCTTCAAGGTGCAACGACCCCGCATTCTCGTTGTGCCTGCACCACGCCCGTCTCCTGCTCCAGAACGGCTCCTTGCGTCATTTCACCGTCACACCGGGCACCGGGGGGTCACAGAAGGATCATCCTGTAGAAGGAGGTGGGCCGCTCGACGGAACCTCGCGGCCTTAGGGGGCGTTCAGACGGCAAAGATCTTGCTCCGCCCCCTGCAAGCCGACGGGTTCGGCACGGGCGCAGATGCCCGGACGGCTCTCCTGCCGGGATGATGGGGAAGGCTCCGATGAGTGACACCATCCAGATTGTGCTGGCCACGGATCGGCGCTGCGTGCTGGGGTGCGCCGTGTCCATGCAGTCCATCATGGACAGCACGGATCCAGCCTTTCCCCTCCACTTCCACCTCTTCTTCAACCCCGACGTGGCCCCCCGGGACCGGGAGCAGCTGGTCCGCACCGTCCGGGAGGCCCGCCGTGCGGCGGCCATCAGCACGGGGCAGTTCGATCCTGAGCCCGTCCGTCACCTCACACGCTCCAAGCTGATCACGCACACCGCCTACGCCCTCTGCTGCCTGGAGACCCTCCTGCCTGATGGGGTGGACCGGTGCATCGTCGTGGACTGTGACCTGGTGGTCCGGCGAGACCTGCAGGAGCTGTGGAGCCTGGACCTCCAGGGGCATACCGTCGGGGCGGTCCTGAACGGAAGCCCCGAGGACTCCCGCCAACACCAGGAGCGGCTGGGACTCAGCGAGGCGCGGTACTTCAATTCGGGGGTGCTGCTGGTGGATCTGGCCCGGTGGAAGGAACGACGGGTGGGAGCCCGGGCCCTGGAAGCGGCCGAGAGGATCGGGCCGAGGCTGATCCTGCACGACCAGGACGCCCTGAACCACGCGCTGCAGCGGGACTGGATCGGGATTCCATCCCATTGGAACCGGTGGGTCATCCTTCCGGGACTCCGGGCGGACGAGGCCGCCGTCTTCCACTACATGGGTGCCCCCAAGCCGTGGCACGCGGACTACGACCGGCCCTTTCCGGAGCTGTTCTTCCAGCATCTGGACCGGACGCCCTTCCGGGGCTGGAGGCCCTGGAACCCCGGAGGTGTCGGCGCCGGTCTCACCCGCCTTCGACGCCGGATCCCCTCTCTTCCCGGCATCCTCCGGGTCGTTCGCCTGAAGCTGTCACCCGGCGCCATCGAGCAGGCCCCATGAACATCCTCTTCCTCTGCCAGGGAGATCCGGAGACCCGGGACTCATGGTCCGGCGTGAACTGGAGCATCCTCCGGCATCTCAGGGATGCCGGGCACACCGTGATCCCTGCAGACGTGGAGATCTCCGGCCTTCCGCGCATGGCCGTGGCCATGAGGACCCTGTCCCGCTCCCGGCGACGGTGGTGGGTGCGCTACCACCTGGGCGAATCTGGATTCCGGGCGCGCTCCAGGCGGGCGGCCCGTTGGATCCAGGAAGCGGGGCACAGGGCGGATGTGATCCTCCAGGTGGGGGCCACCTTCGAGGTGCCCCAGGATTGCCGCATTCCGGTGGCCATGTACTGCGACGGGAACATCGCCATGGCCAGCGACGGCGCCGATACCGGGTACTCCGATGCCGCCTTCCTCACGCGGGAGGAGGTCCAGGAGATCCGGGGGCGGGAGGAGCGGGTGTATCGGCGTGCCGGGCTCATCTTCACCATGAGCCATCGGTTGAGGCGCTCGTTCATCCAGGACTTCCAACTCCCTCCGAGCCGCCTGGCCACAGTGCACTGTGGGCCCAACCTCGCGGTGGGGGATGCGCGTCCGTCGGAAACCCGGGTCCCGCCGGACCCCCCTTCCGTGCTCTTCGTGGGGCGCGACTTCCACCGGAAGGGGGGAGACCTCCTCCTGGAGGCCTTCCATCAGGTCCGGCGTTCGGTGCCCGGCGCCCGCCTCACCATCGTGGGGCCTGGACCCGCCGAGCCGTCAAACCTCCCGGAGTGGGTGGAGGTGGTGGGGTACCTGGACCGGAACACGCCTGAGGGAAGCCGCCGGATGGACGCGGCATACCGGAACGCCACCCTCTTCTGCCTCCCCACACGATTCGAGCCCTTCGGCACCTCCTTCGTGGAGGCCATGCTCTACGGCCTCCCCTGCGTCGGTCCCGCGGCCTGGGCGGTCCCGGAGATCATCGTGCCCGATGGCACGGGTCTCCTGGTCCCGCCGGAGGATCCGGAGGCGCTGGCGCAGGCGCTGGTCTCCCTCCTCACCGACCCGGTCCGCTGCCGGGAGATGGGCACCGCCGGACGGGAACGGGTCCTGACCTGGTTCTCCTGGGAGGCCATCGCCGGCCGGATGGGGGAGGGGATGCGGCGGTTGATCCAGGGGGACCCCCACACCGCCCCGGACACCGTGCTCCAGGGGAACGGCGGGTGATGACCCTCCCCCCCCCGCCCAGCCGGGTCCGAATCCCCCTCTCCGTACCCCACCTCACCGGCCTGGAAGGTGCGGCGGTGCAGAGGGCGGTGGACTCCAACTGGATCGCCCCCCTGGGTCCGGAGGTGGACCTCTTCGAGGCGGAGTTCGCCCACCGTTGCCAGATGCCCGGGGCCTTGGCCACCTCCTCCGGGACGGCCGCCATCCATCTTGGGCTCCGGGTCCTGGGGGTGGGTCCCGGAGACGACGTCCTGGTGAGCTCCCTCACCTTCTGCGCCTCGGTGAATCCCATCCTCTACCAGGGTGGCCGGCCGGTCTTCGTGGACTCGGAGCCCCACTCCTGGAACATGGACCCGGAGCTCCTGGCGGAGGAGCTGCATCGGCGGGGGCGGGAGGATCGACTCCCCGCCGCGGTGGTGGTGGTCCATGTCTTCGGGCAGACGGCGAACATGGGGCCCATCCTGGAGGCCTGCCGGAGGTGGGGCGTCCCCATGCTGGAGGACGCGGCCGAGGCGCTGGGAGCCACCGTCCTGGTGGAGGGAGAGCATCGCCCTGCCGGCACGGTGGGAGATGTGGGGGCCTTCTCCTTCGATGGGAGCAAGATGATCACCACATCCATGGGAGGGATGCTGGTGTCGCCGCGGCCGGAGCTGCTGGCCCATGCCCGGAAGCTGAGCCGGCAGGCCCGGGAGCCGGTCCCCCACTACGAGCACCAGGAGGTGGGTTACAACTACCGGATGAGCAATCTCCTGGCCGCCTTCGGGCGCCCCCAACTGGCCGTGCTGCCGGATCGGGTGGCGGCCCGGCGGGGGGTCTTCTCCCGCTACGACCGGGGGCTCCGGGATCTTCCGGGGGTCTCCCTCCAGGCGGAGGCCGCCTGGGGTACCCACTCCCGCTGGCTCACCTGCCTCCTTCTGGATCCCTTGGAAGCCGGGATCGATCCGGAGACCCTTCGCACCCGCCTCCTCCAGGAGGGGATCGAGTGCCGACCCGTCTGGAAGCCCATGCACCTGCAACCCATCTATCGCTCCATGGGCCTTCCGGTCCTGGGGGGAGCCGTGTCCGAGATGCTCTTCCGCCACGGCCTCTGCCTCCCGTCGTCGTCGTCTCTCACCGCTGACGAGGTGGACGAGGTCTGCCACCGGATCCGCCAGGAGGTGACTGTTGTCTGAGCTGTCCAGGGGAACTCCCCCTGTGGACCGGAAGGGGATCCTCCTGGCAGGGGGGACGGGCACCCGCCTCCACCCCATGACCATCCCGCTGAACAAGCAGTTGCTCCCGGTCTATGACAAGCCGCTGGTGTACTATCCTCTGAGCGTCCTCATGCTGGCGGGGGTCCGGGAGGTCCTGATCATCTCCACCCCCCGGGACCTCCCTGCCTTCCAGCACCTGCTGGGAGATGGAACCCGTTGGGGGATGTCCTTCCAGTATCAGGTGCAGCCCCGACCGGAGGGGCTTCCCCAGGCCTACACCATCGGGGAGGACTTCCTGGATGGGGGTCCTTCGATGATGATCCTGGGGGACAACTTCCTCTACGGGGCCAGGCTCTCGGAGCATCTCAGGGCCGCCGGGGCCGGCGAGGGTGCGGGGATCTTCGGCTACCGGGTGAAGAACCCCGAGGAGTTCGGGGTGGTCACCCTGGATTCCAGGGGGCGGCCCATTGCGCTGGACGAGAAGCCCCGCCCCGCCCCCTCTCCCTGGGCCGTGGTGGGGCTCTACCTGCTGGACGGCGACGCCCCCCGGAGAGCCCGGGAGCTGACCCCCTCGCCCCGGGGGGAGCTGGAGATGGTGGATCTCCTCAGAGGCTACATGGATGAGGGGCGCCTGGGGGTGGAGCCGCTGGGCCGGGGGGTCTCCTGGCTGGACACCGGTACCCCCCGCTCGCTCCTGCAGGCCGCCCAGTTCGTGGAGGTCATCCAGGAGCGGCAGGGGCTGCAGGTGGCCTCCCCCGAGGAGATCGCCTTCCGGATGGGGTACATCGACCGGGAGAGCCTCCTTGCGCTGGCTCGACCACTGCTGAAGAGCTCCTACGGGGAATACCTGGCCCGGCTTGTGGAGGAGGAGCCCATCGAACATGGCTGAACATCGACCCACGGGGATCCTGGTCACCGGAGGGGCCGGCTTCATCGGGTCCCACCTGGTGCGGCGGCTGGTCCGGTCCTTTCCGTCCATCCCCATCGTGAACCTGGACCGCCTCACCTACGCCGCGGACCTGAACCGCCTGGAGGAGGCCCGGGAGCACCCGAATCTCCGGAACGTCACCGGCGATATCTGTGACCGGGAACTGGTCCGCTCCCTCCTGGACGATCCCGCCATGAACACGGTGGTGCACCTGGCGGCGGAGTCCCACGTGGACCGGTCCATCTCCGGGCCCGGAGAGTTCATCCGCACCAACGTCACCGGGACCTTCACCCTGCTGGACGTCTGCCGGGAGCTCTGGCTTCAGGGCCCTGCCCCAAGGGGGGACGTGCGCTTCCACCACATCTCCACCGACGAGGTGTACGGCAGCCTCACCGCCACCGCCCCCCCCTTCCAGGAGGAGAGCCCCTACGCCCCGAATTCCCCCTATTCGGCGTCCAAGGCGGCCTCCGACCACCTGGTCCGGGCCTACCATGTCACCTACGGCCTTCCCGTGGTGACCTCCAACGCCTCCAACAACTATGGGCCGCACCAGCACGGGGAGAAGTTCATTCCCACCGTGATCCGGAGTTGCGTGGAGCAGATCCCCATTCCCCTGTACGGAGATGGCTCCAACGTCCGGGACTGGCTTTTCGTGGAGGACCACTGCGAGGCGCTGGAAACCATCCTTGTGCGGGGAGAATCCGGGGGGCGGTATCTGGTGGGAGGGGAGGAGGAGTGGTCCAACCTGGAGGTGGTGCGGCTGATCTGTGGGATCATGGATGAGCTGCGCCCGGCCCCGGAACCCCATGTCCAGCTCCTGACCTTCGTGGCGGATCGACCGGGACACGACTGGCGCTACGCCCTGGATCCCACCCTGATCCGGAGCCGGTTGGGGTGGAGCCCCCGCTCCACCTTTCAACAGGGACTGCGCCGGACCATCCAGTGGGCGCTGGGGCGGGAAACCGTGGATTCCCCCCCCACGCCGGCAATCGGCTCAACTCTTGCAATCTCGGAGTCGATCTTGAGAGACGAGGGACCCGACCCGACCCACGGTCCGCGCTTGCGGGTGTAGTCCGTGTACCGGGTTCCCGCAAACCACCCGTCGCCCGTTGCAGGTTGCCATGGAAGTGTCAGACTGTAGTGAGAGCCGCAGGGGCTTCACCCTGGTGGAGGTCCTCCTGGCCGTGATGATCATCGGCATCCTGTCCGGGCTGGGGATCTCCCAGTACAACAAGGGCGTGGACCAGGCCCGTGTGGCGGCCGCCATCGGGGACATCACCGCCATCAGCTTCGCCATCTCCGAGTACCGGAGCAGCTACCGGCAACTCCCCGCCTCCCTGGCGGATGTGGGGTACGGTGACCGTCTTGACCCGTGGGGAAATCCCTACGAGTACTTCCGTCTGGGGGGCCCCGGCTCCACCGGCAAGGCCCGGAAGGACCGCTCCCTGGTTCCCATCAACTCCGACTACGACCTCTACAGCAAGGGACCAGACGGGAAGTCCGTCTCGCCCCTCACCGCCAAGGCCAGCCAGGACGACATCATCCGGGCCAACAACGGCGGCTAGGTGGGCCCGGCCTCGGGCTACTGACGGTGCGCTGGCACCTCTTCTCCACCCGGGTCGCCCGGCGACTGGTGGGCACCTTCCTCCTGGCGGCGCTGCTCCCCCAGTTGGCGGTGTCCGTCTTCTCGTATGGCACCGTGACCCGGCAGCTCCGGGACCAGAGCGAGGAGCGGCTGGGGGGGATGTCCAAGACCGCCGGCATGGTACTGGTGGAGAAGCTCCACACGGCGCAGGCCGTCCTGGAGGACCTCACCGATGCCGGCGCGGCGGCGGGGGTCCTTCGCCTCCCCACCCCCTTCATCGGTCTCACCCTGGTGCGGAACGGGGAGGCGGTCTTTGAACGGGGGGAGCCCGGCCGGAGTGGAGCGTGGACCGCCCAGGACACCCTGACGGCCGGGGACCCACGCCCCCTCCTGCGGGCGGATCCGGCGGGGTACCGACCGGATCTGTTCATGGCGGTGCCGGGACGAGGCCCCGGTGAGGTGCTGTGGGGGCGGCTGGACGGGGAGGAGATCTGGCCCTCCGCCTTCGACCTCGTCTCCCTCCCCTCCACGGGGGCCATCTGCTTCGTTCCCAGCACCGGGGACGCGCTGGCCTGCAACGAGGGGCTGGGCTCTGCCCTCTCCTCCGTCCTCCGGGGTCGCACCCCTCCCCGGGGGGTGGAGTCCATCGTCCTGGGCAAGGAGGAACACCTGGTGGCCGGGTGGGAGATCTTCCTCCCCGCCTCCTTCAACACCGTCCCCTGGTCGGTGGTGATGAGCGAGGCCAGGAGCGCCGCCTACGCCCCCCTGGACACCTTCTCCACCACCTTCCCCCTGGCCATGCTCCTGGGACTGGCCACCCTGGGGCTGGTGGCCAATGTGCGGATCCGCCGGACCCTGGAGCCCCTCTCCAGTCTGGCCCAGGCCACCCGGCTTCTGGCCCGGGGGGAACGGGACACCGAGGTGGCGGTGCTGACGGACGACGAGTTCGGGGAGCTGGCCGCCTCCTTCAACACGATGGCCGGCTCCCTCTCCACCCAGTTCTTCCTCCTGGAGACGGGACAGGCCATCGACGAGGTGGCGCTGGCGGAGTTGGACCGGGACCGGATCCTGGAGACCCTGGCCGCGTCCTGCGCCAACCTCCATCCCCACCGGCGGGTGGCCCTCCTCCAGCGGGAGGGGGCGGAGGGGTGCCATGTGACCACGGCCGAGCCGGGAGCCTTCCCCGGGGAGATCCTGACCCAGGCAGACCTCCTGGCCCAGAGGGTCCGGGAGGCGGCGGACGCCGGCGTGTCGGTGGTGGTGGAGGGGAGCGACACCTCCTTCCCCACCCTGGGCCGGATGGGATTCGCCGCGGTGGACGCCCCGGTGACTCTCTTCCCCGTCCTGGTGGGGAAGGATCTGCGGGGGGCGCTGGCGCTGGGCTCCCACCAGGGTGTGGGGCTGGAGCCCGAGGCCGCCGAGAACACCCAACGCCTGGTGGCCCGGGCCGCCCTGGGGCTGCAGAGCGCCTGGCTGTTCCACCAGTTGGAGGAGATGGCCTGGGGCACCCTGAGGGCCATGGCCCGGGCCATCGACGCCAAGTCCCCGTGGACGGCGGGACACTCGGAGCGGGTCTCCGCCCTGGCCGTGGCGCTGGGTCGGGAACTGGCGCTCCCGGGGGACCAGATCGACCTCCTCCTCCGGGGGGGACTCCTCCACGATGTGGGGAAGATCGGGATCTCGGCGTCGGTGCTGGACCACCCGGGAAGGCTGTCGGAGGAACAGTTGCACCAGATGCGGCAGCACCCGGTGATCGGGGCCCGGATCCTGGAGCCCATCGAGGCCTTCCGGGACGCCCTTCCCCTGGTGCGGAGCCACCACGAGCGGGTGGATGGAAAGGGATATCCCGACGGGCTCATGGGGAATGAGATCCCCTACCTGGCCCGGGTGATGGCGGTGGCCGACGTGTTCGACGCCATGTCCTCGGACCGCCCGTACCGTCCCCCCATCCCTGTGGAGCGGGTCCATGAGATGATCCGCCAGGATGCCGGGACCGCCTTCGAGCCCCAGATCGTGGACGCGCTGGGGCGGGTGCTGGCCCGGGGGTGGGACCACCGCACCGGCACTCCGGTGGAGTTGGTTCCCACCGCTTGAGTTCCTGGGGGCCGTGGGGCCCCCGACGCCGGCTCCGGAGGGTGGAGCCCCTCCCGGTCAGGGCTTTCCGGCAGCCTGCTCCCGATGGATTCCGGTGACCCGGAGGATGTCCTCCATGAGGCACCACCGGGTGACGGAGGACTGGATCAGATTCACCCCGATGAAGGCGGTGAAGAGGAACCAGAGTGGGTTCACCCAATGGCCCAGGGAGAGGCTCACAAGGATGAGGGTCCCGGCGATGAGGCGGATCTTCCGTTCCATGGTCATGGGCGTTCTCCCGAAGGGTGTTCCCCCCCGGGGCGACCGGACCCGTTGGCCGGTCTCCGGAAGGGGAGGTGTGACAGGGCGTAGCGGTGCACGTGACCGGTGGCATGCGGGCGCCACGGCATACGGGAGCCACGGGAAACAGCGTGTGATCAGGCCGGAGCCGCAGGCCCTCCCGAGTCGGTGGAGGCCTCCACCGCCAGCTGGATGGCATGGATGGGGTGCCGGGGGTCGGCGAGCTGGTCGCCGCAGTCGGCCACCGCGTCCATCAGCGCCCGGGCCCGGGGCTCCGGCACCATGGTGAACACCATCCGGGAGGCGTAGG
>CAYQVI010000023.1:0-26887 GCA_964420725.1 uncultured Gemmatimonadaceae bacterium | reverse complement strand
ACCCCACCGCCCTGGCAGATCTCTCCGAAGGCGAGGTGGTGCTGGACCTGGGGAGTGGCGGCGGCATCGACGTGCTCCTCTCCGCGAAGCGGGTGGGACCCACCGGGAAGGCCTATGGCCTGGACATGACCGACGACATGCTGGCGTTGGCCCGCCGGAATGCCGCCGAGGCCGGGGCCACCAACGTGGAGTTCCTGAAGGGAGACATCGAGCACATTCCCCTGCCGGACGCCAGCGTGGACGTGATCATCAGCAACTGCGTCATCAACCTCTCCGCCGACAAGGGACAGGTGCTCCGGGAGGCCTTCCGGGTGCTGAAGCCCGGGGGACGCTTCGCGGTCTCGGACGTGGTGGTGCGAGGCGAGGTCCCCGCCGAGGTGCGCCGGAGCATGGAGCTGTGGGTGGGGTGCGTGGCCGGAGCGCTGGAGGAGCGGGAGTTCGAGGGTCTCCTCCGGGAGGCGGGGTTCCAGAACCCCACCCTGGAGCCCACCCGGATCTACCAGGCCGAGGATGCCCGGAGTTTCCTGGAGGAGGCCGGTCTGGACGTGGATGCCTTTGCCGACGCCGTGGAGGGACGCTTCATGTCCGCCTTTGTCCGGGCCCGGAAGCCGGGGGGGGAGGAAGATGGGCTCCACTCCCACGAGCCCGGGAAGGCGGCTGCCCCCCAGACCTCCGGCATCCAGCCGGCCACCACCCCCCTGTTGATGGCTGCCGGGGAGGGGGAGGGGTGCTGCCCCCCCGGGTGCTGCTGATGTGGCCCCAGGGAGCCTGAAGACCTACCTGCCGTGCAGACTCCACCGCCGGAGTGAAGCCCGGGGTCGGCCCCGTGCCGCCGACCCCGGGCCCCCAGCCAGGCCCCGGCACCGGTGGTCCAGGGGCCCACCCCCGCCGGCGGGATCAGGAGAGCAGCCTCCACCCCACCCACCCCAGGGCTCCGAAGGTGAAGGCGAAGGCCACAACCGCCAACAGCCCGTCTCTGGTGACCAGGGAAAGCCCGAAGGCCGCCAGCGCCACCCCGGCAATGTTGGCCGAGAAGGGGATGAACTCCATGGGCGGCATGGCCAGCGCGATGAGGATGCAGGCCACCGCCACCGCAGCAGACCCGGCGCCCCCGGTGAGGGCCTCCAGCCTGGGGCGGAGAAACCGGTCCAGCCAGCGGGCGGGCCGCCGCAGCCATCCCACCGCCTTGCGGATCTTCTCCCGCTCGACAGAGCGCCGCAACAGCCAGCCGGGGAGCCAGAACTCGTCCCGGCGGAGGAGGAGCTGCACCGCCACCAGCAGGACCAGCAGCGCCATGATGGTGGGGACGGTAGGGATGTCCCCCACCAGGGGGGCCAGGGTCACAAGCCCCGCCAGGAGGAGGAGGGGACCGAAGGAGCGGCGCCCTACCGCCTCCAGGATCTCGTCCAGGGTGGCGCGATCGCCGTCCGAGGGCCCGCGGTCGACGGAGCGGTCCGGATCCCCCACCCCCGAACGGTGGCCGGGCCCATCCTCGCTCGGCGCCCCCCCCTTTCCAGGCGCGTCCGCTTCCCCAGTCCCATCCACCACTCCGCACAACCGGTCCAGCAGATCCTGCAGGCTCCCCACCTCGCCGGTGTCCTTCTCAGCGCTTCCCAGGGTGTCGGCTCCTTCCCGAGGGTGCTCCGGGTATGATGCTGGCCTCCTCCCTTCTACACTATGCGTGCCAGTACCTCCCCCCCCTCCGCCCCGGGACCCATGGAACTCGGACTGTACACCTTCGCCGAAAACACCCCCGACCCTGCCACGGGGCACCTCCTACCGCCGGCGGAGCGGCTCCGGAACCTCCTGGAAGAGGTGGAGCTGGCCGACCAGGTGGGGCTGGACGTGTATGGCATCGGGGAGCACCATCGCCCGGACTACCTGGTCTCCTCCCCGGCGGTGGTGCTGGCGGCGGCCGCCGCACGGACCCGGCGCATACGACTCACCAGCACCGTGAGCGTCCTCAGCTCCGACGACCCGGTGCGGGTCTTCCAGGACTTTGCCACCCTGGACCTGCTGTCCGGAGGTCGCGCCGAGATCATGGCGGGGCGGGGCTCCTTCATCGAGTCCTTTCCGCTCTTCGGCTACGACCTGGACGATTACGACCGGCTCTTCGCGGAGAAGCTGGAGCTGCTGCTGCGGCTCCGGGAGAGGGAGCGGGTGACCTGGAGCGGCGAGCACCGCCCTCCCCTGGAGGATGCCGGGGTGTATCCCCGACCGGTCCAGGATCCCATCCCCGTCTGGGTGGCGGTGGGGGGGAATCCCCAGTCGGCGGTCCGGGCCGGGGCGCTGGGGCTCCCCATGGCGCTGGCCATCATCGGCGGGATGCCGGAGCGGTTCGCCCCCTTTGCCCAGCTCCACCGGGACGCGGCGCACCGGGCGGGGCACGGACCCCTCCCCCTCAGCATCAACGGCCACGGCTACATCGCCGACAGCGGCGCGCAGGCGGTGGAGGAGTCCTTCGCCTCCCACGCCGCCGCCATGAATCGCATCGGCCGGGAGCGGGGGTGGCCTCCACTCACACGGGCCCACTACGAGGAATCGCGGCAGCTCCGGGGGGCGGGGTTCGTGGGGAGCCCCGACGAGATCATCGAGAAGATCCTCTTCCAGCACCGGATCTTCGGCCACTCCAGGCTCCTCCTCCAGTTGACGGTGGGGAGCCTCCCCCACGGGAAGGTGCTCCGGGCCATCGAGCTCTACGGCACGAAGGTGGCGCCGGCGGTGCGGCGGGAGTTGGGGGTGGCGTAGGGGCCGGGAGGGGTACGGTCGCCGGACTCCGGGGGCGAGCCCACGCAGGCGCCCACCCCCGGATCCGACGCACCGTCACGGGATCAGAAGTAGATGCGCATGGTGAGCTGTGACAGGAAGCTCCGGACGCTGAGTTGGGACCGTTCCTCCCGGTCCAGATAGTCCACCCGGAATCCCGTGTGCCCTCCGATGCTGATCTGGTCCAGCGGGAACCAATCCACCCCCAGCGCGGCCGAGCCCCCCACTCCCCAGCTCTCCCCCCGGGACTCAACCTCGTCCTGGGTCTGGGTCGTCCGATCGTAGAGCCCGGCGATCCCGAACCGGTAGAACGGCGCCACCCGGGGCCGGATGCTGAAGTGCTCCTTCAGCTCGGGACCCACCGAAACCCTGAGTTGGCTGGCGGAGAACCCGCTCTCCTCGTTCTCTTCCTTCGCATAGGTGAACCCCACGTTCCAGCCGATGGAGGTGCTGGTCCCCACCTGGTTCCAGAGTCCGAAGTTGCTTCCGCCGCCATCGGGGAGGGCGAATTCCAGGGAGAGGGTCCCCCGGGCCAGCCCCTGGGGGGCCTGGGCCTGGGCGGGCTGCGAGGTGGCCAGGAGGAGGACCGGGACGGCCAGGGCGAACGCCAGGGAGGCGCGAACGGATGGAAGGGCCATGGGCAACACTCAGGGAGGAGGTAAACGAATGTTTATCGAAACCCTTCCTACGCCCGCACACCCCTTCAGGTTCCACCTCGTCCGGGGGTCTTCGTCTCCGGAACCACCGCAAGGAGCCGACCCCGCTGCCCTGCCGTCAGGGGGGGCACAGTCCCCAGCTCCCGCCGCAGCGCCGCCACGGCCCCGCCGTAGGCCCCTCCAAAGCGATCACACCAGTCACACCCGGCCAGGTGGGCCTGCACCCGCTCCAGGCGCTCCGGCTCCAGCGTCCCCTCCAGATGGTCCGGGAGGAGCTCCAGCACCTCGCCGCACCGGATCCCCGCCACTTCGCGGTCATGTGCCATGGTCCAACTCCCGGATACGGGTCATGAAGCGGAGCCGCGCACGGTGGAGGCGGCTCTTCACCGCCGGCAGCGAGAGGCCCAGCAGCGCAGCGGTCTCCTCTCCGGAGAACCCTTCGAGGTCACGGAGCAGGAGGATCTCCCGGTCCTCCGGGGCCAGGTGGGCGAAGCCTGCCTCCACCAGCTCCTTCACCTCCAGCCGCCGCTCCTCGCCGGACGGGTCGTCCCCCCACCCCGCTTCACGGGCCAGCACGTCAAGGGGAACGGCGTCCAGCGATGCCGACTCCTGAGGCTCCCCGGCCCGCTTCCTCCCGTGCCGGAGGGCTGCCCGTCGGGCGATGGAGAGGAGCCAGGAACGGGCCGATCCCTGACCCCGGAAGGACGACGCACCCCTCCACGCCGCCAGGAAGGTCTCCTGCAGCACGTCCTCGGCGGCGTCGGAGTCCCGCACGTGGAGGGTGATGAACCGGAGCACGGGGGCGGCATGGCCGTCCATGAACCGGTCGAAGGCCCCCCGGTCCCCCAGGGAGGCACGCTCCAGCAGCGCCTCATCCCCCCCCTCCCCTGGAGGCGACATCCCTTCCGAAGAGCGGGGGGGGACCGACGCCGTCAGCGGCTCTTCAGCGGACAGGTGTTCATCCCCAGGAGGGTGTAGAGGGGGCAGCTTCCCAGGAGGCCGGTGGCGATGGGGATGAGCCCAAGGTAGCCCCAGGCGGTCTGGGGGCCGATGAAGGCCAGACTCAGCACCGCCGCCCCTGCCACCACCCGGATCACACGGTCCGCAGTCCCTTCGTTTCTCGGCAGCAGCTTGTCCATGATCCACCTCCCTGGGCGTTCGATGTGGGGAGCGCCGGATGCCGCCCCCTCCTACCATGGAGACACGGGTGGTCCCTGAGGATTCCACTCCGTTCCGATCTACCCCCTGGCCCGGGGGTCCGTGGCCTCCTGCAGCCCCCGGGCCAGTTCGGGAACGATCTCCGTGCGCCGCTCGACGGGAACCACCAGTTCCCTCAACGCCGGGACGCGTCGGGTGAACCAGGCCCCCACCAGCAGACACCCCACCCCCCCCAGGAGCACCGTCCGAGGTGCTCCCATCCATCCCGCCAGCAGCCCCCCGGCCAGGCTCCCCAGAGGTGCCATCCCCACGAAGGCCATGGTGTAGAGACTCATCACCCGGCCACGCATCCCCTCGTCCACCAACGTCTGGAGGACGGTGTTGATGGAGGCGGTGGTGAGCATCACCCCGAACCCGGATGCAACCAGGAAGACGCTGGAAAGCCAGACATCCCGGGAAAGGGCGAACCCCGCCAGCGACACACCGAAGAGGACCGTGGACCGGGCGATGACCCGACCCAGCCCCCGGACCCCGTCCCGGGAAGCCAGGAAGAGGGCTCCCGCCAGTGCCCCCAGCCCCGCAGAGGAGGAGAGGAGCCCCAGGGTTCCGGCATCGCCCCCCAGCACGTCGCGGGCAAAGATGGGGAGGAGGATGGTGTAGGGAATCCCCACCAGGGCGATGAGCCCCAGGAGGAGGATCAGGTCCCGGATGGGGCGGAAGCCGAAGGCGTAGGCGAACCCCTCCACGATGTTCTGCAGCACGGGGCCGGTGGCCGTTCCCATGCCCCGGGGCAAGCGCACAGCCGCCAGGGCTCCCAGCACCGCGATGTAGCTGACGGCGTTCAGGGCGAACACGAACCCTTCCCCCACCTGGCCGATGAGGACCCCCGCCAGTGCCGGGCCCACCAGACGGGCCGCGTTGAACATGGACGAGTTCAGCGCGATGGCGTTGGGGAGGTCGTCGGTTCCGTCCACCAGATGCACCAGGAGGGACTGGCGGGCGGGGACGTCCACGCCGTTGATGAGGCCGCTCACCACCGACAGGGCCACCAGGTGCCAGACCTCCACGGAGCCCGAGAGGACCAGGACCGCCAGTGCCACCGCCTGGAGCATGGCACAGACCTGCGCCGCCATGACCATCCGGTAGCGGTCCCACCGGTCCGCCAACGCCCCGGCGAAGGGAGCCATGAGAAAGGCCGGGAAGCGTCCCCCGAAACCGATCACACCCAGGAGGAGAGCGGAGTCGGTGAGGCGGTACACCAGCCAGCCGATGGCCACCTGCTGCATCCAGGTACCCACCAGCGAGATCCCCTGCCCCGTGAAGAAGAGGCGCAGGTTCCGGTGGCGCAGGGCGCGGAGGGCGAGTCGGACACGTGTAGGCACGCCTGAGGTTAACGCACCGGCCCGGGGGGATACCACCACCCCCCCTTCCAGGAAGGCGATCCCCCGTCTGCTGCGCATCCTCCCGGAGTTGTCTATCATTCCAGGATGTGTCCCGGGGAAGTCCCGGGCGCCCCGAGACCCGGAACCCGGAGACTGTCCGCATGCCCCGTTCCCGTCCAGTCCTGCTCGCCGCCGCACTCCTCGCCACCGTCCTCGGCACGGGGGCCTGTGCCTCTGCCGGAGGAGGGCCCCACAAGGAGGCCTACAACCCTTCGCGACTCTTCTCGCCGGTGGTGCGCACCGGCAACCTGTACTTCCTGTCGGGAGTCATCGGGCGCAGCCAGCAGGGGGAGAACGGGGTGGTCCCCGAGACCCGGCGTGTGCTGGAAGGGATCCGGGAGCGGCTGGCATCGGTAGGAGCCACCCTGGAGGACATCGTGAAGTGCCAGGTGTTCCTGGTGGACATGGCCGACTACGGGGCGATGAACGACGTCTATGTGAGCTTCTTCCCCGAGAATCCTCCGGCCCGTACCGCCCTTGCCGTGCAGGGTCTTCCCGCCGGAGCCGCGGTGGAGATCACCTGTATCGCGGCGGCCCGTTGAACTGACCCCCCACGGGGAGGAAACGAAGCGTGAGCAGACGCAACGACAGCGACCAGAAGCGCGGCGCAGGCGGGTCGACGGGAAGGAAGGAGGCTCCGGGGATGCAGGACGACCCCGGCGTGGCCCCGACGGAAGGCCGTTCCGGAATGGACCGTCGGACCTTCCTCCGCCGTTCGGGGATGGGGGCCGGTTCGCTGGCGGTGGCGGGGGGGGTGGGAGCCCTGCTCTCTCCGGCACCGGCGGCGGCGGAAGGGGCTCCCGCCGTGCTCCGGCGGGGTCGGCAGCAGAACGTGGTGGTCATCGGGGTCGGTGCCTTCGGCGCATGGACCGCGTACCATCTCCAGAAGATGGGTGCCACGGTCTCCCTGGTGGACCTCTATGGCCCCGGGAACTCCCGTTCCACTTCCGGTGACGAGACCAGGGGGATCCGCACCGCCTATGGCGACCGGACCCTCTGGACCGACTGGGCCAGCAAGAGCCTGGCCCTCTGGAAGGAGTTCGACGCGGAATACGCGCCGAAGATGGGACATCCGGTGTACTTCGAGACCGGCGACCTCATCCTCCGGCCGGAGTTCGACAATTTCCTGCAACAGACCACCGCCACCTGGGAAGCGCTGGGAATCCAGCACGAGCGACTGGACGTGGACGAGGTCCGGAGGCGCTGGCCCCAGTTCGGTCTGGAGGGGATCGGAGTAGGGCTCTACGAGCCCGATGCCGGGGTGGCCCGGGCCCGGGCGGCGGTGCGGCGGGTGGCGCAGATCGTCCAGGACCAGGGAGCTCCCCTCCATCTGGGGCGGGCGACGGTGGGGAACCAGGCGGGCGGACGGGTCTCGGACATCGTCCTGGGTGACCAGGGGGAGCGGGTGGGAGGGGACATCTTCGTCTTCGCCCTGGGACCGTGGTTCCCGAAGCAGTTCCCGGAGTTCATGGCCCCCCGGATGCGGATCCCCATGGGGGTGGTCTTCTACTACGGCACCCCCCCGGGGGACCACCGCTTCTCCCACCCCAACATCCCCAGTTGGAATTTCCCCGGCGTCACCGGTTGGGCGAATCTCCCCCTGGATCAGCGGGGGTTCCGGGTCCGGTCCAGCGGCAAGCCCGGAGACGACCCGGACACCTCGGTGCGGTGGGTGGCCGAGGAGTTCCACGAGCGGTCCAGGGGGATCCTGACGGAGCGATTCCCCGACATGGCGGATGCTCCGATCCTGGAAACCCGGGCCTGCCACTACGAGTCCACGGTGACCCGGGACTGGATCATCGACCGGCACCCGGGGCTGGAGAATGTCTGGATCGCCGGGGGAGGGAACGCCGAGGGGTTCAAGTTCGGCCCCATGATCGGCGAGCTCATCGCCGGCCGGGTCATCGGCTCCGAGGTCCATCCCGACCTGGTGGAGGAGTTCCGCCTCAGGGACGAGGATCTGGGACCACCTCCCGGCGAGGACTGACCCGCCACGGAGCTTGTGGGCCCATGGCCGAGGGCGGTCATGGGGGGCGGAAGACGAAGAAGAGCGGCCGGGGGAGTTCCCCCGGCCGCTCTTCTTCGTTCACTCCCCGGGGTGCAGTCCTGCACCCCGGTCCACCCCGGTCCTCAGGGGAGCCGCATGGCAACCAGGGAGCCCGGGTGGGTCGAACTTCCTACCGCCATCACGACGTACTGGACACCGTCGTGCATGTAGGTCATGGGGGCGGTATTGGTGGGGGCCGGAATGCTCACCGTTCCCAGCTGCTCACCGGTGCGCTTGTCCACGGCATGGAAGAGGGGATCTCCCCCCCGCCCCTCCCCGAACATCAGCAGCGTGCTGGTGACCAGGGTGGTGGCGTGGGCCCTCTTCCCCGTCACCGGGAGCTCCACCCCCTGCAGCGCCCGGTGGTTCTTGATGTTGGCCGGGGTGTCGCCATTGGGGATCCACCAGAGGTGCTCCCCGGTGTTCAGGTCGATGGCGGTGATCCGGCCATACGGGGGCTTGAAGATCGGCAAACCCTGGGGCCCCGGGACGCCACCGGGACCCACGGTGACGAAGTCCATGTTGGAGTTCGGATCCACCGAGGTTCCCGGCACCAACTGGGGGGCCGAGCACCCCTTGGTGGAGACCACGTAGAGGATCCCGGTCTCCGGGTCGATGTTGGCTCCCCCGGGGATGTTGGCTCCGCCGTTCGCCCCCGGGCAGTGGATGGAGGCCAGCGTGCCATCCGCCGCTCCCCGCACCGAGGGGGGGTTGAAGATCGGGCCCATCCGGTACTGCCGGAGGATCTCCATCGCCTCCGCCCGGAGTTCAGGGGTGAAGTCGATGATGTCGTCCTCGGTCAGCCCCTGCATCTCGAAGGGAGCCGGCCGGGTGGGGAAGGGCTGGGTGTCGGAGAGCTTCTCGCCGGGCACGTCCGACTGGGGAACGGGACGGTCCTCGATGGGCCACACGGGCTCCCCGGTCACCCGGTTGAACACATAGGCCCAGCTCTGCTTGGTCACCTGAACGATGGCGGGGATCTCCACCCCGTCCACCGTGATGTCCACGAGTTGTGGCGCGTGGGGGGTATCGTAGTTCCAGACGTCGTGGTGCACGAACTGGAAGTGCCACAGGCGCTCTCCGCTCCGGGCGTCCAGGGCGATGAGGGAGGTGCCGAACAGCCCGTCACCCAGCCGGTGCCCACCGTAGTAGTCGTTGGTGGGAGGATCCGTGGGAACGTAGACGATGCCCCGCTCCAGGTCCGCCGAGAGGGGAGCCCAGGAGGACACGTTCCCTGAGTAGCTCCAGCCGTCACCCTCCCAGCTGTCGTGACCGAACTCGCCGGGGCGGGGAATCACGTTGAACTTCCAGAGGTGCTCGCCGGTGGCGGCATCGTAGGCCAGCACGTTGCCGGGGAGGTCCGCCTTCCGCGTCTGGTAGTACCCCTGCTCGTGGGAATTCCCCACCACCACCACGCCGTTCACCACGATGGGGGGGGACGAGTTGGTGATGTAGCCAATGGCGGGATCCACCCCGTTGTCCCCGTCGTAGGGGTATCCCAGGTCCGCCAGGAGATCCACGATCCCGTCCTCACCGAACCCCTCCACCGGCCGTCCCGTCTCGGCATCCAGGGCGATGAGGTAGAAGCCCGGGTCCACCACGTAGATGCGGCCCCGGCCGTTCACCACCTCATAGACGACTCCCTTGCCGTAGTTCTTCCGCATGGAGTCCTCCCAGCGCTTCGTATGGCGCATCCGCCAGGTCCACAGGGTCTCTCCCGTGGCAGGGTCGATGGCCATCACCTGCCGGCGGCTCCCCGCCACGCTGAAGAGCTTCCCCTCGGCGTAGATCGGGGTGGCGCGGAGGATGTTGTCCACCTCCGGGCCGAAGTTGTCACCCCGCCAGATCCAGGCGACCTCCAGATCCTCGAAGTTGTCGGCGTTGATCTGGTCCAGGGACGAGTAGCGGGTACTCCCGGCATCCCCACCCCAGTGGGTCCACTGCTGGAACGGATCGGTCTGACCCTGGAGGGGCACCGCCAGCAGGGCCACAAGAGCCCCCGCCACCAGCGGGGTTCTCCACTGCCGCACCGATGGACACGACCTGGACTCTCTTCCTCTCATCGTCCCCTCGCTTGTTGGACTCGAAACGGCACCGGGACCCTCCGGAAGGGAAGAGCCGGCGTTCCAGCGGAAGGGAGAACAGGCCCCCCGGGAGTGTCCCGGGAGGCCCGCGTCCCCCATGCGATCAGCGCTCGTCCGGCCGATCCATGCGGATCTGTCCCAGCGCCTCGGAGGAAGAGGGCAACTCGTCATCCCCCGCAGGGAAGCCGTTCAGGCTGAGCACATACGCCATGATGTCGGCGGTCTGTCGGTCCGTGAGGATCCCGGGAGACATGTCCGGCATGGTGGTCTGCACATGCTGGAAGAAGGCCCCGATGGGCACGTTGCCCCAGCGGCGCATGAACGAGGTGCCGGAAAAATCCCGCTCCCCATGGCAATCGGCGCACGCCGCACGGTAGATGACCAGACCCCGACGGGCCTGGAGGTCGGTATACACCCCGTCTTGCGCCTGAACGACATCCTGGGCTTGACCGCTGGAGGGAACCAGCGCCAACAGGACGAAGGCGGTGGACAGGAAGGGAAGCCGGGGCTTTGGTCTGGACATCGTTGGATACGACCCGCGCATTGAGGTAGGACTCGTCCCGGACACATCCACGGACACGCACGGTCGGCGGGACGGAACCGCCCGAGCGGGAATGACTTGCTCGCTCGGGCCGATTTCCTGATACACAGTCGAGAATAAAAGGGTCGTACGGTGGACGCCAGAGTGACGTCACGGCACCCGGGGGCTCCTCCTGCCCCGGGGCCGGAGCCAGCGCAGCGGCGGGTAGGGGCCCGTCCCTTGGTGGGCTCCAACCCCTGCGGTACTCTTGTCCCATGGCCTCCCTGTTCCCCGACCCCCCTTCCGCCCCACCCTCCGGCGGCACGGCAGCCAGCCTCGCGGCGTGGCTGAAGAAGGAGGCCGGTACGCTGGGATTCCACCGTGTCGGAATCACCTCCCCGCCCCCCGACCCTCTGACAGCCGCCGCCTACCTCCGCTGGCTGGAGGATGGGTACCACGGGGAGATGGAGTACCTGGCCCGCCCGGAGGCAGTGGCCCGTCGGATGGACCCCGCCCTCACCCTCCCCGAGGTCCGCTCGGTGGTGGTGGTGGCCCATCGGTATGCGGGCGGGAGTGATCGCGGTCGCGGGGACGAACCGGGGCGGGGCCATGTGGCCCGCTACGCCCGGGGTCGGGACTACCACGATGTGATCCGGGAGGGGCTGGAGACCCTGCACCAGCGATTGGAGGGCCACCTGGGGCGGGAGGTCCCGGGTCGGGCCTACACCGATGCTGGCCCACTCCTGGAGCGGGATCTGGCCCGGCGGGCGGGGCTGGGGTGGTTCGGGCGGAACACCATGCTGATCCACCCCCGGGCGGGGTCGTGGGAACTCCTGGGAGCTCTCCTCCTGGCGCTGGACCTCCCCGGCGATCCGCCCTTCGAGGAGGACCACTGCGGAAGCTGTACCGCCTGCCTGCAGGGGTGCCCCACCGGAGCGCTCCTGGGACGGGACGAGGGAGGTGGCCCCGTCATGGATGCCCGCCGCTGCATCTCGTACTTCACCATCGAGTCGAAGGGGCCCATCCCCCGGCCATTCCGGGCCGCCATGGGCAACCGGGTGTTCGGCTGTGATATCTGCCAGGAGGTCTGCCCCTGGAATGGGGACAAGCCCTCCTCCCGGTGGCCTTCCCCGGATCCGGCCTACCGGGCCAGGGAGCCGCTGGAGGGTCCGGAGCTGATCCGCTTCGCAGAGCACATCCTGGGGCTCTCGGGGAAGGGCTACCTGCGGGAGTTCCAGGGATCGCCGCTGGCCCGCCCCCGGAGGCAGGGGATGCTCCGGAACCTCTGCGTGGGGTTGGGAAACACCGGCGACGCCGCAGCGGTACCGGTCCTGGCTCGGGCCCTGGAGGACCGCCACCCCCTGATCCGGGGACATGCGGCCTGGGCGCTGGGGCGCGTGGGGGGAGCCGTGGCCACGGGACGACTGCTGGCACGTCGGGAAGTGGAGCAGGAGGGCTGGGTGCGGGAGGAGCTGGAGGCGGCGCTCCCGGGGGGACCACAGGGAGGAGGATGACCGCCGGATCCTCCGGGGGCGTCTGACGTTTCGGATCGATTCAAGGGGAATGGCCGTGCCTCATGGAGGAAGCGGGTGGGCGGAGGTGCTGGTAGCCCTGGGGATGCTGGTGGCCCCCGGGATGCGGGCAGGGAGCCTCCCCACCCCTTGACCCCCGTCGACCCCAGGGACCGGTCCCTGATCCTCACCGGTGTGCTCCTGGCCCTCTTCCTGGGAGCGCTGGACCAGACCATCGTCTCCACGGCCCTTCCCCGGATTGCGGAGGATCTGGGGGGGCTGGAGCGGTACGCCTGGGTAGCCACCTCCTACCTGCTGGCCTCCACCTGTTTCGTCCCCATCTACGGTCGGCTGGCGGACCTGGTGAGCCGCCGGACCATCGAGCTGTGGGCCATCGGGCTCTTCCTCACGGGATCCGCGCTGTGCGGCATGGCCGGGGAGTTCGGGGCGCTCCCCCTCATCGGGGACGGGATGAACCAGCTCATCCTCTTCCGGGCCATCCAGGGGGCCGGTGGGGCCGGTCTCTTCGCCATGGCCTTCATCGTCATCGCCGACCTCTACCCCCCGGCGGAGCGGGGGCGCTACCAGGGCTTCGTGGGGGCCGTCTTCGGGATCTCCAGCATCCTGGGGCCGCTGCTGGGAGGGCTCCTCACCGACCATGCCGGAGGGATCATCCCCGGAGTGGAGGGGTGGCGCTGGGTCTTCTACGTGAACCTTCCCTTCGGGGCCCTGGCCCTCTGGTTCATCGTCACCCGGATGCCTCCCCTGGAGCCCCGGGAGACCGGTCGCCTGGACCCGGTGGCCGCCGGTCTCCTCCTGGCGGGACTCCTCCCCCTCTTCCTTGGGCTCCAGCTCGACCGGACCCGCTTCCCCTGGATCCCCGGGGTGGGGATCGCAGGCGCCACCGCCACCCCCGGTGAGGGGTGGGCCACCCTGGCCCTGCTCTCCACATCGGCGCTCCTCCTGCTCCTCTTCACCCGGCGCACCCTGGCGTCGGACGAACCCATCCTGGACCTCTCCCTCTTCCGGGTCCCGGTCTTCCGCATCGGCGTGCTCTGCACCTTCCTGTTCGGGGCCTCCTTCCTCTCCATCCTCTTCTTCCTCCCCCTCTTCATGGTGCAGGTGGTGGGAGTGAGCGCCACCGCGGCGGGGGTCAGCATCATGCCCCTCTCCCTGGGAGTGGTGGCGGGATCGGTCACCGCCGGACAGATGGCGTCCCGCCTGGGGCGCTACCGCGGGCTCATGCTCCTGGGGGGTTCAGCGCTCCTGATGGGGACCATCCTCCTGGCCGCCATGGACGCGGAGGTGTCCCGCTGGGAGATCACCCTCTACATGATCCTCTGCGGCGTGGGGCTGGGACCCTCCTTCCCCCTCTTCACCCTGGCGGTGCAGAACGGGGTGGAGGTCCGGCGGGTGGGGCAGGCCACCGGGGCGGTGCAGTTCTTCCGGCAGTTGGGAGGCACCGTGGGCACCGCCGTCATGGGGACGGTGCTGGCGGCGGGGGTGGCGGGGGCGACACTGGTGGAGGGGACCCCCGTGGGGACCATCGACCCGGAACTCCGGGGGGCCTTCGCCGACTCCATCACCACCATCTACGCCCTCACCGCTGGGGTGGTGGCGCTGGCCCTCCTGGCCACCCTCCGGATCCCGGACCTGGCGTTGAGGAAGACGCTGGATCGGGGGTGACCGGGACGGGCTTCAAGGCGCCGGGCCCTCCCTGTCCGGGGGTCGGCCGCTGCATCCCGGGCCCCTCATCCACCGCCACCACCCCCACCGGGACCGTCCCGATCCACCTGCCCGACGGAACGCGGGAGCTACGAAAGACGTAGGTGAAGAGTCGGCCGCTCCCCACCCACCCCCTTCGGGAGGATCCATGTCCCCAGGTCCCTTGAGGATGATCCTGAATGGCCAGGCCGCCCAGGACCAATCCATCCGGGACGCCGTGGAAGGGCATCGGAACCGGGGCGTGGACCTCTCGGTGCGGGTGACCTGGGAAGGAGGCGATGCCGCCCGCCACGCCCGTGAAGCGGTGGCCGACGGGGTGGATGCCATCGTCGCCGGGGGCGGCGACGGCACCCTCAACGAGGTGTGCGGGGCGCTGGCCGACACGGAGCTGGATGCGGAGGCCCTCCCCTCGGTGGGGGTCCTTCCCCTGGGCACCGCCAACGACTTCGCCACCAGCGCCGGAATCCCCCTGGAGCCGCCGGCTGCGCTGGACCTGGCGCTGCACCGCCCCGCCGTCCCGGTGGATCTCCTCCGGGTGCTTCCGCTGGATGGCCGCCCCCGCTGGTGCGTCAATGTGGCCACCGGCGGCTTCGGCACCGAGGTCACCACCGAGACGAACCCCACCCTGAAGAAGCTCCTGGGAAGTGCCGCCTACCTCTTCACGGGGCTGGCCCGCTTCAACAGCGTACGGAGTTCATGGGGGAGGTTCGACGGTCCCGACTTCCAGTGGGAGGGAGAGTTCCTGGTCCTGGGGCTGGGAAACGGAAAGCAGGCCGGCGGGGGCCACCGGCTCTGTCCGGCCGCCACGGTGGACGACGGCCGCATGGACGTCATGATCCTCCCGTCCATGGAGAACGAGGAAGGCTCGCTCCTGGGGACGCTGCTGTCGGAGGGGCGGGCCGGGCTGATGGAGACCGCCGTCATCGCCCGCCTCCCCTGGCTGGAGATCGGCGGCACGGAGGGGCTCACGCTCAACCTGGACGGCGAGCCGGTGCAGGCGGACGGCTACCGCATCGAGGTGGTGCCAGCGCGGATCCGGATGCACCTCCCCCGGACCTCCCCCCTCCTCTCCACCTCCCCCGCCCGGGAGGAGCAGGGGGAAGGGTGACCCTGCAGGGAGCCCCGACGACACGGAAGGGCCGCAGTGGGGCCTCCCGGAGCAGGGAACACGACCCCGGGCGGGGGAGCAGCCGGCCCCCCTCCCCCGCCCGGGATCCATCAGAAGTTCCGGACCCTCCAGGGGAACCGGTTGTTCACCACGTTGTTGAAGATCGAGCCGAACCGGTAGCTGAGCCCCACCCGGAAGTTGTACTCGAAGCCGGTGGCCAGCGCCCGCTGCTGCACCAGGATCTCCTCGTCGGTAAGGTCCTGCGCCGCCAGGTACACCTGGTTCCGGATGATCTCATACCCGCCCCCGGCATTCAACTGGAGCCCCCGGAAGAGGCGGATCCCGAAGTTGGTCCGGAGCGCCAGGGCGTAGCGGGACCAGTCGTCCAGGTAGTTGGTCCATCCGGCGGTGAAGGAGATGTCCCCCCAGGGCTGCCGGGTCTCATAGGCGGCCACCAGCCGATGATCGGCCAGGCTCTCCTCCAGCCGCCCAAAGATCGTCTCCTCCTCGTAGCGCACCTGGGTGACCCCCAACTGGTACTGGACCACGAACCGCCTGCGGTTCGCCTCCTCGTAGGGGAAGAGCGACCACTCCAGGGCCGCAGCGGTCCGGGCACCCAGCTCCCGGTTGATCCGGGTGGAGGTGTTCACCTCCAGATCCACCCCTGCGCTCCAGTGCTTGGCCAGGCTCTTCACCACCAGCGTCTCGAACTCCCACTCGTCCTGCTGCCGCACGAACTCCCGACCGTCGTTCAACTCCACGGTGCGCTCGCTGAACTCACCCCCCAGTTCGATCTCGATCCGCCAGTCGGGGGTTGTGCGGTTGGCGCTGAGATCGAGTCCCACCTCGTAGGAGTTCTCCCGCTCCTCCCCGTCGGCGTCCAGACTCCCTCCCACCTGGAAGACCCACAGCTTCCAGGGGTCGTCCAGGGGGACCGCGGCAGGTTGCACCACGTCCATGGATCGGATGTCCAGGAAGGGGGCGAATCCCACCTGCGCCGAGTAGGAGGCGAGCCCCACCGCCAGCGTGCGGCTCAGCCCCCTCAGGACCTCGTCCTGGGTGCTGGTGGCGGGAGCACTGAAGCGAAGGGCCAGGTTCGATCCCACCAGGGATCCCACACCCAGGAAGTCGAACACATACTCGGTCCCCGCTCCCGTTCCCTGGCTGGTCATGATGACGTGGACGTCGGACGCCTCCCGGTCCCGGACCCAGTCCACGAAGTCGATCACCGTGCGAAACTCCTGCGAGTTGCAGTTCCGCGATTGACAATCCAGGAAGACCCGGACCCTGTCCGGACCGTTGGGATCCTGAAGCTGGGCGCCTGCCGGCACCGCCATGAGGCCAAGGAACACAAACAAGACTGAGAAAACCCGGGTCATCGCCTCTCCTCACCCAACCCGCGCGCCGCCCGGGAGCGGACCTCGGGATCATGACTCGACAGGGCCCGGACCAGTGCGGCCCGTGCCTCTCCACCACCCAACTCCGCCAGGGCCTCCGTGGCCTCCCGGCGTAGCCTTCCATCCTTCCCCGCCACCAGCGGCTCCAGCGCTGCCACCGCCTGGGGCGAGCGGCTCTCTCCCAGGGCCTTCACGGCAAGCACCCGGGTCCAGCCGTCATCGCTACGCCCAAACACTCCAGAGAGTGCATCCACCCGCCCCTCCGCCCGACTCCGTCCCAGCGCCCGGATGGCCGCCCTCCGGACATCCCGGTCCGGGTCGGCACGGGCATACTCGGATAGCTGCCCGAGGGTCCGGGGGTCATCCAACTCCCCCAGCGCGCGGGCCACCTTCTTCCGGACCTCTGCGGAGGGATCCGCCACCACGGCCAGGAGCGCTTCGAGTGCTCCCTCCCGGATCTCCCCCAGTGCCTGGGCGGCGGCGGCCCGGACCCCCGCATCGTCGTCCCCCAGGAGAGGCGCCAGCGCGGCCACCACCTCCCGGCGATCCGAGAACGAGCCTGATCCCCCCTCGGCGATCCCCGTGGGCGCCACGGCCTCCCCGTCCCCCAACCCGGTCTCGGCCCGCCCCCAGTCCGGGGTGACCGAGGAGAGGAGGAGTCCCCCCAGGAGGAAGAGGGCGGTCGTGGCCGACATGAAGCGCCACCCTGGCACCCGCCGATCCCGGAGGCCGTCCAGGATGGCCAGGAGGCGTCCCTCGAACTCCCCGGGGCGGGCCATGGAGACGGCCGCCAGGGGGCCGGAGAAGGGGCGGCCCGGGGTGGCCAGCTCAAGGAGGAGGGCTGCATAGTTGGAGGGGAGCAATCCCCCCCGGAGCACCGCGTCGTCGCAGGCCCGCTCACTGTCCCTGCGGAGGTTCCGCCGGACCATCCAGACCAGGGGGTGGAACCAGTAGAGGGCACAGGCCACCCCTGCCAGGAACTGGAGGGGGACATCCCGCTGCCGCACGTGGGCCTGCTCGTGGAGGAAGACCGCGTGGAGGCGGTCCCGGGTCCATTCCTCGGCTTCCGGGGGAAGGAGGATCCAGGGATGGATCAGCCCCACGGTGGCCGGGCCATCCAGTGCGGAGGTGATGCGAACCGGGGGACCTCCTCCCTCCACATGCTCCGCCACCGCCTGTCTCAGGGTCTCTCCCTCCGGCTCCCAGGCCCGACGCCGCCACGCCGCCGCCCGGGCCACTCCCAGGAGAAGGAAGAGGGCCACCGGGACGGCACCGCCCAACCAGAGCAGGGTGGCCCACCCTCCCACGGTCCCCGGATGCCTCCCCTCCCCGGACGAAGGGGCACCAGGGAGAAGGGCCGCCCCCCCTTCGATTCCCGCTGTGGGGATGGAGGGTGCAGCAGGGGGCACACCGGCGCCCCTGGCACCAGCGGGAAGCTGCACCTCCCACTGCCAGGGAGCCGCTGCGGAAAGGAGGGGGAGGACCAGGACCGTCCCCACGGCGGCAGCCCAGACGATCCTCCGCCGGGCGGCGGAGTGGCGCCGAAGGAGTGCTCCCGACACCAGCGCCAGGAGGAGGACCAGCGTCACGCGGACCAGGACGAGGGGGATCATCGTCCCTCCTCCCGGGCCTCTGCGATCCGGGCGCGGAGCCCTTCCACCGCCTCATCCGTCAGCTCCACCCCCTCCACCCCCAGCAGAGCGGCAGCCGCTGCAACGGCAGAGCCGTCGAAGAAGGTCCGGACCACATGGTCCAGGGCTCGACGGCGGGCCCGGTCGGCAGGGAGGGCGGGGAAATAGATGTACCGGGCCCCATCCACCCGGTACTGCACCAGCTTCTTCTCCCTCAGCGTCCCCAGCGCCGCACGGACGGCGGCGTAGGTGGGGGCACCCGCCACCACCTCCACCAGCTCCGAGACCGAAGCGGAACGGAGTCGATAGAGGGCGTCGAGGACCTGTCGCTCCCGGCGGGAGAGACTCTCTGGAGTCGGTGTGGCCATGGTCGCTTCCATGGGCTGGTTGGAGGCGCTCCGGCGGAGGACCGGAAGGTGCTGGAAAACCAGCAGCCTCTGGCAGCTACCCCCCGGCGAGACCGGGGGTCCCCTCCCTCCCTCCCCGGTAGCGCCCGGGGCTCCACGGGGTCAGGTTCCCCGACGCGCCGGTACCTCCAAGGGCCGTCAACGCACCCTGGATGTCACCGGAATCCACCTGCCCAGCGAGCCATGACCGGCGTACCACCCAGACGATCCCGCTTCGACCGCTCCATCGTGGAGGGCTCCATCCCGGGAGCGGTGTGGAAGCTGGCGTGGCCCACCATGCTCCAGAATGTCCTGGGGGGGCTGCAGGGGATCGTGGATCACGCCATGGTGGGGCATTACGTGGGGTTTGCCGGGAACGCCGCCATCGGGGTGGCATGGCAGGTCTTCCTGGTGATCATCGTCTTCATCATGTCCCTCTTTGCGGGGATGGGCGTCCTGGTGGCCCGCTTCGCCGGCGCCGATGAACCCGACAAGGTGAACCGGACGGTCTTCCAGGCCTTCCTCACCACGGCCGGGCTCACGCTGGGAATCATGGCCCCCCTGGGTTGGGTCGTCTCCCCACTGCTCCTGGACCTGGTGAACGCGGCCCCGGAGGTGCAGCTGGAGGCCCTCCCCTATCTCCGGATCATGTTCGTGTTCAGCATCGGGATGATGAGCTTCTTCATGCTCAGCGGGGCCCTCCGGGCGGCGGGGGATGCCATGACCCCGCTGCGGCTGGGGATCGCCCTCACCGTCCTGAACGTGATCCTCAACGTGATCCTCATCCCCGGATGGGGCCCCATCCCGGCCCTGGGGGTCGCAGGGGCGGCGTGGGGCACCGTCATCGCCGGAATCATCGTCTCCGTGTACGCCTTCGGGCGGATGCTCTCCGGGAACCTGGTGGTGGCCTTCCAGCGGGGGGCCTCGTGGCGCCCCGACTGGGTCATTATCCGTCAACTCTTCCGCTTCGGGCTCCCCACCGGGATCCAGGGGGTGGCCATGAACGTGGCGGGGGTGCTCCTCTACCGGTTCATCGGCTCCCTGGAGCGGAGCGCCGAGGCCCAGGCGGTCTTCGCGGTGGGGTATTCCCAGCTCTTCTCCTTCATCACCTGGACGGCGGTGGGACTCATGGGAGCCACGGCGGCGGTGGCCGGGCAGAACCTGGGGGCAGGGCACCCGGACCGGACGGTGCATGCCGTCCGGGTGGCCGCCCGGATCGGGCTGGGGGTGGCGGTGGGGGTGGGAGCCCTCTTCCTGGTGGTGCCCAGGGCCCTCCTGGGGATGTTCGGGATGGAGGATCCCGCCGTGGTGGATCTCGGGATCCAGCTCCTCCGGTACCTCTCCGTGTCAGGGCTCTTTGTGGCCGTGGCCCTGACCTATACCGGAGGCCTCCAGGGGACCGGCGATACCCGGAGCCCCCTCTACATCTCCATCGTATCCCAGATGATCATTCCGCTGGGGCTCTGCGCCATCCTGGACGCCATTTACGGACTGCGCCCCAGCGACATCTGGCTGGCCATCGTCCTGGGGCACGCCGTCCGCTGTCTCCTGAGCGTGGTGGTCTTCCAGCGGGAGCGGTGGCGGGGGATCGAGGTGAAGATCTGATGGGGGCCCGGGCCGGCACCGACCTCCTCCTCCTGGGAGCCGGACACGCCCACCTGGAGGTGATCCGGCAGGCCTCCCGCCTACAGGTCGCCGGGGGGCGGATCGCGGTGGTCTCCCCCTCCACCTTCTGGTACTCGGGGCTGGCCACCAGCGTCCTGGCAGGGCGCCACACCCCCCAGTCCAACATCATCGACGTGGCGGAGCTGTGCCGCCGGAAGGGGGTGGCCTTCCTGGAGGGGGAGGTGGTCTCAGGGGACGTGGCCACCCGGACGATCCACCTGGCCGACGGCCGTTCCCTGGCCTACGACCTCCTGTCGGTGAATCTGGGAAGTGTGGTACCGGACCCCATTCCGGGGATGACGGAGGTGGCCGTCCCCGCCCGTCCCATCCAGGGACTGCTGGCACTGGGGGCGGAGCTCGGGGCGGCCTCCGACGTCAACGCCTCGCCCACGCAAACCGCCCGCCCCCATCCCCGCATCGTGGTGCTGGGGGGAGGCGCCACCGGCTGCGAGGTGGCGCTGGCCCTCCGGACCCGGGGGGGTGAGGGCCCGGAGATCACCCTGGTGTCTCCCGACCCGCCTCCCGCCGGACTGGCCCCACGAGCCCAGCGCATCATGGCCCGGGTCCTGGAGGAGCAGGAGATCCGCTGGGTCCCGGAGTCCGCGCTGTCGGTGTCGGGTGGGGAGGTGGTGCTGGCAGGGGGCGGCACCCTCCCCTTCCACCACCTGGTGAACTGCACCGGGCTGGTCCCGAATCCCACCGCGGCGCGACTGGGGCTCCCCACAGGGAGGAAGGGGCACATCCTCCTGGACCCCACCCTGGAGGCCCCGGAGCACCCCGGACACTTCGGGGCCGGGGACGCCGTCCAGGTGGCGGGCGCCGGTCATCCTCCGGCGGGGGTCTACTCGGTCCGACAGGCGCCCGTCCTGGTGGAGAACCTCCTGGCCCACCTCACGGGCTCCTCCCCACGCTCCTTCTCCCTCCAACGCCCGGTCCTCCTGATCCTGGCCCTGGGGGACGGGACCGGCCTGGCCACCTTCGGGAAGCTGGCCCTGCGAGGGGGCTGGGCTCTACGGTGGAAGGACCGTCTGGACCAGGGGTGGTTGGATCGTTATCGACCCTGAGGGGGATCGGGCGTCTTGTCGTCCTCCGCCCACACCCGGGTGAGCCCTTCCTGCGTGGACGAGGCCACCAGGACCCCCTCCCGGGTGTAGATGCTTCCCCGGGTGAAGGCCCGTGCCCCAGCCGCTGCCGGGCTGTCGATGACATACAGGAGCCACTGATCCACACGGAGCCCCCGGTGGAACCAGAGTGCGTGGTCCAGCGAGGCCACCTGCACCCCAGGGGTGCGGATGGTGAGGCCATGGGGCTGGAGTGCAGTGGCCAGGAGGCCGTAGTCGGAGGCGTAGGCCAGGACGGCCTGGTGCACCAGGAGGTCGTCGGGCATCTCCCCCCGGACCCGGAACCACATGAGCCTTCGGGCTGGCTCAGGGGCGGGATCGAAGAGGTCCCCGGGATCCACCACCCGGAAGTCGATGGGGCGATCCTGGGTCAGGACCCCCCTGAGCTCCGGGGGGATCCGGTCCGCCACGGCCCGGATCCGCTCCAGCTCCGGCACCAGCGACTCGGGGTCCGGTGCCGCGGGGGGATCGGCCTGGTGTTCCGGTCCATCTTCCTGAACCTGGAAGGAGGCGGAGAGATTGAAGATGGCCCGCCCATGCTGGATGGCCGTCACTCGCCGGGTGGTGAAGCTCCGCCCGTCCCGGAGACGATCCACGAAGTACACGATGGGGTGGTCCAGATCCCCCGGCAGGATGAAATATCCGTGGAGGGAGTGGGCGACCCGGTCTCCGTCCACGGTGCGCTGGGCCGCCACCAGAGCCTGCGCCAGCACCTGGCCACCGAACACCCGGCGGGTCCCGATGTCCCGGTTCTGCCCCCGGTAGATGTTGTGCTCCAGGGGCTCCAGATCGATGAGCCGCAGGAGGTCGCTGATCATTCCGTTCATCCCTCGAAGATACCGCCGGGGGGGCCTCCCGTCAGGGCGTCCGGGGGAAGCGGTGTTGACCTCTTCCCCCTCCCGCTCCCGGGACGGGCTGGTCGGCGAGCCCCCCCGTCCATCCGCCCCGGAGGGGCCCCCGACTGGCGCGAACCGGGAACCCGGCCCTACCCTTCCGGGTTGAGGGGCCCTGTGCCCCCATCCAAACCCTTCGACCTGGCTGAGTCATGAGAAGAGTCGCCCTGTTGTTCGCCGGACTCGCAACGACTACGGTCCTCGGAGCCTGCGGAGGCGACGGGGGCGCGGAGAGGGCGGGAGAGACTCCCCCCGCCGCCATGGAGACCCCGGCCGCTCCCACCAACGTCAGCCCGGTGGCCCCTCCGGGAGCCTCGGTGGAGATCGTGTATCCCACCGACGGAGCCACGGTGGAGCCCGGGGGGACCCTGGTGGTGCGCCTCCAGGCGAACAATGTGCCCATCGTTCCCGCCGCCGACACCACCTCCGGTACGGGGCACCACCACCTCTTCCTCAACGCCGATGTGAGCGCCGAGGGGGAGGTGATCCCCACCATCACCAATGAGGTGGTGCACATGGGGACCGGAGCGAGCGAGTTCACCTTCGAGGGGCTCCCCTCCGGGGAGCACCGTCTCATCGCCGTGGTGGCGGACTACCGGCACATCCCCCTGATTCCCTGGGTGGTGGACACGGTCCGCTTCGTGATCCCGTAGATGCGGCGGACCGGGCTCCGGGGCGATGTCCCGGAGTCCGGTCCTCCCCCCCGGCCCTACCCCATTCCCGGGTTCCCCCCACCCCCGGATCCCCCGGAGCACTGTCGATGGCGGGTCGGAAGAAGCACGGGCCCCGACGGAAGGCGCCCCCCCCCGCCGGAGCCGCAGAGGTCACCCCCGAGACGGCGTGTGATGCCCTGGAGGCCGTCGTTTCCGGCGATGCCCGGAGCCGGATCCTCGATGCCGCCCAGCCCGAACTCTCCTTCACCGTGGCCCTGGTCCGCCTGAGGGACGCCTTCCGGGGCCAACGCTTCCCGGTCCCGGGAGGGGAACTGGATCTGGGGGATCAGGTCCGGGAGCTGGACCGGCGCACCAGGAGGGAGGGGTTCAGGGTCCTCCAGGCCTGGGACCACAGGGCGCAGCGCTTCACCCCCGACGACGTCCCGGTGATGCTGCTGGAGTACTACGACTACCTCCGGCAGGGGCGGGGCGCCGGCCGGGCCTCCCCGGCCATCCTCCTGGATTTCCACCTCCTGCACCTGCTGGCGCTGGTGGCCATGCGGGCCTGGGACAGCCCCACCCCCCACCGGGTGATGGAGCGGGTGCAGCGCCTCCTGGATCTCCTCCAGGGCCCGGGGGGGAGTGGCCACCGGTTCGTGGACTCCCCCTGGACCCTCCTGATCCTGGCCGTCTCCCACTTCCATCCCCGGGACGCGGCCTACGACCAGCTCATCGAGCGGATCCGGGGGCTCCCGGAGGACCAGAGGGTGGCGTTCGCCCGGGTGAGCGGAGGGGTCCTTGCGGCCCACCTCCGCTGGGGGCTCTCCCAGATGTACGAATGGGACGTGCCCCGGATGCGGGTGGACAACGTGGGGGACTATCCGTGGCTCCTCTTCACCGCCGCCACCCTCATGGAGGCCTTCGACGGGATGGACCCCTCCCACCCGCTGCGGGAGGTGGTGGGAGCCGACCTCCTCAACGCCCTCACCGCGGATCCAGGCGCCTTCGCCGGTGAGCCCCCGGAGGCCTTCCTCCCCCATCTGGCGGAGTACGGCCGCTTCCGGGAGGGATTCCAGCGGAACGCCGCCGCACTGGGGGAACTCTTCCGCCGCCTCCGCCCCACCCGAAATCGCTACTCCCCCCTCTCGTTCCACTTCAACTTCCCCCACAACGTGGTGGTGGCGGGAACCACCCTGGCGCTGCTGGATCAGGCCCCCGGGGCGCTCCCCCTGGACGACCTCCTCCTCACCCGCCCACTGGACATTCCGGGCGACAGGGACGCCGTTTCCCAGGAGGGGACGACGGAGGAGGAAGGAGAAGGAGAAGGAGAGGGCGGGCCCGACCCCCGGAAGACCCTGGCCCGGGCCCTGATGCTCTATGCCGGAGCCCGTCCCGAGCGGCTGGAAGCCCGGGGAGCCCGGCTCATCCTCCTTGACGCCCACGCCGGGGAGCGGATCGTGGAGCGGACGCTGGAGCGCCTCTTCAGGAGCTGACCGCCCCGGGGGCTCCTGCCAGGAGGATGGCTGGATGCACAGCGGTCCGCCCGGTGCCGTCGGCCACCTGGTGGCGGCAGGAGAAGCCCGGAGCCACCAGGATCTCCTCCGGATCCATGGCCCGCACCGCCGGGAAGAGGACCAGTTCCCCGATCTCCATGGACACGTCGTACTTCGTGGCCTCGTAGCCGAAGCTCCCCGCCATTCCGCAGCAGCCGGTCTCCAGCGCCCGGGGGCGGTAGCCGCACCGGGAGAGAAGCTCCACCAGGGGGTGGTTCCCCACCAGCGCCTTGGTGTGGCAGTGGCCGTGGATGGCCACCCCCCGGCCGCCGCCATCCAGGAGCGCCGCATCGCCGGGCATCCGCTCCAGATGGTCCAGAAGGAACTCCTCCAGCAGGTGGCTTCCCCCCGCCACCCGACGGGCCATGTCCAGTTCCCCTGCGGAACACAGGTCCAGGTACTCGTCCCGGAGGGTGAGGAGTTCCGAGGGCTCCAGCCCCACAATGGGGGTTCCCGCCGCCACCAGTTCGTGGAGGACTGGAAGGTTGGTACGGCACAGCTCCGCGGCCCCGGAGAGGAGCCCCCGGGAGATCTGGGGACGCCCGGTGGCCCGGATGTCGGGAAGGACCACCCGGTATCCCAGCCGCTCCAGGATCTCCACGGCAGCCCGACCGATCTCCGGCTCGTGATGGTCGGTGAAGATGTCCACCAGGAGGGCCACCGTCCCCCGCGACCCGGGAGCCGGTGCGCCCTCGGGCGAGGCGGTGCGCTTCCCCGCCTCCCCGGTGCGGCGCTTCCCGAACCAGCTCCTGAAGCGCTGCGGGGCGAAGGAGGGGAGGTCCCGCCGCTCATCCACCCCCAGCAGTTGCCGGAGCATCCGCTTCACCGGGGCCTGCCGGAGGAGGGTGTTGGACAGGGAGGCGGTGGCGGCCGCCAGCGGGTAGAGCCTCTCCGGCTCCCCGAAGAACCGGTCCGCCAGCGGGGTTCCGGTGCGCTGGTGCAGCCCATGGGTGAACTCCGCCTTCATCCGGGCCATGTCCACATTGGCGGGGCACTCGCTCTTGCAGGCTTTGCAGCTCAGGCAGAGGTCCAGCGCCTCCTTCAACTCTCCGGAGGTGAACGCCTCCTGCTGCATTCCCGAGAAGAGCTGACGGAAGAGGTTGGCCCGCCCCCGGGTGCTGTCCTTCTCCTCCCGGGTGGCCTGGTACGAGGGGCACATGGTCCCCCCGCCGGCCGCCAGCTTCCGGCAGACCCCCGCCCCGTTGCACATCTCCAGCGCGGCCCCGAACCCTCCGGTCTCCCTCCAGTGGAACACCGTGTCCACCTGTGCCGGCGTGTAGGCCGGCGAGAAGCGGAGTCCCTCCTCCATGGGCCGGGGGTCCACGATCTTCCCGGGGTTGAAGAGCCCCTCCGGATCCCAGATGGCCTTCACCCGGGCCAGGAGGGGAAGGATGTCCGGTCCCAGGACGATCTCGAGGAAGGGAGCCCGGGCCCGCCCATCTCCATGCTCCCCGGAGAGGGAACCCCGGTAGCGGCGGACCAGGGTGGCCACATCCCGGGCCATGGCCTTCATGGTCTCGATCCCCTCCGGCTGCGTCAGGTCGATCATGGGGCGGAGGTGGAGTTCCCCCACCGAGGCATGGCCGTAGAAGACGCACCGCTTCCCGTGGGCGTCCAGGATCTTCTGGAAGTCCTCCACGTAGTCTGGGAGGTCCACCACCCGCACGGCGGTGTCCTCCACGAAGCTGGGAGATCGTGAGTCACTCCCCAGGCCCATGAGCAGGCCGAGTCCCGCCTTCCTCAGGTCCCACACCTGCTTCATCTGGCCGGGCTCCCGGATCACCGGATGGGCGTATCCCAACCCCGTCTCGGCCAGCTCTGACGCCATGACCGAGGCCCTCTCCGCCGCCTCCCCGGCCGTTGCCCCGTCGAACTCGATGATCAGGATGGCGGCGGGGTCCCCCTCCAGGAAGAACCGGTTCCGCCGCTGCTCCAGGTTCACCTTGGTGGCCTGCAGGATGGGGTCGTCCACCAGTTCCACCGCCGTGGGGGCCCGCTCCACCGCCTTCACCGTCGCCAGTGTGGCCTCCCGGAGGGTGCGGAACTGCGCCACCACCAGCGCCCGGGCGGCGGGGATCTCCACCAGGCGCACCCGGGCGGAGGCGGTGAGGGCCAGTGTTCCCTCGCTCCCGGAGAGGAGGGGGACCAGGTTGAAGGGAGCCCCGCCCGGCGCGATGGGCTCCATGTGGCAGAGAAGGTCCAGCGCATACCCGGTGTTCCTCCGGACGATCTCCGGGTGGGGATAGGCGGCCAGGATGGCCTCCCGGTGCTCCCGGAGGAGGGAGAGGGTCTCCCGGTAGATCTGCCCCTCCAGGGTGGGCTGGGCGCACTTCTCCGCCAGTTCCCCGGGGGAGAGGGGGCGGAAGGTGGCCACCGACCCGTCCGCCAGGACCGCCTCCAGCTCCAGGACATGGTCCCGGGTGGTTCCATGGCGGATGGAGAAGAGCCCGGAGGAGTTGTTCCCGATCATCCCCCCCAGGGTGCACCGGTTCGTGGTGGAGGTGTCCGGCCCGAACTGCAGGCGGTGGGGAGCCGCCAGCCGGTTCAGGGTGTCCCGGATCACCCCGGGCT
>CAYQVI010000022.1:0-27336 GCA_964420725.1 uncultured Gemmatimonadaceae bacterium | reverse complement strand
GGTTCAGCTCCTGGACCAGCACCTCCCGGTTCGCCGCCCCGTAGGAGGCCGCCATCCTCCCGGTGGGCCTGGCCTCCATGGTGTAGAGCATCTCCCCCCGGAGGAAGCGGGGGATGAAGTCCACCTGCTGGAAGTCGAAGACCCCCCAGTTGTACGAGACGTCGGTGCCCCGCTCCATGTCCACGATGCGGATCGCGTTGTGGCCGAAGCGCTCCCAGACCGCGTCGCCCGGGCCCATGGTCATGAGCCAGATCCGGAGCTCACTTCCGGGTTCGGGAATCGCCGGCGTCTCCACCGGAGCCTGGGGATCCTGGGCGAGGGTCTGTCCGGCCAGATTCCCCGGCGGGGGCGCCAGGAGCGCCAGGAGGGCGATGGCCAGCAGGGTCCCCGGGAAGCGCCGCAGGGGCACGCTCCTCCCACGGGGGCAGGGAGCAGCGCGCCCGGGAGGGAAGGGCGCGCCCGGGGAGGGAGGCAGTCGGATCATCCCCGGAGGCTAGCCCCCGGAACCCCCTGCTTCAAGGGTCCTCCGGGGCCGTCGTTGTGACGAGGCGGTCACCGATGGGGATGCACCGCTGGGGAATGGGGTCCCTCCCCACCCGGAGCCCCCCGGACTCCCCGGTGCAGGCCACCAGGTCACAGGCTGCCGCGTCGCCCTTGTGGAGAAGGCCCCGGTTGGCTCGGTTGTTTGCAGTCCGGACCGGGCCGCCCCTGGGAAGACGGCCCTCCTCCACACCATTCCGCCAAGGGAGCCAGCACCGTGCCTCCGATTCGACGCGTCGCCATCAACACCGGTGGCGGCGATGCTCCGGGACTGAATGCCGTCATCCGGGCCGCCGTCCTCTCCTGCCTCAATCGCGGCTGGGAGGTCTACGGGATCCGCAAGGGATACGAAGGACTGTACGAGCAGGACGGGGTGATCAGGCTGGACCGCAACGCCGTCCGGGGGATCACCCACCTGGGGGGGACGATCCTTGGGACCACCAACCGGGGGAATCCGGTGGAGTGGCCCATCACCCTTCCGGACGGCACCCAGACCACCATCGACCGCTCCCCGGAGATCCTCAAGAAGTTCGGTGAGTGGGGGCTGGACGTCCTCATCGCCATCGGGGGCGACGGGTCCCTCCGGATCGCCCACCACCTGGCCAAGCAGGGACTTCCGGTGGTGGGGGTCCCCAAGACCATCGACAACGACCTGGCCGCCACCCAGGTGACCTTCGGCTTCCATACCGCCGTGCAGACCGCCACCGAGGCCATCGACAAGCTCCACTCCACCGCCGAGTCCCACGAGCGGGTGATGGTGGTGGAGCTCATGGGGCGGCACACCGGCTGGATTGCCCTCTTCGCCGGCCTCAGCGGCACCGCGGACGTGATCCTGATCCCGGAGATCCCCTACTCCATGGCCGCCGTCTGCCGGAAGATCGAGGAGCGCTACGCCCCCGGGGGGCCCCGCTTCTCTATCGTGGTGGTGGCGGAAGGGGCGAAGCCGGTGGAGGGGGACGCGGTGCTCCGGGAGGAGGGGGCGCCGGGGGTGAATGCCCGCTACGGGGGGATCGCGGAGCAGGTGGCCGCCATCATCGGGGAGCGCACCGGGTTTGAGACCCGGTCCCTGGTGCTGGGGCACCTGCAGCGTGGGGGGCAGCCCACCGCCTACGACCGTCTGCTGGGGCTCCGCTTCGGGGCGGCTGCGGTGGACCTCATCGCCCGGGGCCATACCGACTGCATGGTGGGGCTGAATCCCCCGGACATCCAGGCGGTCCCCCTGGAGGAAGCGGTGGCGGACATCAAGCGGGTCCCCATCGACGGGGATGTGGTGCTCACCGCCCGCTCCATGGGAATCAGCTTTGGCGACGACGGGGCCTGAAGGTCCCCCACACCCTCTGGACAGACGGAGTCCCGCACATGCCTGCCACCCCGGCTTCCCCCCGTCCGGCACCCGCAACGTCGGGGGCTCCCTGTCGCCGGCCCAACCCACCCCGCTCCCGTTTCGCCGCCGCCGCGGGAATGCTCCTGCTGGGTGGACTGGCACTGGGAGCCCCGTTCCCCCTCCAGGGGCAGTCCGTGGCCTCCTTCGAGCCGGAAGCCGCCCGCACGTTCGGGTTTCCCCTGACCATCCGGGAGATCATGCGGGGGCCGGAGCTGGTGGGGGAGGCCCCGTCGCAGGTGGCGTGGACCGACGACTCCCGCTGGATCTACTTCACCTGGAAGCCGGGGGGACAGGGGTGGAGCGACCCCCGGAGCCTGTACCGGATTCCGGCGCAGGGGGGTGAACCCGAGCGGATTCCCGAGGCCGCCGCAGACTCCCTGGATATCCTCTTCGCCTCCGGGGCGCTATCGCCGGATCGCCGGTGGCGGGTGTCCGCCCACGAGGGGGACCTCCTCCTGGTGGACCGGAGGAGCATGGCGGTGCGCTCCCTGGTCCGCACCACCCAGGCCGCCAGCCAGCCCATCTTCTCGGCAGATGGCGGCAGCGTCCTCTACCGGCAGGGGATGAACATCTTCCGCATCTCCCTGGATGGGGGGGGCGTGGAGCAGCTCACCGACATCCGGTCGGGGCCGGAGCCCGCCGACTCGGCCGATGCGGAGGGGCACCGGGCCTTCCTGGAGGCACAGCAGCGGGAGCTGTTCGAGCACATCCGGACGCGGCAGGCCCGGGAGGAGCGGGAGGAGGAGGCCCGGGAGCGGAGGGAGGCCCGTCGCCCCAGCACCACCTGGCTGGCCCGGGGGGAGAACCTGGGCTCCCTGGAGCCCGGCCGGAACGGTGCCTTCGTGGCGGTGACCGCCACCCGCCCTGCCCAGGGGGCCCGCAACACCAGCATCCCCTTCTGGGTCACCGAGTCTGGCTACACCGAGCCCCGGAACGTGCGCACCAAGGTGGGAGACGGGCAGTCGGTGGCCCGGATCGGGATCCTGGAGACGGCCACGGGAGAGACCACCTGGCTGGACGCCATCGATGCGGCGTCGCAGACCCCCGGACTGGCGGAGCGGAAGGTGGAGGGGGAGCCGGACTTCTCGGCCCTCACCTTCCTGGGGTGGAACGACGCCGGCACCACCGGGCTCCTGGCCGCCACCTCCTACGGGTACAACTACCGCTGGCTCTGGTCGGTGGACGCCGCCACGGGGGAGTTGACGCTGGTGGACCTCCTGGAGGATGAGGCCTGGATCGCCGGCCCCTGCGGCTTCGGGTGCGCAGGCTTCCTCCCCGGGAGCGACCGGATCTACTTCGCCAGCGAGGAGACCGGATTCGCCCACCTGTACGCCGTGGATCCCGATGGCTCCAACCGGGAGGCCCTCACCGGCGGGGAGTGGGAGGTGCTCTCGGTGGACATCCCCGAGGACCGGAGCCACTTCCTCCTCCGCACCAACGAGGGCTCCCCCTTCAGCCAGCATGTCTGGCGGATGGACTTCGACGGGAGCGACCGGACCCGGATCACCGCCGGGGACGGGCAATTCAATGTGACCCCCTCTCCCGACGGGCGGCGGATGGCGGTGGTGCACTCCAGGGCGAATCGCCCCGGGGAGCTCTTCGTGGCCCCCCTGCGCGCCGGGGCGGAGCTGGACCAGGTCACCGTGTCCCCCACCGCGGAGTGGCTCACCTTCCCCTGGATCCAGCCGGAGATTGTCCGCTTCACCGCCCGGGACGGGGTCCAGGTGCCGGCCCGGATCTATCGCCCCTCCGACATGGGGGTGGAGGCCAACGGCGCCGCGGTGCTGTTCGTCCACGGGGCCGGGTACCTCCAGAACGTCCACAACTGGTGGTCCAGCTATTCCAGGGAGTACATGTTCCACCACTTCCTTGCGGCGCAGGGCTACACGGTGCTGGACATCGACTACCGGGGTTCGGCGGGGTACGGCCGGGACTGGCGCACCGCCATCTACCGGCACATGGGGGGGAAGGATCTCAGCGACCACACCGACGGGGTGCGGTGGCTGGTGGCCAACGAGGGGATCGACCCGCAGCGCATCGGGATCTACGGGGGGTCCTACGGGGGCTTCATCACGCTGATGGCCCTCTTCACCGAGCCCGACGTCTTCCAGGCCGGCGGTGCGCTCCGGTCGGTCACCGACTGGGCCCACTACAACCATGGCTACACGGCCCGGATCCTGAACCAGCCGCAGGAAGACGAGGAGGCCTATCGCCGTTCCTCCCCCATCTACTTCGCCGAGAACTTCCGGGGGCACCTCCTCATGGCCCACGGGATGGTGGATGTGAACGTCCACTTCTCGGACGTGGTGCGCCTGGCGCAGCGCCTCATCGAGCTGGGGAAGGAGAACTGGGAGATGGCGGTGTATCCGGTGGAGGACCACGGCTTCGTGGAGCCCAGTTCCTGGACCGACGAGTACCGACGGATCTACGAGCTCTTCCAGAGGGTCATCGGGCCTGGAGCGGGGGGGTGATGGGGTCGGGTGAGGGGGGGACGTGCCCCCCTCCTCCCCAACGATTCTGTGCGGCGATGGAACGGGTGTCCCAGTACGCTACACTGTCCAAGAGCTGCATCGAGAGATCCGGAACGCTGTAAAGGGTTCCCTGGAATGCGATTCTGGCATTCCACCCCCCGGGGCTCCCGGGTTGCACTGGAGGATGGCATCTCCTGGACAGCGGGAGACGCGGAGACCCGGAGGGGACTCCGCTCCATCCAGACCACCCATCGGGGTACCCACCATGACCTCCAGTTCCCGGCCGACGCGTGTCCGCTCCATCGTCCTGGTCACCACCCTCCTCACCGCCGGCGCCTGCGGCGAGATGAGCGGCCCCACCTCCGCCACCAACCTGGAGGGGGCGACCGCCGGCCTCACGGGCACTCCCGCCGGGACCTCCACCGCCGGCTCCACCACCACCCCCGCCACCTCCGCTGAATTCTGTGACGGCCTCATCGGAGCCGTCACCGTGGAAGAGGTGAATGTGCCGGCCGGCGCCACCTGCGTCCTCGAGGGCACCTGGGTTGATGGGAACATCTCCGTCCGCACCGGCTCCACCCTCCTGGCCTCGGGGATCGTGGTGGATGGGGACATCCAGGCGGAGGACGCCCGGGAGGTGACCGTCATCGACGGCAGCTACATCGAGGGGAACATCCAGGTGAAGCGTCGGGCCCTGGCCACCATCCTGGATTCCACCGTGGAAGGGGACGTACAGGTGGAGGAGCGGGGCGCCGACCTGGTCATCTCCGGCAGCCTCGTTCACGGGAACCTTCAGTTCGAGGAAGCGGGTGCGGCCAACATCTCCGGGAACCGTGTGGAGGGAGACATCCAACTGGAGGAGAGCAGAGGAGCCCTCGATGTCTTCGGCAACACCGTCCGCGGGAACCTGCAGGTCTTCAAGAACCGGGGTGGCGTGACCCTCCAGGAGAACCGGGTCTACGAGACCTTCGAGTGCAAGGAGAACCGTCCCGCCCCCACCGGCGGCGGCAACATCGCCGGCGAGAAGAAGGACCAGTGCCGACGCCTGTGATCTCAGGCTGATCCGGAGGGTCGGGGGCGGCGATCCCGGCGGGACCGGACCAGCCCCGGAGGCCTGGAGTCGCACGCCAGGGATGCTGGGTCGCCCAGGTCTTCCCCAGGAACTCCCGCTCGTGGAGCGATGAACCAGCCCCCTTCTTCCCCAGGGGCGCCGATGTCAGACATTCCAGCGAATCCGGGTGGCGCCCCCACCCCCCGGTGGGAGAAGGGTTGGGCGCCGGGCTCCCTGCCCCTGACCACGGCGCCGGGGGGCTTCCGGGGGGGGTCGCGTGGCACATGGCGCCATCGACATATTCAGGATTCGCCCGCACCTGCTTCCTCCCCTCCGTCCGGATCCATGGAGAACGCTTCACCCCAGCGCGCCGGAGTCGCGTCGGCCCGCCGTGTGGTGCTCAAGCTCGGCACCCGGGTCCTCACCCACGACGACGGGGCGCTGGCCTTCTCCCGGCTGGTGTCGGTGGCCGAGACCTGCGCCTCCCTCCGCCGCCAGGGGCGGGAGGTCCTCATCGTCAGCTCCGGGGCCATCGGGCTGGGGCGCGACGCCCTGGGACTGGCCGCCACCCCAAGCGAGGTGGATGAGCGACAGGCGTGTGCCGCCGTGGGCCAGACCCGGCTGATGTCCCTCTACCAGGAGGCGTTCTCCAGGCTGGGGATGCTCTGCGGACAGCTCCTGCTTACGGAGCCGGACTTCGACCACCGGGACCGGTACCTGAACCTCCGGGCAGCCCTCCACGCGCTCCTCCGGCACCGGGTCGTCCCCATCATCAACGAGAACGACGCCATTTCCACCCAGGAGCTGGCCCTGACCACCGGTCCCCGACCGGTCTTCGGGGACAACGACCGCCTTTCCGCGCTGGTGGCCACGAAGCTGGACGCCGACCTCCTGGTCCTCTTCACCGATGTGGGGGGCCTCTACGACCGGGATCCCCGGGAGGACCCTGGCGCCTCCCTGATCTCAAAGGTCGAGCATCCGGACGAGCTGGACGAGCTCCCTGCCCCTCCTGCGGTCGGTGCCGGTCGGGGAGGGATGCGGAGCAAGGTGGAGGCGGCCATGGTGGCCTCACGGGGGGGGTGCCACGTGGTGATCACCTCCGGTCGGGAGCCAGAGCGGTGGCCTGCACTCTTCCGGGGCGACGAGATCGGCACCTGGTTTCCAGCCCGGAGTGGTCTCCATGCCCGTCAGCGGTGGATCGCCTTCGCAGCCGCGTCCAGGGGGGTCCTCGTCCTGGACGATGGGGCGGTGGAGGCCCTGACAGGGCGACATGCCTCCCTCCTGGCCGCTGGCGTCACCTCGGTGGAGGGGCAGTTCCGGACCGGGGACGTGGTGGAGTTGAGGGGAGGAGGGCGACGGCTGGGGCGGGGGATCATCGCCTGGGACGCCCCCACGGTCCGGGCCTGGTGCGCCGGTTCGCCTCCGGCGGGGGTACGGAACGCCCACGCCCTGATCCGCAGGGATGACATCGTGCTGGAGACCCCATGAACCAGAGGACCCAGGACCACACTGGAGTGGAGGGACCCGCCGCCCTTGAGGCCCGAGCCCGGGGGGCCCGGGAGGCCCAGCGGGGGCTGGCCACAGCAGGGGGGGAGCGCCGGTCGGCGGTGCTCCGGCGGCTGGTGGAGCTCCTCCGCTCCCGGGAGCCCCACCTCCTGGAGGCCAACCGGCAGGACCTTGCGGCGGCCCGGGAGGCGGGGCTCACCGGTCCCCTCCTGGACCGGCTGGCCCTCTCGGCAGCGAAGCTGGCCACCCTCCGGGAGGGGGTATCGCAACTGGCGGAGGGCCCGGATCCGCTGGGACGGGTGCAGGAGCGGCGGGAGCTGGACGACGGGTTGATCCTCTCCCGTGTGACGAGTCCGCTGGGTCTGCTCCTGGTGATCTTCGAGAGCCGCCCGGATGCGGTGATCCAGATCGGGTCGCTGGCCCTCCGCTCGGGGAACGGGGTGCTGCTCAAGGGGGGCTCCGAGGCGCGCCACTCCAATCGGGCGCTGGTGGAGTGCCTGCAGGAGGCGCTGGCGGGAGAGGGGCTGGCGCCGGAGGCGGTGACCGGTGTGGAGGGGAGGGCGGCGGTGACGCATCTCCTGGAGCTGGATCAACTCATCGACCTGGTGATCCCCCGGGGGTCAGGGGAGCTGGTGCGCTCCATCCAGGAGTCCACCCGGATTCCGGTGCTGGGGCATGCGGAGGGGATCTGCCACCTCTACCTGGATGCCCGGGCCGATCCCGACATGGCCCGTCACCTGGCCGTGGACGCCAAGTGCACCTACCCCTCCGCCTGCAACGCCGTGGAGAGCATCCTGGTGCACCGGGACTTCCTCCCCTGGCTCTCCGGGGTGGGAGAGGCACTCCAGGCGGCGGGAGTGGAGGTACGGGCCGACCCCGAGGCGCTCCCCCACATTCCCGGAGCCGTCCCTGCCGCTCCGTCGGACGGTGCCACGGAGTACGGAGACCTCATCGTGGCCGTCCGGGTGGTGGGGAGTCTGGAAGAGGCGATGGATGCCATCCACCGCAACGGAAGCGCCCACACGGATGCCATCGTCACCGCGGACCCGGAGGCGGCCCAACGCTTCCTGGACGGAGTGGACTCCGCATCGGTCTTCTGGAACGCCAGCACCCGTTTCGCCGACGGGTACCGCTACGGGCTGGGGGCGGAGGTGGGGATCTCCACCGGGCGCATCCACGCCCGGGGCCCTGTCGGGGTGGAGGGGCTCCTCACCTCCCGCTGGCTCCTCCGGGGGGAGGGACAGGGGGCGGGGGACTACGGCCCCGGCGGTAGGACCTTCACCCACCGGGATCTCCCGCCGGAATAGACTCCGGGGGGTGGGCCGCCCCCGCAAGGCAAACGGACCCCCGTGCCGGTGGCACGGGGGTCCGTCTTCCCAGATTCCGGAGGCTTGCACCCCCCGGGACGCTTGCTACATCCCGGCTGCGTGCACCGGCACCTCGACCCGGGTGTTCTCCCAGTCGATGACGATGTGTCCCATCCCCTGGCCATGGTCGGCCCACTCCATGGTGAGCTGCTCCACCATGGAGGGAGTCGCCGCCGTGGGAACGGTGAAGGTCCCCACATCGGCCGCCATCACCCCGTCATTGATGGGAATGCCCCACCGCTCCACCTGGGTGTTCACATGGAAGGTCCACTCGCTCGGGCCGGGGACGGCGTAGAGGGAGTAGGATCCCGGCTGCACCGCAACACCGCCGATGGTGGCGGCGGCGGAGAGGTGGATGGCGGTGGCCTCATTGGCGCCGAGCCTCCAGGGGGTGCCGTAGGGAACAAGCTCACCCATGACCACACGGCCGTTGGCCGAGGGACGGCCGTAGCACAGCAGCCCCTCGCCCCCGTTCAGGGAGAACGAGGTCTGCCCGACCGGGCTGGGGCGGGCCGCAGCCTCCTCCATCGTAGCCCCCCGGAGGAAGCAGGACATCTGCCCCGCCGGCATGGCAGCGGCCATCGACTCCGGAACTGCGGCGGCCATCGACTCCGCAGTTGCGGCCTCACCATCCCCGCCCGGGGCGCAGGCGGCCGCGGCGAGGAGGAACAGGGTCGAGAAGACTCGAGTGGGGACAGCGGCGAAACGCATGTGCGCCTCCTGGCGGGAATGGTCGGTGTATCAGGGAACCCCTGCTACCTTGAGCAGCGAAGCGTCCACATTAGCGTGTAACCTTCGCCGTATCAACTTCACCTTCGCTGGATGATGCCCCGTGACCCGACTCCCCCTGTCCAGCCCGGATGCCACCGCAGTCGGTCCCTACTCCCACGCCATCGACGACGGTCGCTACGTCTTCTGCTCCGGCCAGACGCCGCTGGACCCCGCCACCGGAAGACTCCGGGACGGGACCATCGGAGACCGGACCCACCAGTGCTTCGACAACCTCTTCGCCGTGCTGGCGGCCGGAGGCCTGGGCCCGGAGGACGTGGTGAAGGTCAACGTGTTCCTCACGGACATGGCCACATTCCAGGACATGAACCAGGCGTACGCCTCCCGCTTCCAGGAGCCGTATCCGGCACGGACCACCATCGGGGTGGCCTCCCTTCCCCTGGGTGCCGACGTGGAGATCGAACTCATCGCCCGGAGGCGTGGCGTCAGTCCGGACGGGGGATGACCTCCGGGGGCTCCACATCACCTCCCGTCCCCTGATCGGATGACCCGGAGTTCGAGGGGCTCCATACCCAACCGCCTGGATTCCCGGAGCGATTTGATCCGGTGGGGACTGGAGGCTTCCGGAGGATGGTCTACCACACCACCACCCTCCCTGGGGACGTCCCGGCGAGACAGCGCATCAACCTTGCTCCTTCCGGATGGCGGAGATCCATTCGCTCTTCCGCATGGAACTGCGTCCCCGGATGTCCAGTTCCCGGGCCCGGTTCCCACTCCCCCCTCAGTGGGGACGGGGGGAGTCCCCACAGTGTTGGTAGCAGTAGATGGAGTCCTTCTCCTCCACCCCATGACCCAACACCCTGCAGCCGCAGTGGGCGCAGGCGGGGGCCAGGGCATGGAAAGGGGGGCCGGTCAGACCGGAGGCTGGCCCCGCACCGCCCGGGCGATGAAGCTCACCACCAGGAGGACCAGGAAGATGTAGAAGAGGATCTGTGCGATCCCCGCCGCCGCCCCGGCGATGCCGGAGAAGCCGAGGAAGGCCGCGACGAGGGCCAGGATCAGGAACGTCAGCGTCATGCCAAGCATGCGGGACTCCCACGGTTGGGAAGGATTGCGGCGCCGATCCCGGACAGGGGTCGACGATCCGCAACCGAGATTCGCACGGGGCGTGCCCGCGCGATGGTTATCCCCCCAAGTGTCTATTCCTCATTGCTTTACAGTATGCGTGTGGGATGCCGGCGTTTCCGGCAGGCACCCCGCCGCTCGTATTTCCTGCCCGGTGCCTGTGTAGCCCCTACAACCGGCACCCCCGCACCCTGCGTCGCCTCAGGAGGGGGGGAGACCCGCTGCGGTCACGCGGTGGATCACCAGGTCCAGCAGCCGGGGGGCGTGCTGGAGTTCCGGCTCGGTCACCAGTCGCTCCAGGATGGGCATCACCCGGTGCTCCTCCTCCTCTGCAGCGGCATCCCAGCGGTGACCCCGGACCATGAGGTCCCGGAGCTCCTGGGGGCAGCAGCGGGCGGCAGGATAGGAGCGGGCGTGGGAGGCGGCGGTATCGGCGAATCTTCGCAACTCCGACCTCAACTGACGAGCCGAGTTCGTCACCATCCGGAGGTCGGTGGCCAGGGGGGTGGGATTGGGAGCTTCGGGGGGGGAGAGGAGGACCGGGGGGACATAGTCATCCGTTGGGTGATCCACCTGCTCGCTACCGCAAGCGGAGCCGGAAAGGACCGCACCCACCAGGAGACAGGTCCAGGGAAGGAGGCCGCTTCGCGTGGGGCGGGGGGGGATCATGGCGCCTCCAGGGCGGCTGGGGTCAGCATCGGAGACCTCCACAGGAGGCAGCCACCGTGCCGCGGGGAGCGGGGGAGTCGGGTGCGCACCAGGATCCCGTTGGAGTTTCAACGGTTCCAGGGGAGGTGGGGTTCCCCGGGGGGGAGGGTGCCTGGAGGCCGGGCGGGGGGACGGACGGGGGGAACGGACGGGGGAACCCCGGTAGGGCCTACACGGGCGGTGTAAGTTCGCGGCAGCCGGGGGTCCACCGGTCCCGGAGGATTGCGGCGGTTCATCCGCGGACGGTCACCACCTCCCCCGTGACGTGGAGGGAGTCCGGGTTGGCCGCGAGATAGACGAAGGTGGGGGCAAGATCCTCCGGTGCGGGCCCGGCCTCCCCCCCACCCATTCCCGGCGCGGGATCCACGCAGTTGACCCGGATGCCCACCGGGGCCAGCGCCCCGGCCAGGCTCCGGGTGAAGGCCCAGACAGCTCGTCGGGCGGCGGCCTCGTCCGCATCGGGATCGGGGTGGGACGAGCGGGGATGGGCGCCCGTATTGATGACGCACGACCCCGGACGCAGGTGGTCCACCGCCGCCGTGACCACCTGCAGACTCCTGAAGAGGTGGCGGGAAAGGCGCTCCGCCACCTCCTGGGCCCCTTCCCGCCTGGAACCCCGCCTCCCCTTCCCACCTCCCGGCGGGAGATGGATCGACCCGTTCACCAGGATATCCAGTCGGCCCAGGGTGGAGAGGGTGTCCTCCACGGCCGATCGGCAGAAGTCCTCGTTCAGGGTGTCTCCGGGGAGGAGGAGGCAGCGCCCCCCGCTGAGGCACACCTGCTCAAGGGTCTCACGGGCGGCATCCTCCTCCCCCTCCGGAAAGACCAGGGCCAGATCCGCCCCCTCCCGGGCGAAGAGAGCGGCGGCAGCCCGGGCCACCCCGGCGTGGGCTGCGGTGACCAGAGCCACCCGACGGGCCAGTTTGGCGGCCGCGCGGTACTCGACGTGAGGCTCCACGGCCCTCCGTCGGGCCGCTGGGGCTCGCCTGGGGAATGGATGCCCGGACATGGATTCTGGCATGCAATGATGCTCCTTCATGGGACGGATCGTCGCGGTGGCGCATCATCCATGGGGCGCAAACGGCATGCCATGGGACAGTGGAGAGGCGATCCTGCACTCCCCTGGAGAGGGGCAGCGGGAGGGCCGGGACCCGGGAAACACGGGTGGGGAGGAGCCAGCCCGGGGGCGGGAGGGCGAGGTGTCGGGGTGTGGCACCGGGATTGCTATGAGGGAAGCTCCCCGCCGCGTTCCCTCGCGGTCCGGGAATCCCTGCGAATGGAGGCTTCCCATGGACCTGCAGAGGAACAGCCCACGATTCCATCTCACCCCTGAGGGATGGGTCAGGGCCGGAGGACGGAGCGGCCGGGAGGTTGAGGGGGACTGGCGCGATCGGCCTGCGGGAGCGGTGGAGACCTGGGAGTGGAAGCTCTCGGAGGATCCCACCCGCCCCCACCAGGCCCGGCAGACCTGGGTGAACGGGCGTGTGCACCAGCAGATCCGTGAAGGGATCCGGTACTCCTTCCCACCCCCGGTGGATGGGGTGGTTTGACCCGATCCGGGGCCGGGAGGGTCATCCCCCCGGCCCCGGCCTCCCTCAGGCGGGACGCAACTCCGCCTCGTCCTCCCCCACGGCCGTACCGATGGGGTATCCATAGGTGTGCAGACGGTTGTAGAGCGTCTTCAGGCTGATTCCCAGCATCCGGGCCGCCCGGGTCTTGTGACCCTGCAGGTCCTCCAGTGTGGCCAGGATCAGCCGCCGCTCCGCTTCCTCCACGGTGGTCCCCGGGAGGATCCTCAGCGCCCCCCCATCCCGACTCCGGGAGGGCTTTCCGGATCGGAGTTCATCCGGGAGATGCTCCGGGCGGATCCCGGCTCCCCCGGCCAGGCAGAACGCCCCCTCCATCACGTTCCGGAGCTCCCGGCAGTTTCCCGGCCACGGCCACCCCTCCAGAAGCCGGCACACGGTCTCATCCCACTCGGGAGTGGCGGGGGTGCCCACCCCATGGCCGCCCGCCAACTCCCCCAGGAAGTGTCGGGCCAGCAGAAGGATGTCCTCCAACCGCTCCCTGAGAGGGGGGATCCGGATATGCAGGATGTTCAGGCGGTAGTAGAGATCCTCCCGGAGGATCCCCTTCCGCACCGACTCCACCGGATCCCGGTTGCAGGCCGCCAGCACCCGGCAGTCCACCGCTACCGCCTGCTCCCCCCCCACCGGGACCACCTCCCCCATCTCCAGGACCCGGAGGAGCCGCACCTGAAGGGCCAGGGGCATCTCGGTGATCTCGTCCAGGAGGAGCGTCCCCCCGGAGGCCTGCTGGAACACCCCTGCGTGCTGCCGGGTGGCGCCGGTGAAACTCCCCCGCTCATGGCCGAAGAGTTCGCTCTCCACCAGCGACGGGGAGATGGCTCCGCAGTTCACCGCCACAAACGGCCCCCTGCTGCGGCCACTGGCGTGATGGAGCGCCTGGGCCACCACCTCCTTCCCGGTGCCGGTCTCCCCGGAGATGAACACCCCCGCCTGCGCCGGTCCCATCCGCCGGATCTGCTCCCGGAGTCGGACCATCGCCGGGGAGACGCCCACCAGGGGGCCCACCGGGTCCGGGTCCGGGAGATCCGCCGGCACACGGCCCCGAGCCCTCCGGGGAGGGGCGGCCTCGCTGCCGGAGAGTCGGTGGGTGGCCCCCCCGGGGATCCGGGCGGTGGCCCGCTGCACCGGTCCTCCGAGGGTCAGGAGCTCCTCCAGATCCTCCACCTCCAGGGGTCGCTCCAGGGTCACCATCCCGGGAGGGAGGCTGCCCCCCGGGTCCACGATGAACAGGGCCCGGCCCCGCCCCGGAGCCACCAGGGGGAGGAGGTCCATCCCCCGCCCGTCCCGGAGCAGGGCATCCGCCAGGAGCAGATCGAAGCCTCCCTCCCGGGCGAGGTGGAGCGCCTCCCGCCGGGAGCCGGCCTCACTCACATCCCAGCTTCCATCGAGGAACATCCTGGACAGGAGGGTGCGTTCATCGGGTCGTCCGAGAACCAGTAGGATCCGTCTCATGGAAGCCTCCATGGCATCGCCGCAGCGGGTCGCGTTCCTCTCCCCCTGTCACTCCTGGACCCCGGGAGGAATCCCCCGTCGGGGAGAGCAATATTCCCTCCTGGGTCAGCAGGGGGAACGACCGCACAACGGCATCGTAAGTTATTCTACTGCAAGAGCATGCACAGATAGGTGCGCCGCTCCCGAAGACCTCGCTGCGCTGCTCTGCGACGTCTTCCACCCCTTCAGTGATGCCACAAGCGTGCCCCATCGGCCCTCGGAAGGAGGGTTCCCTCCATGCCAGGAGGGGCCCCGACCGATCGGTCAGGGCCCCTCCCGCGTCCACCTCCCGGAAGGGAGGCGACCTTCCTCAGGAAAGGCTCGTCAGGAGGTCCTCGATGTGGAGGACTGGAAGGTGCGGGCCTCCTCCTCCGCCCGCTCCCGCGCCCAGCCGTAGCGCTTCTGGAGGACACCGGCGAGTTGATCCTGCTGCCCCTCCAGGCGGTCGAGGTCATCGTCGGTGAGTTCCCCCCAGGTCTCCTTCAGCTTCCCCTTCATCCGCTTCCAGTCACCTTCCAGCGTGTCGCGGTTCATCCTGCTCTCCCCCGTTCAAGGGTGTATCCACCACCGGCTCCGGTGCGGCCGGTCTCGGGGCAGAAGGGGGGCAATGCGTGTGCCGGACTGTCCCGGGGAGGTGGCAGAGGGGTGGTTCGTGGCGCGGGGACTGGACGATCGCCGCGGGCCGCGCTCCGGCCCGGCGTCCTCCCCCCGGGTGTTTCTCCTGTCCTTTCTGCCGGGGGCGTGCAGGGTCTACAACGGCGGGCGGGGGTCCCGGTGGAAGGCGGTCGGCCCTCACCCACCGTCGAGCTGCCCCCCGGCGGTCAGGTCAGACGCTGGCAGCAGAAGAGCGGCAGACGCAGGCTCGGTCCGACACCGGAACGGGAGGATCAGGAGCTCCCCGTCCCGTTGCCGTTCCCCTCTCCGCCCCCCTCCTCCCCGTCGGACATGTAGCCGTAGCTGTGCAGCCGGTTGTAGAGGGTCTTCAGGCTGATTCCCAGGAGGCTGGCGGCCTTCGTCTTGTGTCCGTCCACCGAGGCCAGGGTGGTGAGGATGAGCCTCCGTTCGGCCTCCTTCACGGTGCTCCCCACCGGAACCCGCACCACTCCCCCTTCCATGTGGACCTCCCCCGCCCCGTTGAGCACCTCCGGGGGGAGCTGGTCCACCTCCACTTCATCCCCCTGGGAGAGGAGGAAGGCCGTGTAGAGCGCATTCCGCAGCTCCCGTACGTTGCCAGGCCAGTGGTGCTCCTTCAGAACGCCGAGGAAGCCGTGGGGAAGGGTCCGCTCCACACCCTCCCGCTGGGCGATGGCCTCCATGAAGTGGCGGGTCAGGAGTTCGATGTCCTCGAGCCGCTCCCTAAGGGGGGGAAGGGCCACGTGGAGCACCTTCAGCCGGTAGTAGAGATCCTCCCGGAGCTTCCCCTCCTCGATGGCCTCCTCCGGGAGACGATTCGTGGCTGCCAGGACCCGGACATCCACCCGGAGGTTCTCCTCTCCCCCGATCCGCCGGAAACGGGAGGTCTCCAGGACCCGGAGGAGCTTCACCTGTAGCTCCAGCGGCATCTCGGTGATCTCGTCCAGGAAGAGGGTTCCTCCGTCTGCCTGCTCGAACAGCCCGCTCCGCCGCCGGTTTGCCCCGGTGAAGCTCCCCTTCTCATGGCCGAAGAGCTCGCTCTCCATGAGGGTGGGCGCGATGGCCCCGCAGTTGGTGGGAATGAAGGGCTCCCGGCGTCGGAGACTCATCTCGTGGATGGCCTGGGCCACCAGCTCCTTCCCGGTGCCGCTCTCCCCGGTGATGAGCACCCGGGCTGAGCTGGGGGCGATCCGGGCGAGGCGGTCGTAGAGAGCCTGCATGGCCGGGGCGGAGCCCACGAGGGGACCGAAGCGGCCATTCTCCCGCTCCCGCTTCCACTTCTCCTCCTCCTGCCGCACCTGCTGCGCCTGGCTGGCGCGCCGGAGGAGGGCGTCCAGTTGCCCCCGCTGGACCGGCAGCGGGAGATACTCGGCCACCCCGTCCCGGAGGAGCTCCTCCGCGGCACTCAGTTCCGACTCGTCGCCCACCAGGACGTTGAGGCGCACCCCCGCCTCCCGGGCCGCCTCCAGAAGCTCCAGCCCGGTGCCGTCCCGGAGGCAGAAGTCGATGAACAGGAGTTCCAGCGTCTCCCCCAGGTGGGGGAACGCATCGTCCACTCGTTCCGTCACCCGGCTGCTCACCCCGGCCCCGTCCAGCGCCTGGGAAAGCTGATCGCGAACGGAAGGGGTACTGCTGACGATCAGGGCCTGCGTCACGGGGGGATCCGGAACAGGGTGGAGAACCGTCCGGGAAGCAGCCCCCGAACTATTGTTCGGATAGTTTCGTTACACCCGCGCCCTCCCGCAAGCCGTTTCCCACCTCCGGGCCACCCCCCTGTTCCCCCGCTTCACCCCCCCACGGTTCGGGACGCCACCGTGATGGGACCTGGATACCGGATCGGTCCGATGGGAGTGTCCACCGTGGGCAGGGCCTGGAGGCGGACGGTGGTGGGGGGGCTCTCCTGTCCAGCCAGGGAGAGCGCCAGGTTCACCAGGTCCCGGCCGCTCCCGTCGAAGAACTCCAGGAGGTCCAGGCGGATCCCCAGGGGGATGTCCGCCTCTCCCCCGGCAGGGATCAGCACCGAGGACGGCAGTCCCCCGCTCACCGTCTCCCGGTCCTGCAGGAACAGGGTCCAGTCCAGCGCCGTCATCCGGGCCTGACCATTCCCCTCGGGATTGTCCGCCCGGACATGGAGGGTGAAGTCCAGGGGGAGCCGGCGGGTGGCCACCGCCGCCGTGATCCGGGCCACATCCACCACCCCCAGCTCCTCATAGCTCCGGACCCGGGTCAGGTCCACGCCCGCCAGGGTCAGCGCCGATACCCGATCCAGGGAGAAGTCCACCTGTCGCAGTGCGGCCATCTGCTGCAGGGTGGCACACCCGGACGAGCCCACCAGGAGAGCCCCCAGGAGGAGGAGGGGGGCGGCCCGCCCGGGTGAGGAAGGGCCGGATCTCATGGACCCTCTCCGGTGGCCGCGATCACCTGGATCTCCACCAGATAGCCGTGGTGGAGTTCCTTCACCGGAACCACCGCCCGGGCGGGGCGGTGTTCTCCCATGATCCGGGCGTACGCACGGTTGACGTCGCCCCACAGCCCCACATCGGTGACGTACACGGTGGCCTGCAGGATCCGGTGGAGCCCGCTGCCGGCGGCCTCCAGCACCGCCTGGACGTTCCGGAGGGTCTGCTCCGTCTGGGCCTCGGCATCCCCGGGGGCCGCTCCGGGGGCGGCGGGGTCGTGGGGCAGCTGTCCCGCGACGTAGACGAGGCCGTTGTGGACCACCGCCTGACTGTAGTGGCCGGCAGGGACGGGTGCCTGCGGCGTCTGGATGAAGTGCACGTGGAACTCCTGTGGGCGCGGTGACGGCCGGGCCTTCCCTATCGGCCGGGCGTCCACCATGGTAGGAGTCCGGCGGGGCATGGCGCTACCCGGACCCGACTCCGCCTCTCCGCCCCCCCCTTCGGAGGTACCCGTGTTCCGCTCACCGGTGGTGGTCCGCCCCGCGGCCCCTGCACTGATCCTCCTCCTCCTGGTGGCCTGGGCCTGCGGTGGAGACGCTCCCGGGAATCGGGAGACGGGCATTCCGGGAGAGGGCTTCGTGGGGGCGGAGATGGACGAGCCGAGGGCCTATCGGGGGATCCTGGCCATGGGGCTGGAGGAACGGGGGTTCATTCCCTGCGGCGAGGAGATCCCCGCCTGGGTGGAGGATGCCACGGGGGGGGAACTCCAGGACCTCTACGGGATGCTGGCAGCCATCCCCAACGAACCGGTCTACGCAGAGCTGGTGGGGGTCATCGGAGATCCTCCCACCTCCGGCCCCGGCGCCCGCTACGCCTATGGATTCCGGGTGTCGGAGATCCGGCAGCTCTCCTTCGCCGGGGAGGCGATGGAGTGCCCCGAGCCGGAGTGGGGACTGGTGGCCCGGGGCAACGAGCCCGACTGGGCCGTGCGCTTCGGGGTGGACGGGGTGGAGATGCAGGCCCCCGACCTGCTGGAACCGATTCGTTTCCCCCCTGCATCGGAACGGATGGACGGCGACCTCAGGATCCTCACCACGACCCACGAGGATGGGCGGGTGCTGGAGCTTGTCGTGCAGGTGGAGCCATGCCTGGACTCCATGTCCGGAGAGCGCTTCCCCTTCCTGGCCACCCGCCGGTGGCAGGGGTCCTCCCACCCGGGTTGCGGATGGGGCGAGGGCTGACCCTGCCGCCCCTGGACCACGGGTGTAGCCCCAGCGCAGCAGCGACGATTCGTGACACCGGGGCGCTCATACTGACGAGCACGTTGCACCCCGGACCCTCTCTGCATTTATCCGGACGCCACTTCACCGGGCTCCATGGTACGAGGCTTGCCGCTGCAACCTCTCCCCGGGATGCCCGCGACTGCGGTTTCGTCCCGGGACGGATTCCCTGAAGGAGCGGTGATGAGCCCCTCGACCGTCGGACACCCCCTGCCTCTCACTCCCCTACAGGGGGAGATCCTCCTCCACACCCTGGGTGCTCCAGGCACCGGGGTCCACATCCACCAGATCCGCGGAACGCTCGATCCCACAGTGGAATCCGGGCTTCTGGAGGCATGGGCCAGGGCCATCCAGCGGCACCCGGTGCTGCGGAGCCGCTTCGTGTGGGAGAGTGAAGGGGACCCGGTGCGGGTGGTGGAGATGGAGGCGGGCTTCCCCTGGCACGAGCACGACTGGAGGGGGTTGTCACAGGCCGACGCCCACGAAGGGTTGGAGGAACTTCTTTCCGCAATCCGGACCGAAGGGTTCGATCCCGGCCGGGCTCCGCTGCACCGCCTGGACCTGATCCGCCTTCCCAGCGGCCTGGTGGTGGCGTGGACCTTCCACCACCTCCTGGCGGACGAGGGGACGTCGCTCCGGATCCTCAACGGGACGCTGGAGGAGGCCCGGCGGATCGCCGGCGGGGAACTGCTTCCCCCGACGCACCAGGAGGAGGAGGAGTCCGGTCCGCCGGAGCCCGAGGGGGCCGAGGCGTTCTGGCGCCCCCGTCTGGCGGGAGTGGAGGGTCCCACCTCCGTGGTGGGACGGGGACGTGGCCCCGGGACGGTGCCTGTGGCCTCTGCCTCCACCGGGATCGGGCTGGATCCGCTGGTGAGCGGGGAACTGAAGGCGCTGGCACAGCGGGAGGAACTCCCCCTGGAGGCGCTGGTGCGGGGGGCCTGGGGGATCCTGCTGGCCCGACAGGCAGGGGAGGAGGACATCGTCCTGGGACTCCTGTCCGGGTCTGCCGACGGTCCGGCCTTCAGGAATCCCCTCCCCCTCCCCACCTCGATCCCCGCCGCACGACCGGTGATGGAGTGGGTCCGGGAGCTCCATCGGGACACGGAGGAAGCCGGTCGCTTTGCAGCCGTGGGCCCGGCCAGACTCCGGGGGTGGAGTGGGATGTCCGCCGGCACACCGCTGGCGGAGGCCCTCCTGGTCTGGCGGGACACCGACCCCGGGAGCCGGGTGCCCGCCGTGGCGGGATCCGACTTCGCACTCTCCACCCGCTGGGGGTGGCCGCTGGTCCTGGAGGCCACGGGGGGGGAGGTCGTCTCGCTCCGCCTCTCCTGGGATCCGGAACGTATGGACAGGACCGGGGCCGAACGTCTCCTCCAGCGCCTGGTCACCCTCCTCACCGCCCTGGCCGCCGCCCCGGACCTCCCCATCGGAAACCTCCCCTCGCTGACCCCCTCCGAAATGGAGCGGATCCGGGAGTGGAACAACACGGCTCAGCGGTACAAGGAGCTGGACTTCGTCCACCGGGTGGTGGCAGGTCGGGCCGCCGCCGACGCCGACGGGATCGCCGTGGATGCCGCCGGAGAGACGCTCACCCGCCGGGAGCTGGACCGCCGGGCGAACCGGCTGGCCCGGGTCCTGGTGGAGCGGGGGATCCAGCCGGGGGACCGTGTGGCGCTGGCCGTGCCCCGCACCGGCGATGCACCCGTGGGGGTCCTGGGGATCCTCCGGGCAGGGGCGGCCTGGGTGCCGCTGGATCCGGGGTATCCCCGGGACCGCGTAGCGCTGGTCCTGGAGGATGCCGGGGTGTCCGCGCTGGTGACCCGGGAGGCAGTGTCTGCAGGGCTCCCGGAAACCACCGCCCCGGTGCTCCTCCTGGACGACGTGGAGGGCCGGACAGACCTGGAGGAGACGGACCCGCAGGTGGCGGTCTCCCCCCGTCATCCCGCCTACCTCATCTACACCTCGGGATCCACCGGGCGCCCCAAGGGAGTGGTGATCGGCCATGGGAACCTGGCCCACTACGTCCAGGCCATGCGGAACGGGCTGGGGATCCTCCCCGGCGACCGGTACCTCCACACCGCCTCCCTGGCCTTCTCCTCTGCCGTGCGCCAGCTCTTCCTCCCCCTGGTGTCCGGGGGTACGGTGGTGATGGCCTCGGCAGACGAGGTGGCCGATCCGCTGGTGCTGTTCGGGCGGATCCGCTACGGGGGCGCCACGGTGCTGGATCTGGTTCCCTCCTACTGGGGTCAGTGCGTCTCCCTCCTGGAGGGGTTGGCTCCCGATGTGGCGAGGGACCTGCTGGACAATCGGGTCCGGATGGTGGTCTCCGCCTCGGAACCGCTCCCGGCGGAGCTTCCACAGCGGTGGCGGGAGGGGCTGGGGCACCCGTCCCGCATCGTGAACATGTTCGGCCAGACCGAGACCACGGGGATTGCCACGCTGTACCCCGTGGATGACCCCGGGGAAGAGGCGACGCGGGGTGGGGTGGTGCCTGTGGGGCGCCCCATCGCCAATACCAGCCTCATGGTGGTGGATGTCCATGGCCAGCCCGCCCCCGCCGGTGTGGCCGGCGAGGTGTGGGTGGGTGGCGCCGGCGTCGGAATCGGGTACTGGAACCTCCCGGAGGAGACGGCGGACCGCTTCGTGACCCGGAACCCCGGGGCCGACGGGGCCCGCCGCTTCTACCGGACGGGGGACCTGGGCCGGTGGCGTGAGGACGGGGTAGTGGAGTTCCTGGGGCGCGCGGACTTCCAGGTGAAGATCCGGGGCTTCCGGGTGGAGTTGCAGGAGGTGGAGGCGGCGCTCCGGACCCATCCCGGTGTGCGGGAGGCCGTGGTGGCCGCCCGGCCGGGGCCGGAGGGGGAGCGGAGGCTGGTGGGCTGGGTTGTGCCCTCCGGCGACCACCCCCCCACCTCCCGGGATCTGCGGGAGTTTCTCCGCACCACGCTCCCGGAGTACATGGTCCCCTCGGCGGTGGTCCTCCTGGAGGCCCTCCCCCGCACCGCCACCGGGAAGGTGGACCGGAAGGCCCTCCCGGACCCCGACCTGTCGGCGGGGGCTGCCGGGGCCGGACCCGTGGCCGATCCCCCCCGGAACCCCACCGAGGAGGCGCTGGCTGCCATCTTCGCCGGTGTGCTGGGGGTGGAGAGGGTGGGGATCCACGACGGCTTCTTTGAGCTGGGAGGACACTCCCTGCTGGCCATCCGGGCCATGTCCCGGATCCGGGACCACCTGGGAGTGGATCTCCCCATCCGGGCTCTCTTCGACGAGCCCACCGTGGCCGGGCTGGCCCAGCATCTGGACTCGGCGGAGGCGCCGGGGGTCCGGCAGGCGGGGATCGTCCCCACCAGCGCCGAAGGGCGACTCCACCCCTCCCATGCCCAGGAGCGCCTCTGGGTGATCCAGCGGCTGGACCCGGAGGCCACGGCGTACAATCTGGCGGCAGCCCTCCGCCTCAAGGGGCGCCTGGACGCCCCGGCGCTCCAGCAGTCCCTGACGGAGATCGTCCGGCGGCACGAGGCGCTCCGGTCCCGCTTCGCGGACACGGATGGAGAGCCCACCATCGTGGTGGATCCCCCTTCCACCTTCCCCCTTCCGCTGGAGGTGATCGGCGGATCCGGAGAGGACAAGGAGGCGGCGGCGCTGACCCGGGCCGAGGCGGAGGTCCAGCGACCCTTCGACCTGGCAACGGGGCCGGTCTTCCGGGGTCGGCTCCTGCAGTTGGGCGAGGAGGACCACCTCCTGGTGCTCTCCATGCACCACACCGTCTCCGACGGCTGGTCCAGGGGGGTCCTCTACCGGGAGATCATGGCGCTGTACGAGGCCTTCAGCGAAGGGCGGCCCTCGCCCCTCCCGGAGCTCCCGGTCCAGTACCGGGACTTCGCCGCATGGCAGCGGAGCTGGCTGGACGAACACACGGGGGTCGTGGACACGCAGCTGGAGCGGTGGCGGGAGATGCTGGCGGGCTCCCTGCCGGTGCTGGAGCTCCCCACCGACCATCCCCGGCCCCCGGTGCAGACCTTCCCCGGCCGTACCCGGACCTTCCGGGTCCCGGCGGAGCTCCGCCACGGGCTGGAAGCGCTCTGCCGGGAGGAGGAGTCCACGGTCTTCATGGGGCTCATGGCGGCCTTCCAGGCGCTCCTGTCCCGGTACAGCGGCCAGGAGGATGTGATTGTCGGGACCCCCACGGCAGGGCGAACCCGCCCGGAGACCGAGGACCTCATCGGCTTCTTCGTGAACACCCTGGCGGTGCGGACGGACCTGTCGGGAGACCCCGACTTCCGGACGCTGCTGCGGCGGGTGCGGGAGGGGTCGCTGGACGCCTTCGCCAACCAGGACGTGCCCTTTGATCGGGTGGTGGACACGCTTCGGCTGGAGCGGGACCCCAGCCGGTCGCCCATCTTCCAGGTCCTCTTCATCCTGCAGAATACCCCGTCCCCCCGCCTCCACCTCCCGGGGCTCCAGTTCGAGCCGATGGATGTGGATCCCGGGGCGGCAAAGTTCGACCTTACCCTCTCCATGATCTCCGAGGGGGACGGCTTCAAGGGGCAGCTCGAGTACAACACCGACCTCTTCGAGGCCGACACCATCGACCGGATGGTGGGGCACTTCACCTCCCTGCTCCGGGCCATCGTGGCGTCGCCTGAAGCGCCGGTGGCCCGCATGGCCCTCCTCACGGAGGAGGAGCGGGGGCGGATGCTGGCGGAGTGGAACGCCACCGACGTGGAGGTGGAGGGGCCCCTTACGCTGCACGGGATGTTCGAGGCGCAGGTGGACCGGACCCCGGAGCGGGAGGCGGTCCTGTACGAGGACGAGGTCCTCACCTACCAGGTGCTGGACCGGAGGTCGAACCGGCTGGCCCACCACCTCCGGGAGCTGGGGGTGGGGCCCGACGTGCCGGTGGCGGTCTGCATGGACCGCTCTGCGGACCTCATGGTGGCCCTCCTTGGGATCCTGAAGGCCGGGGGCGCCTACGTCCCGGTGGATCCCACCTATCCGGCGGAGCGGGTGCGCCTGATGGTGGAGGACTCGGAGGCACCGGTGGTGCTCACCCATGAGCACACGCTGAAGGAGTTCCCGGATCTTCCGGGGCAGATCGTCCGTCTGGACACCGATCGGGCCGCCATCGCCCGGCAGCCGGACTCCCGCCCCGAGGGGGGAGCCGGCCCGGACAACCTGGCCTACGTCATCTACACCTCCGGCTCCACCGGGCGCCCCAAGGGCGTCATGATCGAGCACCGGAACGTGGCCAACTTCTTCGCCGGCATGGACGAGCGGATCGGTGGCGAGGAGCCCGGTACCTGGCTGGCCGTCACCAGCATCTCCTTCGACATCTCGGTGCTGGAGCTGTTCTGGACGCTGGCCCGGGGGTTCCGGGTGGTGGTGCACGGGGACGAGCGCGCCGAGGCTCCGGTGCCGGCCCACTCCTACCGGAAGATGGACTTCTCCCTCTTCTACTTTGCTGCCGACGCCGGGGAGCATGACGGGAACCGCTACCGGATGCTCCTGGATGGAGCCCGCTTTGCCGACGAGAACGGCATTGCCGCCGTCTGGACCCCGGAGCGGCACTTCCACGCCTTCGGGGGGCTGTATCCGAACCCGTCCGTGACGGGGGCCGCGGTGGCGGCCATCACGAAGAACGTCCGGATCCGGGCCGGGAGCGTGGTGCTCCCCCTCCACGACCCCATCCGGGTGGCGGAGGAGTGGTCCATGGTGGACAACCTCTCCGGGGGGCGCGCCGAGATCTCGGTGGCCTCCGGATGGCACGACCGGGACTTCATCTTCCAGCCGCAGAACTATGCGGAGCGCCGGGACGTCCTCATGGACCAGATCGGGACGCTGCGCTCCCTCTGGAAGGGGGAGAAGCTCCGGCGGCCGGGCCCGAAGGGGGAGGTGGAGATCCAGATCCACCCGAAGCCCATCCAGGACGACCTGAACATCTGGCTCACCGCCGGCGGCACCCCGGACACCTTCATCCGGGCCGGGGAATCGGGATGCTACGTCCTCACCCACCTCCTGGGGCAGAGCCCGGAGGACCTGGTGGAGAAGCTGGCCCTCTACCGGAAGGCGTGGAAGGAGGCTGGGCACCCCGGCGAGGGGTACGTCACCCTGATGATCCACACCTTCATCGGGCCGGACATCGAGACGGTGCGGTCGAAGGTGTGGGGGCCCTTCCGGGAGTATCTGCGCACCTCGGTGGCGCTGATCAAGGACCTGGCGGAGGGGCGTGGACAGGACATGCGCTCGGCCTCCTTCACCGAGGCGGACCTGGAAGCGCTCCTGGACCACGCCTTCGAGCGGTACTACCAGACCAGCGCCCTCATGGGGACGCTGGACGGCTGCGTGGAGATGGTGGACCGGCTGAAGGCGCTGGATGTGGACGAGTGCGCCTGCCTCATCGACTTCGGGGTGTCCCACGAGGACACCATGGCCAGCCTGCAGCACCTGCCGGAGCTCATGCGCCGGGCGAATCCCTCCCGCGAGGAGCTGGACGCCCGCCCCAGCGCCACCCCCTTCCCGGAGCAGATCCGCCGCCACGGGGTGACCCACCTCCAGTGCACCCCCTCCATGGCCCGGCTCCTCCTGGCGGATCCGGAGAGCCGGGAGGCGCTGGGGTCGCTGAAGATCATGATGCTGGGCGGCGAGGCCTTCCCGGAGTCGCTCCGGGACGAGCTGGAGGAAGCCACGCCGGCCCGCCTGGTGAACATGTACGGTCCCACCGAGACCACCATCTGGTCGTCCACACAGGACGTCCGGGGACTGGAGGGGCGGATCCCCCTGGGGCGACCCATCGCCAACACCCGCTTCTACATCGTGGATCGGCTGATGCAGCCGGTGCCTCCCGGCGTGTCCGGCGAGCTCCTCATCGGCGGCGACGGGGTGGTTCGGGGCTACCTGCGCCGCCCGGAGCTCACGGCGGAGCGCTTCCTGGCAGATCCCTTCCGGAGCACCCCGGACCGGAGCGGAGCCCCTCCCCGGGTCTACCGCACCGGAGACCGGGCGCGGTTCCGGGCCGACGGCAACGTGGAGTTCCTGGGGCGCCTGGACCACCAGGTGAAGCTCCGTGGGCACCGGATCGAGCTGGGGGAGATCGAGGCGGCACTGGCGGGACTGGAGAGTGTGAAGGAGGCGGTTGCCGTGGTCCGGGAGGACACCCCCGGCGATGTGCGCCTGGTGGCCTATGTGGTGCCCCTGGGGCAGGAGGTCCCGGCCACGGAGCTGAAGGGCCATCTCCGGGAGAGTCTGCCGGAGTACATGGTCCCGGGAACCATCGTGACGCTGGACGAGTTCCCCCTCACCCCCAATGGGAAGATCGACCGGAACCGGCTTCCGGCCCCGGATCGGGGACATGGCGCCACGACCGAGGCGTACGTGCCTCCGTCGGAGGGGCCCGAGGAGATCATCGCCGGGATCTGGAAGGAGGTCCTGGGTGTGGAGCGGGTGGGGCGGGACGACAACTTCTTCGATCTGGGCGGCCATTCGCTGCTCACGATCCGGGTCCACACCCTTCTGGCCCGCAAGGTGCAGAGGGCGCTGAGCATCACCGACCTGTTCCGCTTCCCCACCATCCGCGCACTGGCCGAATTCATCGGCGAGGAGGACGGTGGAGAGGGAGAGTCCGGCGCCATGGCGGAGGCCGGCGTGGACCGGGCGGCGATGCGCCGCGAAGCCATGCAGCGCCGCCTGCAACGCAGGCGATAGGGTGGCCTGAGGGACGCCGTGCGACCGGCGAAGGGGCGATGCGAAGCGAGCCCCGAGCCCTCCAGGGTGGTGAGACGAAAGAAGCCGAGTGGCCCCAGTGAGGAGGGCGAGGCGCCGCTCCAGCAAGGCGCGCCGACGACGCGTAGCAGCGCTACGCGGAGGAGGCGCAACGAAGCCTGGAGCGGATGCATCGCCCTCCGAACGCCACGAATCGATGAACGGATTCAACGGACACAGAATGAGCGAGCAGGGGATCGAGGGGCTGGAGACCGCCATTGCAGTGGTGGGGATGTCGGGGCGTTTTCCCGGATCCCGGGATCTGAAGGGGTTCTGGCGAAATCTCCGTGAGGGGGTGGAGTCCTTCTCCCCGCTGACGGATGCGGAGCTGGAGGCCTCCGGGGTGGATCCGGCGCTGATCCGGCACCCGGACTACGTGAAGGTGGCGCCCACACTCCAGGACATGGAGATGTTCGACGCCGGCTTCTTCGGCTTCAGCCCCCGGGATGCCTCCATCATGGATCCCCAGCAGCGCCATTTCCTGGAGCTCTCCTGGGAGGCCCTGGAAGACGCCGGCTACACCCCGGAGGGGATCCGGGGAGCCGTAGGGGTCTTCGCCTCCTCGGGGACCAACGCCTACCTGTGGCAGAATCTCATGTCGAACCCGGATCTTGCCCGGGATGTGGGATTCTTCCTCCTCCGCCACACCGGGAACGACAAGGACTTCCTCTCCACCCGGGTGTCGTACCTGCTGAACCTCACCGGCCCCAGCGTGAACGTGCAGACGGCCTGCTCGTCGTCGCTGGTGGGGATCCACCTGGCCACCCAGAGCCTCCTCAACGGGGAGTGCGATGTCGCGCTGGCCGGAGGGGTGACCATCAAGCAGCCGCACCACATCGGCTACCTCTACCAGGAGGGGGAGATCCTCTCCAATGACGGTCACTGCCGCTCCTTCGACGCCGACTCCCTGGGCACGGTGTTCGGGAGCGGCGCCGGGGTGGTGGTCCTGAAGCGGGCCCAGGAAGCCCTCGAGGCCGGGGACCACATCTACGCCCTGGTCCGGGGCTCCGCAGTGAACAACGACGGTGCCCGGAAGGTGGGCTTCCTGGCCCCCAGCGTGGATGGTCAGGCCACTGCCGTGGCCGAGGCGCTGGCGGTGTCGGGGGTGGAGCCCGAGTCCATCGGCTTCCTGGAGGCCCACGGCACCGGGACCCCGGTGGGGGACCCCATCGAGGTGACGGCCCTGACGGAGGCCTTCCGGGCCAATGGCGCCGAGGGGAACGGTTTCTGTGTCCTGGGCTCGGTGAAGACCAACATCGGCCACCTGGACACCGCCTCCGGGGTGGCCAGCTTCATCAAGGCCAG
>CAYQVI010000021.1:0-27900 GCA_964420725.1 uncultured Gemmatimonadaceae bacterium | reverse complement strand
GGCCCCTCCCGGCAGTTGGCCCGTCGGATCGCCTGGCTCACCGAGCAGTACATGCCGAACCTGGATCCCATCCTGATCTACCGGCTGGACCGCTTCGGCCGGGGGGGGCACCACCGCCCCTTCAACGACATCGGGCTCCCCGGCGTCCGGATCATGGAGACCAACGAGAACTACGACCGGCAGCACCAGGATCTCCGCACCGAGGGGGGGATCGAGTACGGCGACGTGGTGGAGGGGGTGGACTTCGACTATGCCGCCAGCCTCACGGCGGTGAATACGCTGGCGCTGGCCTCCCTGGCGTGGTCCCCCCCGGCCCCCGGAATGGTCCTGGTGGGAGGGCAGGTGGGCCCCTCCACCGCGCTGCGGTGGGAGCTGAGCGATTCCCCACTGCTGGCGGGATACCGGGTCTACTGGCGGGACACCACCGCCCCCCAGTGGCAGTACTCCCGCTTCGTGGGGAATGTGGGTGAGGCCCTCCTGGAGGGGATCGTCATCGACAACTACCTCTTTGGCGTGGCGGCGGTGGGGGTGGACGGCCACGAGAGCCCTGTGGTCTATCCGGGGGGCGTGTTCCGGCGATGACCCCCCCGGTCCCCCACTTCTCCCCGGGGCTCTTCGGCTTCCTCCGGGAGCTGTCGGAGAACAACACCCGGGAGTGGTTCGACGCCCACCGGGAACGGTACCGCCTGCAGGTCCAGGAGCCGGCGATCCGGTTCGTCATGGACTTCGCTCCCCACCTGGGAGGGATCAGTCCGCACTTCCGGGCCGATCCGCGTCCGGTGGGGGGGTCCATCTTCCGGATCCACCGGGACATGCGGTTCGTGAAGGAGGGGGGGCCGTACAAGACGACGCTGGGGATCCAGTTCCGCCACGATTCTGCCAGGGATGTGCATGCTCCCGGGTTCTACCTCCACCTTGAACCGGGACATGTCTTCGTGGGGATGGGGCTCTGGCGCCCCGACGGACCGACTCTGAGAGCCCTCCGGGAGCGGATCCTCGAGGATCCGGGAGGGTGGCTCCGAACCACCGGAGAGGCCCCCTTCGCCCCCCACCTGGTGCTGGAAGGGGACTCCCTGGCGAAGGCGCCCAGGGGGGTGGATCCCAACCACCCACTCATCGCTGATCTCCGGCGAAAGGACTTCATCGGAGTGGCGCACCTGCGGGAGGAGGAGGTGACCAGCCCCGGATTCCTCCGCACCTTCGTGGGGCTCTGCCAGGCCGGGGCGCCCTTCATGGCGTACCTGTGCCGGGCGGTGGACCGGCCGTTCTGACCTCCAGGGGGTGGTTGGTGCCACCCCCTCGATGAGCAGAGGCCCGGGGATCGGCTGGATCCCCGGGCCTCTGCCTGTCCTTCCGGGCCCCTCCGTTCCGGAGAGCCCGTCATCCTCCCTGCGCCGCAGGGAGGATGACGTCCGTCAGAAGATCTTCAGTCCCGGCGCCACGAGCTGAGGCGGGAACCGCTCGATGAAGAAGGGTGCGTAGGCCACCGCAATCAGGATCACCGTGACGGCCACCCAGTTCCGGAAGCGATCCAGTCCCGCCGTCCATCCCGCAGTGGACGGGGCCTGGAAGGTCTCTGTGAATGGGACATCCTGGCCCGTCTCTTCCTTGCCGAAGAAGATGGTGCCCAGGAGGACCACGAAGAAGAGCATCCCACCCACCAGCATGATGGTGCCACCCACCCCGGTGATGAGTCCGGCCAGCTCCCAGGAGGGCTTGGAGTAGGGGGCATCCATGAGTGCGGTGCGCCGGGGCATTCCGTCCAGCCCCCCGGAGATCATCCCCCGGGCGAAGATCAGCACACCCACGAAGTAGATCCAGGACTGGGCCACGCCGATCTTCCCCCAGACCAGCTTCTTCCCCGTAAGGTAGGGAATCATCCAGTAGGCAATGCCCATGAAGGACATGGTCACCGCCGATCCCACGGTCATGTGGAAGTGACCGGGGACCCAGGTGGTGTTGTGGATGATCTGGTTCATGGTGTACGAGGCGTTCACCAGCCCTGTGGCCCCTCCCAGGAGGAAGGTGAGCATGGCCAGCACCTGTGCCACCAGAACGGGGCTCTTCCAGTCCAGCTTCCAGAACCAGTCCAGGAGTCCCTTCGCTCCCCGTCTCCGCCCCCCGATCTCCAGGGCCCACATCACAGAGAAGGCGGTGATGAGGGAAGGGAAGAACACGCCGAACGTCAGGACCGCGTGGGCCGCCTTCATCCCCTGCCCGATCCCGGGGTCCGTGTACTGGTGGTGGAAACCCACGGGGATGGAGAGGACCAGGAACATCAGGAAGACCACCCGCGTGATGGTGTCACTGAAGAGGGTCCCTCCCGCATGCTTCGGGATCATCATGTACCAGGACACGTACGCCGGCAGGAGCCAGAAGTACACGATGGGGTGTCCGCTGAACCAGAAGAGCGTCCTGGAGAGGAGGGGATCGGAGTTCTCGATCCACCCCAGCGACCAGGGGATCAGAAGCCCCACCACTTCCACCGCGATTCCCAGGGAGGCGATGGACCACATGATGTAGGTGGCCACCGAGACGAACGCCATCAGGGGGATCCTGGCGCCCGTGTTCTCCTTCCGCCATGCCCTCAGGCAGATCCAGAGATTGATGGCGGTGAGCCAGGTGCTGATGACCAGGAGCGCCAGCCCGATGTAGAAGAGGGGGTGCGCCTGGAGGGGGGGGTAGAAGGTGTAGAGGACGCTGGCCTGGCCGGTGGCGATGGCGTATCCCGCCATGAGCGTCCCGACCAGGAGCAACCCGAAGGTGGCGGCCAGCAGCGAGGTGTTCAGGGGCTTCCCCAGGGCCCTGGCCGTGGTCAGCGCGAGGAAGCCATTGGTGAAGGCGAACGTCATGACGATGGCGTTCAGCACCCCGTGGGCCGTGAGGCCCTGATAGTAGGTCCGCATCCCCGGAAAGAACCGGAGGATGTCGATCCCGGCGTAGTTCAGGGCCTGGCCGGCCCCGTTCAGGAAGCCCAGGGAGAGGGCTCCGAACGCGAGGTAGACCATCCATCGGATGAGGGCCCTCTGGCTTCCCGGAAGATCGAAGCCGCTCGGATCGTGCACGACCGGTGTGCTCATTCGACGATCACCTTTCCGTACATGGTGTGGTGCATGATGCCGCAATACTCGTGGCAGATGATCAGGTGTTCGCCCGCATTCCGGAACGTGTGCGTCACGCGGGTGATCTGCCCCGGGATCAGCATCGCATTCACGGTGGTCCCCTCGATCTTGAACCCGTGCAGGAGGTCGGTGGCGGTCATGATGAAGGTGACCTCACTTCCCGCCGGGATGCGGATCTCACTGGGCTGGAAGCTCCACGCCACCCCCAGGATCACCGCCTCGTAGCGGCCGGGCTCGATCTCCCGGAGTCCGGGGTTGTCGAACGGTGGTGTCTGCCGGATCTCGGAAGGGATGATGGTGCCGGCCTTGCCGGGAAGCTGGATATCGTGGCCCACGGTGGCGAAGAGAAGTGCCAGGAGGAAGGCTCCCAGGAGCCCTCCCGAAAGGACCAGGAAGGCCTTCTCCATTCGTTCGGCATTCATCGTGTCCTCAGCTCCTCTGGAGCATGATCCAGTACACGGCGCTCCACATCCCCGCGAGGATGATCACGTAGAGCGTCAACACGAAGAGGGTCCCCCGTGGGGGAGGAAGCTCCTCCTCGGGGGACGAGGTGGTCCTGACATTGTCGGCCAGGGTCTGCGACATGGGGGTTGATCTCGGGTTTGGGGGTGGGCGAACGGGATCAGACTCGGGAAGGGCTACTCGTCATCGCTCAGCGCCGTCACGGTCCTGGCGAGGGAGCGGATGATCAGAAAGGCCACGGGAATCAGGACTGCCGTGAGCAGAAGACCCAGCCCGTGGGGGCGGCCGGCCAACAGTTCACTGAGGTTGTGCCAGGTCACGAAGGCCACGGGCGCCCCCAGCAGCAGCAGCAGCCCCAGGCGCAGGACCACGGGGGCGGTGGGGGTATGTGATTCACTCATGATGTCGTCCGGGGTGGGCAGGTCGGCCTCTCGGGAGAGAGGCACTCCTAGAAGAACGAAAGCAAACGATGTGCCCGGGGGAATCCTACATGGGCGACAATGATATAACAATATGCCGGACAAGGACTTGAGTCGCGGCCAAATGGGGCATTCTTGAGCGAAATGGGACGGAAGGACAGAGACCAGGCCCCCGGATCCGGGGGCCTGGTCTCTTTTCGTCCCAACTGCGGGAGGGTGCTGGGCCATAATGCCCCGCGCGGGGGGGATCACTCCATCCGGAGGGTCTCCCGGGCGATGCGATCCTGCTCCGTCGTGTGGGCCTTGGCCTTCCCTTCGGCCGGGCTGGCCCGCTCCGGACGGGCCACGTACCGGAGGGGCACCTGCCGGGGCACCACCGCCCTGAGGCGGGGCCCCACGAAGGCCAGCCCCCCCATGTTCCGGGGCTCCTCCTGGGTCCAGACCACCTCCTTCAGGTTGGGATACGACCCCACCAGCGCCTCCAACCCCTCTGCGGGGAAGGGGTAGAACTGCTCCAGCCGGGCGATGGCCACCGCCTCGTTCCCCTCCCGGGCCTCGTGGGTCCAGAGGTCGTAGAAGATCTTCCCGGAGCAGAGGACCAAACGGGTGATCATATCCCGACGCCCTGCCGCCTCGGGATCGTCCAGGACCCCCTGGAAGGCCCCCGAAGCCAGATCCTCCGGGGTGGAGACCGCCAGGGGATGCCGGAGCAGACTCTTGGGGGTCATGACGATGAGGGGGCGCCGGGGGCGGGTGAGCGCCTGCCGCCGGAGGAGGTGGAAGTACTGGGCCGGGGTGCTGGGGTAGGCCACCCGCATGTTGTCCTCGGCGCAGAGCTGGAGGAACCGCTCCAGCCGGGCCGAGGAGTGCTCCGGTCCCTGCCCCTCATGGCCGTGGGGGAGGAGGAGGGTCAGCCCGGACACCTGCCCCCACTTGGCCCGTCCCGCCGAGAGGAACTGGTCGATGATGACCTGGGCCACATTCACGAAGTCCCCGAACTGGGCCTCCCACAGCACCAGGTCCACCTCGGACCCCACCGAATATCCGTACTCGAACCCCAGGACCGCAGCCTCGGTCAGGGGAGAGTTGAAGATCTCGAAACGCCCCTGGCCCGCCGTGGCCAGAGGGGTGTGCACCCTTCCCGACTCATGGTCGTGGAGCACCAGGTGCCGGTGGCTGAAGGTGCCCCGCTGGGCATCCTGTCCGGTGAAGCGCACGGGGACCCCCTCATGGAGGAGGGAGGCCAGCGCCAGGCTCTCGGCGTGCGCCCACTCCAGCTTCGTGTCGGAACCGAAGTCCTTCCCCCGCCGCTCCAACTGGCGTCGGAGCTTGGGGTGCATGCGGAAGTCGTCCGGAACCTTGAGTGCCAGGGCGTTCAGGGTGACCAGATCCTCCATGGGCACCGTGGTCTCCGGCTCCCGGGTCGCTTCGGGTTCAGGGGGGGTGGGCACCCCCTCCTCCCCGGCCTCGCCCCGGACGGTGTCCTGGGCCTCCCGGAGGCGCGTCGTGACCGCATCCTCCATCCCGGCGGCCCCCTCTTCCGTGAGATCCCCCTCCTCCACGAGGCGCTGCGCCCAGAGGCTCCGCACCGTGGGGTGCCGGTCGATAAGGGAATACAGCATGGGCTGGGTGTAACCCGGCTCGTCCGCCTCGTTGTGCCCGTGACGGCGATACCCCACCAGGTCGATGACCACGTCGTCCTTGAACTTCCCCCGATAGGCCATGGCCAGCCGCATGGCCGCAAGGCAGGCCGGGGGATCATCGGCGTTCACATGGATCACCGGGATGTCGTACCCCTTGGCCAGGTCGCTGGCGTAGCGGGTGGACCGTCCATCTCCGGGGTTGGTGGTGAAGCCCACCTGGTTGTTGCAGATGATGTGGAGGGCACCCCCGGTGGTGTAGCCGGAGAGGCGGGCCATGTTCAGTGCCTCCGCCACCACCCCCTCGGCGGCAAAGGCCGCGTCGCCGTGGATGAGGAGGGGGACCACCGCATCGGTGTCCTGGACCGCCTCCGCTGCAGAGGACTCGAACTGCCGGACCCGGGCCATTCCGGACACCACCGGATTCACGAACTCCAGGTGGCTGGGGTTCGGCACCAGCTCCACATCCATCGTCCCACCCGAACGGAGCGCGTAGGCGGAGCGTGCTCCGTGGTGGTACTTCACATCTCCGGTGCCGGGGTCGGGGATCGCCATCATCCCCCGCTTCACCGCGCCACCCTCGAACTCTCCCACCAGCCCCTCGTAGGGGATGTCCATGATGTGGGCCAGGACGTTGAGCCGGCCCCGGTGGGCCATCCCCAGGATCATGGCCTTCCCCCGATTCCGGGCCGCCTCCTCAAGCGCCAGGTCGATCATGGGGACCAGCATGTCGTTCCCCTCCAGGGAGAAGCGCTTCTGCCCCAGGTAGGCCTTGTGGAGGAAGCGCTCGAGCCCCTCCACCTCGCTGAGCCGCTCCAGGAGGGAGAGGCGGTCCTCCTTCGAGAGGGGTTGGGTGTGGGCACCGGACTCCACCTCGTTCCAGAGCCACCGCACCCGATCCGGGTCCTCCATGTGCTCGAACTGGTAGCCGATGGAGCCGCAGTAGGCCTCCTGGAGTCGCTCCAGGGTAGAGGCCAGCGACTCGTCCCCTCCATTCCCCAGCACCACCGAGGCGGGGATCTGCTGGAGCTCCTCCATCGAGGTGCCGAAGAAGGCCGGGTTCAACTGGGGGTGTCCCGGGGGTTCGCTCCCCAGCGGATCGATGCGGGCCAACTGGTGCCCATGGTCCCGGAAGGCCTGGACGAGGCTGGTGGCACGGGCCACCACCTCCAGGAGCCGCCGGATGGAGGCGGGGTCCGTTCCGGGGGCCTGGGTGGTGGCAGGGGTCGGCGCAGCGGTGGCCCCCCGATCCAGGGCAGGGGGAGCCTGGGTGGCGATGCCGTTGCCGTTCAATCCCTCCGGCACCAGGAGTCCGTGCTCCAGCGCCTCGGCCGCACCCCCCTGGAAGAGGGTCCGCCAACTGGCGGGAACCGACTCGGGGTTGCGAGCGAACCGTTCGAAGAGGTCCTGGGCGTAGGCCGCGTTGTACGCGTCGAAGAGTGGTGAGTCGGACATGTGGGTGCGCGCGAAGGGGTTGGCCGGCTGGTTCCGGGTGCGGTGCCCTGTAAAGTACAGTCTTTTCCCGGGGAAGCGAGACAGGAAGAGGGGAAGCCGGGTCAGGGAGACCGGAATGACGTCGGACGATCGGCCCCCTTTCCTTCCCCCCCGGACCGCACCAGCTTGGCAGGGTGTCCTCCCTGCCCTCCTCCCAGCCCTCCGCGACCCCCGGAACGGTGATCCTGGAATCGCCGGCACCGCTGGCCATCCCTGCGGTCCATCATGACGGATGGGCGGGGGAGTTCCCCTGGCTGGTCCAGGGCACCACCACCCGGGGCGGCGGACCGGAGCCCTTCGACCTCCGGCTCTTCGGACCCGCCCCTTCAGGAGAGGTCCAGGCCCGGTGGGAGGCGCTGTCCGGGGCGCTGGACATGCAGGGCGTGGTCCATGCCCGGCAGGTGCACGGTCGCCGGGTCCACCTCCACGGTGACCCCCACGACGGGGTGCGCCTGGCCTCCCCGGCGGACGGCCACGCCACCCGCGCCCGGGGACTCCTGCTCACGGTGGGGACTGCCGACTGCGTGCCGGTCTTCCTGGTGGAGCCGGCGGTGCGGTGGGTGGCGATGATCCATGCGGGGTGGCGGGGAGTGGCGGCGGGGATCCTGGAAGCGGCGGTGGATCTCTTCGTGCGCCGGGTGGGGGTCTCCCCGGAGGGGCTCCATCTCCACCTGGGCCCCGCCATCTGTGGTGCCTGCTACGAAGTGGGGCCCGAGGTCCACGGGGCGCTGGGGCTTCCCGTGCCTGGCGGACCCACCCCGGTGGACCTCCGGGCCGTCCTGGCCCGCAGGGCGCTGGGGGCGGGGGTCCGTGGTGCCCGGATCACCCGGTCCGGACAGTGCACGAAGTGCGGGCCCGCTCCCTTCTTCTCCCACCGGGGAGGAGACGCCGGCCGTCAGGTGGGGTTCATCGGCGTGCGGGAGAGGGCGGGTGACCTGCCGTGAGGTCACCGGCCGGAGACCCTCCCGGGCCCATGTCCCTCCCCGGTGCCCTCCCGGGACCCGGCCTCTGTGGCGTGTGTGTGAACCGTCGAGTGGTCACCAGCGGACGTGGTTCCAGCTTCTTCCTCTGCCGCCTCTCCCAGCTCCACGGGCACTTCCCCCGCTACCCCCCCCTTCCGGTGGTGCGATGTGGTGGCTACGAGGCGGGGGATCCCCCGGAGGAGGACCACCAGGGCAAGGAGGAGGGGTGAATCCCTCCCGGCGCAGGAACCGGGCACCCTTCCGGGGCGTTCCGGGTTGTATGCCTCATCCCCCGGGAGATGGATCCCGGCCCCACCTCCCTGCCCGGGAGTCCCTGAACGGTTCCACACCGGAACTCCCTGATGCCTGAACCGCTGGCGTGGTCGATCCTCCTCCTCCTGGCCGCGGTGCTGGCCATCCTGGTGCCCCTGGCGGCGCACCGGACCCTCCTCCTGATCCTCTCCCGGAGGACCGGCCCCCCCGTGGCCGACCAGTGGAGCGGTCCCCTCCCCCGGGTCACGGTGCAGCTCCCCCTCTACAACGAGATCCACGTGGCCGCCCGGCTGGTGGATGCGGCGTGCAGCCTGGATCATCCCCCCCATCTCCTGGAGGTCCAGGTCCTGGACGACTCCACCGACGGCACCTCCGCCCTGGTGGCCCGGCGGGTGGCCCACTGGCGGGAGTGGGGCGTCCAGGTCCGGCACCTCCGGCGCCCTGTGCGCACCGGCTTCAAGGCGGGGGCCCTGGCGGAAGGGACGGAGTCCGCCACCGGGGAATTCCTCCTGATCCTGGACGCGGACTTCCTCCCGGAGCCCGACCTGATCCGGCGCCTGCTTCCCCCCTTCTCCGATCCCGGGGTGGGGATGGTCCAGGCCCGGTGGGACCACCTGAACGAGGAGGCGGGGATCGTCACCCGGGCCCAGGCCTTCATGCTGGATGCCCATTTCCGCTTCGAGCACCACGGACGCTGGGCCTCCGGGCGCTTCTTCAACTTCAACGGCACGGCGGGGATCTGGCGCCGGAGCTGTCTGGAGGAGGCCGGGGGGTGGGAGGCGGACACCCTCACCGAGGATCTGGACCTGAGCTATCGGGCCCAGATGGCGGGGTGGCGCTTCGTCTACCGGGGGGACGTGGGGGTTCCGGCAGAGCTTCCGGAGCGGGTGGGGGCCTTCGAGGTGCAGCAGAAGCGGTGGGCGCAGGGGGGGATCCAGACCGGTCGGAAGATCCTCCCCCGTCTCCTCCGGGCCCCGCTCCCCCTCAGGGTGAAGTCCGAGGCGGTCTTCCATCTGTGGGGGCATGTGGCCCACCCCCTGACCCTCCTCCTGGGGGTGCTCCTCCTTCCCGCCACCCTGGCCCGGGAGACGCTGGGGTTCGGGGCGTGGTGGGGGCTGGACCTGGCCCTCTTCGTCCTGGCCACCGTCCCCTTCCTCCTCTTCTACGGGGCCGCCGGACGCACCCGGAAGCGCCCCTGGAGGGTGGTGGTGCCGGGGGTCCTGGGGACGCTGGCGGTGGGAATCGGCCTCTCCGCGCCGGTGAGCCGGGCGGTCTTCCGGGGTTTCCGGAGCCGGGCGGGGGCGGCGGATCCCTTCGTCCGGACCCCCAAGTCCGGGGGGGGCACCGGGGGGCGCTACCGGAGCGGCGGCGGGTGGGGGGACATCGTCCTCAAGGTGGGGCTGGGGAGCTACGCCACCGGAGCGGCGGTGGCCGCCCCGCTGCTGGGGCATCCTGGCTCAGTTCCCTTCCTGGTCCTCTTCGCCGCCGGCTGGATGTGGAGCGGATTGGTGGGCCTCCAGGAGCGGCTCCGGGACCGGCGACCGGGCACTCCGGATCCAGTCCACCAGGAGGAGCAGGAGGGGGGGACCCCAGATGAGGAGGCGGAGTCCGTCGGGGTGGGGCCAGACCCCGGTGCGCTGATAGGCGCCTAGCCCCCAGTAGGCCAGGAGGATGGTCCCGGTGGCCAGGAGCCATCCCCGGCTCCCCCGGAGGGCCGCCAGGGGGAGGATCCAGAGGAGGTACCAGGGGTGCAGGGTGGGGGAGAGGAGGAGCCCCGACCCCAGGATCCAGAAGAGGGCCCGGTCCGGGGGGAAGCACCGCCAGGTGACCCACCCCACCACCCCGATGACCAGCCCCCCCGCGGCGAAGCGCGCCCCCAGCGGCCCGGGGACCACCCACTCCAGCACCCCGAAGAGCGCCTCGTTGAAGCGCCAGTGCTCCGCATAGGTGAAGAGCCCGGTGAGGAGGCGAGGGCCGGCATCCAGATAGGGGAGCATCACCAGGAGCCCCGCCACCCCGAACCCCACCCCGGCCCGCCACCCCAGCGTCCTCAGGAAGGGGGGCAGCGCCGCCGCAGGGGCCACCTTCACCATGGCCGCCAGCGCCAGCGCACCCCCCGCCAGCGCTGCCTGACCCTGGGCCGACCTCGCCGGTGCCCCCCCTGGCCGGCGGGGCCCCGGGGTGGCCGCCGCCAGCGCCAGGGCCAGGAAGAGGAGCCCCAGCGCGTCCACGTGGCCGCTCCAGGCGGTCTCCACCACCGCAAGGGGGGACCAGAGGACCAGCACCAGGACCCGGCCGGGTGCCCGCCCCAGGCGCCGGGCAACGCCGTAGAGGAGGGCAGCGGCGGCCAGCTCCGCCGCCACAAGGAGCCCCTTCAGGAGAAGGAGCCCTCCCCCCGTCCAGGCCACGAAGCGGAAGAGCAGCTGCGCCGCCCCGGGATAGATGGTGGGGACGTCCGGGTTGTTGATCAGGGGGTGCCAGGGGGTCCGCAGCGCCTCCAGCTCCGGCGCCGACGGAGGATGGATGAAGGGGTTGATCCCCCCCTCCTGCACCACCCCATCCCACAGGTACCGCCAGACGTCGTCCGAGAGGAGGGGGTCCAGGGGGAGGAGCACCACCCGGTAAAGGAGGGCGAACCCCCAGATCCAGGGGAGGAGCGGCCGGGCTCCGGAGCCAGGATGTCCGGCGCCGGGGAGGAGCCCGGCGGCCACCAGGGAGACCAGAAAGGCCGCCACCAGGAGGGGAAGGGAGGGAACCGGGAGCCCACCCCGGAGCCCGGCCCCCGCCACCGCCGCCAGGAGGAGGAGCTGCACCGCCCCCAGCGCTATCAGGAACCGGGGGCGGAGCGTTGCCCCGGGCGGGGCATCCGGGCCCCGTGTTACCTTGGCGTCGGAGACCATGGCCGCTCCACTGTCGTTCCACCTCGCGACCCACACCCCCGGATCCCGTGCATCGAGTCGCCGTCCTGATTCCCGCCCTGGACGAGGAGGACGCCCTCCCGGTCCTCCTGGCCGCCCTTCCCCCGGGGCTGGGGGAGGTGGTGGTGGTGGACAACGGCTCCACCGACCGCACGGTGCAGGTGGCCCGGGCCGCCGGGGCCACCGTCCTCCATGAGCCCCGCCGGGGCTACGGAGCCGCCTGCCTCACGGGGCTCACCTACCTGGCGGGTGGTGCCAACCCTCCCGGGGTGGTGGTCTTCCTGGACGCGGACCAGGGGAATCCCGGGGCGCTGGTCCAACTGGTGGAGCCCATCCTGGCGGGACGGGCGGACATGGTGCTGGGGGTCCGGGCGGGGGAGCGGGGGGCGGTCCCCTTCCACGCCCGCTGGGGAAACGCCCTGGTGCTGGGGCTCACCCGGCTGCTCCACGGTGTGCGATACCAGGACTTCCCCCCTTTCCGGGCGCTGGGATTCGAAGCGCTCCAGCGCCTGGAGATGGACGATCTGACCTGGGGGTGGACCCTCCAGATGCAGCTCCGGGCTCGTCACCGCCGGCTCCGGATCCTGGAGATCCCGCTTCCCCACACCCCCCGGCAGGCGGGGCGCTCCAAGATCTCCGGGACCCTGATGGGCTCCATCCGCGCCGGCACCACCATGCTCCGCACCGTGGTCAGGGAGCGTCGGCTGGCCGATCGGAACCGGAAGGCTCTTCCAGGAAGTGCAGCAGGGCCTCCAGACCCTCCTCGACCCGTTCCTCCTGGGGCAGGTGCCCACAGTGGTCCAGGATGACCAGCCGGGCCGAGGGGAGTTCCTCCAGGAGGCGGCGTCCCGCGGAGAGGGGGACCACCGGATCCTCCCGCCCCCACAACAGGAGGACGGGGCTCCGTAGCTGGGGGTACTGCCGCACCACCTCCTCCACCCCCCGGGGGAGCACCTGCCGGGCGGCCTGGAGGATGGCGTAGCGGGTTCCCGGTCGATCCAGGGGGGCGGCGTACCCCTCCACCTGGTCCTCGGTGATGGTCGCATCCCCGTGGGTGATCTCCTGGAGGACCTTCGCCATCAGGAAGCGAGAGGGAACCAGTCGGAGCCCCAGGGAGGGGAGGATGGGGAGGCGGGCCAGGCCGATGTACTTCGGGATCTGCTGCGGATAGGCGGCGCCGCTGATCACCACCAGCCCCCGGACCCGGTCCGGATCCTCCCTCTGGAGGGTCAGTGCCGCTCCCAGGATGATCCCCCCACCCAGGGAGTGCCCCACCAGCGTCACCCCCCGGAGATCCATCCGCCGGATCCACTCCACGAGGAGCGCCGACTGGTCCAGGGGGCTGTAGTGGCCATCCCGGGGGCGGGGGGCCTCGCCGAAGCCCTTCAGGTCCACCAGGTACACCCGGTGGCGGCGGGCCAGGGCAGGGGTCCAGCGCCGCCAGGTGAAGCGGCTCGCCCCGAAACCATGCACCATCACCAGGGGGGGGCCCTCTCCGTGCACCTCCCAGGCCAGCGGGAGGTCCGCAGCCGCCCCGGTCATTCCACCCCCTCCAGGGTCAGCACACGGGCGCCCCTCTCCTGGAGTTCTCCGGCCAGCTCATCATGGCAGGTGAAGACAAAGAACTGGCGCTGCTCCGAGAGGGAGGCCAGCCGATCCAGCCCCCGGGCCCGCCGGGTCCGGTCCCAGTTCACCAGCGCCTCGTCCAGGAAGAGGGGGAGGCGCTCCCGCCCCTCGTCCAGGTGGTCCACCACCGCCAGTCGGAGGGAGAGGTAGACCTGCTCCCGGGTTCCGGTGGAGAGGGGGGACTCCACCTTCATGGCGTGGGGGGCGCCCCCGCCCCGGAGGAAGAGGGAGCCGGGGCCCTCCTCTCCCAGGAGGAGTCGGTGGTAGCGCCCCCCGGTGATGGCCTGCAGGTGCTCCGAGGCCCGGCGGATGAGGTCCGGCTGGTGCTCCTCCCGGAAGCGTCGCTCAGCGTCCCTCAGGAGCCTGGCCAGGAGCATCTTCCGGTCCCGCTCCCGGCTGTGCTCCTCGATGCGCCGGGTGTACTCCAGGATGGACCCGTCGATCTCTTCCACGGTCTCGCCCCGCTCCAGCCCCCGGACCTCCTCCCGGATCTCCGCAGCCGACCCGGTGAGCTCCTCCACCCGGCCCTGGAGCTCCTCCCCCTTCAGCCGCAACGACTCCGGGGGCCTCCCCTCCTGGATCCAGCTCTCCCCGTCCTGCATATGGGCCCGGATCTCCGCCAGGCGCTCCTGCAGGTCCGGGTGGGCCCGCTCCATCTCGGCCCGGAGCTCCACGGCGGAGCGGGCCGCCCGGAGCCGCTCCTCCGCCCGTGTGGCGCCCTTGCCGACGTCTCCGTCACCCAGCGCCTCCAGCAGTCCCCTCAGCGCTGCCCACCGCTCCTGGGCGGCCGTCAGGGCCAGTCTCACCTCGTCCCGGGCCGCCTCCACGCCCTCCAGCGCCTCCTCGGCACCCCGGGCCCCCTCTCGAGCCTCCCGGGCCTGGACCAGGGCGTTCCGGAGGCGGACCGAGGGGTCCGGGCGAAGGCCGGTGCCCAGCCCCAGCTCCCGGGTGAGGGCCCGGATCCGGCGGGCGCCCCGTGTCACCACGGTCCGGCGGCTCCGCACCTCCGCCACCCCCTCCCGGTGGCGGCCCAGGAGGAGCTGGAGGGTCTCCAGCCGCTCCGCCACCTCCGGACCCGGATCCATCAGGATCTCGTGGAGGAACGGGAGGAACCGCAGGGGATCCCGGGCCTGGTGCAGCGCCTCCTCCTCCGCCTTGCGCGCCGCCGAGACCCCTCGCCGGGCCTCCTCCACCACCCGGCTCTGCCCCTGTCGGAACGACTGCCGGGAGGCCCGCTCCCCGAAGAAGAGCACCACCGAGGCCGCCAGGACTGCCGCCGCCCCCACGTAGAGCACGGGCTGCTGGGCGATGAGTCCCATGATCAGGAGGAGCATCGCCCCCACCAGGAGGGACCACCACGGAATCGGAACGAGCCTCGCCGCAGGGCGCTTCTCCTCCTCATCTCCCTCGTCACTGGCCGCATGGAGCGCCTCCTCCCGGGCCATCCGGATCCCCCTGGCCCGCTGCACCGCCGCCAGCCGCTTCCGGAAGTCGTCCAGGGGGAACTCCAGGATGGCCTCCGCCTCCTCCCGGGTGAGGGGCGCCGTGAAGAGCGCTGCGGCGGCCGGCGCCACCTCCCGCCCGATCTTCCGGAGCTCCAGCGCCGACGCCCGGAGGCGCTCCCGGTCGTCCCGCACCTTCCTGGCCTCCTCCACGGCGGCCTCGATCTCCGCTTCCCGCTCCAGCACCACGGCCTCGTTTCCGCCGTAGGCCTCCAGCCGTCGCCGGGGGGTCTCGGTGGCGGCCTCCAGCGCCGTCAGGCGGGCCCGGAGCGCCTCCACGGCGGCGTCCAGGTCCGCCAGGCGGGTCACCGGGTCGGTGGGGAGCCCCTCCAGCTCCCCCAGTTCGCCGGCAAAGGTCTCCAGCTCCCCGATGCGGGAGTACTGGCGCCACAGGGGGACCAGGGAGGCCAGGTGCTCCTCCCGTGCCCGCACCGACTGGCGCTCCCCCCGGACCCGCTCCAGCTCCACCTCGATCCCCGCCAGGGCCTCGATCCGCTCCCGGATCCGACGGTCCCTGGCCGCCGCCTCCCGACGCCTGGCCTTCAGGGTCCGGATCTCCTCCTGGAGCACCCGCACCGCGGGCCGACCCCGGCGGTCTCCTCGCCAGAGGGCATCCGCTTCGGCATCCAGCTCCTCCGCCACCACCCGGGGTGGTTTCAGGTCCCGGGCCCCCATGGTCTCCACGAGGCGATCGTGGACCGCCTCCCAGCTCTCCGTCCGGAGCCCCGCCAGGTCCGCGAGCCCCAGCGCGTAGATCTGGGTGAAGAGGTTCCGGGGAACATGGCCCACGTGGGGGATGGGGCGGTTGGCCAGCTCCACCTCCTCCTGTTCCCGGCTCAGCCGTCCCCAGGGGGAGGCCAGGAGCCTGCGATGGAGTTCCAGCGCCTCTCCCCCGTCGGTGCGGAGGTGGAGCCGCCCCTCCATGGGCTGTCCGGACCAGGGGGAATGGGGATGGCGTTCCCGGGTGGCGGGGAAGAAGCCGTAGAGGAGGGAGGTGAGGAGGGTGAAGAGGGAGGATTTCCCCGATTCGTTGGGTCCCAGCACCACCACCAGCCCCGGGAGGGCGTCGGGCCCCGTATCCAGGGCGTCCAGGCGGCCGATCCGGGCTCCTTCGATGCGTTCGATCCTCACGTGAGGTCCCCGTCCGTGCGGAGGCGGGCCACCAGCTCCCGGTCCATGTCCCCCATCAGACGCCGGATGTAGGCATGCACCGACCCGTCCCGCTCCGGGTCGTAGCCCGCAAGCTCTTCCTCTGCCACGTCCAGCACCGGCTCACCGTCCTGTAGGCGGCCCAGGAGGCGGAGCGCCTCTCCCAGGACGTCCCCCCGCTCCGCTTCCCGCTGGAGATCCACCACCGGCCCCACCCCATCGGTGCGCACGGAGACGTCCACCGCGTCCAGGAGGGTGGTGGCCTCCCGTTCCAGGGTGGCCAGGTTCTCCGGATCCTGGAGGCCCCGCCAGAGGGGGCATCCCCCGGTGAGCCTGAACTGGATGAGCCAGCGTGTGGCCGGATCGGCGGGGTCCTCCCGCCTCGCCCCCTCCCAGACCATGTGCAGTCGGTCCAGGAGGTCCTCCACGCTCCGGATCCCCTCCAGCCCCTCCACCGGCAGGACTTCCCAGCGGACCGGGGCCAGCGGATGGAACGTGCACAGTGGCACGCTCCGGTCGGAGAGGTCCACCAGGAGCGCTCCCCTGGGCCCGGTCTCCCGGAGGGTCCTCCCCATGAGGCTTCCCGGATAGCAGATCAACGGCGACTGCTCCAGGACCTGGCGACCATGCACATGCCCCAGGGCCCAGTAGTCGTAGCCCGCCGAACGGAGCACCTCCAGGGTCGTGGGGGCGTAGGGGTGATGGCCCTCCTCCCCCCTGCTCCCCACCACCTGGGCATGGAGGACCGCCACCTCGGGGTACTCCCCCGGCGGGACGGGAAAGCCGGCGGCCAGATCCTCGGTCACCGCCGAGGATGCATGTCCGGCAGCCGTGACGAAGCCAACCGTCCGTCCGTCCCGGTCCTGGATGGAGACCCGCACCGGCTCCGCCCCGGCGGCCACCATCACATTCACGGGCCACTGCAGGGAGGTCACCGGATGGCGCCCGCCGCCATGGTCGTGGTTCCCTGCTGCATACACCACGGGGATGCCGGCGTCCGCCAACCGCTGGAAGTCCGCTGTGAGGAACCGCTCCGTGGCGAAGGTCAGGCGGTGTCCGTCAAAGAGGTCTCCGGCCACCAGCACTGCATGGACCTGCTCCTCGATGGCCAGGGACACCGTCCGCGAAAGGGCTTCCCGCGCAGCCTCCTGGAGCACCCGGCGGACCGCCGGAGTGCGGCCCCCGAAGGGGGCATCCAGATGGACGTCCGCGATGTGGAGGAAGCGCATCGATTCTCGGGAGTGGGAGTCGTGTTCCGGAGGGCGGGGCCCGTACCCGGACTCCGGGCGCTCCAATCTGCCCCCCTGAACGGACTCCGGCCAGTGTCGGTCCCCTGGACCCGCCCCCCTGCCCAGGGGCCTGTCAACCCGGGACGAGCCTCTATACCTTCAAAGCCAGCCGTCTCCGACGGGGGCCGGTCACCCTCCTCCTCGCCTGCCTGGATATGAGCGACACCTCCCTCGCCGCGGTGGAACGCCTCCGCCGGGATTTCCCCGGGGTCGAAACCGTCACCCGCCTCGTCCGATCCCTCGCCCCGAAAGGTGAAGAGGACCAGGCGGTGCGCTTCACCGAGATCTTCCTCACAAAGGCTCCCCGGACCTTCCTGGCCGAGCGTCCGGCAGACGCCCAGGCCCGCCTGGCCCTGGGCACCTTCCACTTCCTGAGGGATGGGCGTGGACAGGGCCCCAGGGTCCAGGTCTTCAACCCGTCGGAGGAGGGGGATGAAGGGTGGTCCGCCCCGGTGACCGTGGTGCGGACCAACGTGTCCGAGCGTCCGTTCATCGTGGACACCATCCGGGAATACCTCCACTCCAGGGGATTGGCGGTGCTCCACTACATCTACCCCGTCCTGCATGTGGCCCGGGACGAGGGTGGGGAGGTGACGGCGGTGGGTCCCTCCAGGGAGGGGGTGGCCCGGGAGTCTGTGGTCCACTGCGAGGTGTCCCGGGTGGCCGACCCGGAGATGCGGGCTGCGATGGCCCGGGAGCTGGAGCAGCGGCTCAGGGACGTGGTGGCCTCCACCGACGACTTCCGCCCCATGCTGGAGCGGGTCAACCGGGTGGTGGGGGAGATCGGGGACAGGATCGTGGACCTTCCCCAGCGCGCCGGGGAGCTGAAGGAGGTCCAGGACTTCCTGCGGTGGCTCCGGGACGGGGCCTTCATCTTCCTTGGGTACCGTGGCTACGACGTGGTGGAGCGCGACGGCGAGTCGGCGGTGGCGGTGGAGTCGGGGTCCGGCCTGGGCCTCCTCCGGGACGAGAAGGGCTCCCAGTTCGCCCGCCCTGTTCCCCTCTCCGACCTCCCCGAGGGGATCCGGGAACTGGCGGAGGGGGGGCCCACCCTCATCATCAGCAAGGCGAACAGCGAGTCCACGGTCCACCGCCGGGCCCGCATGGACTACATCGGGGTGAAGAAGCTGGGCTCCGACGGCACGGTGCAGGGTGAGCACCGCTTCCTGGGCCTCTTCACATCCCGGGCCTTCGGCGAGGAGGCGGAGAAGATCCCCATCCTGAGGCAGAAGCTCCAGGAGCTGCTCACCGAGACGGGGGTGGCAGAGGGATCGCACGACTACAAGGAGATCATCACGATCTTCAACTCCATGCCGAAGGAGGAGCTCTTCCTCACCTCGTCGGAGGAGATCGGTCGGGATGTGCAGGCGGTCCTCACCTCGTATGGCTCCGATGATGTCCGGGTGACGCTCCGGGACGATCCGCTCCGGCGGGGTGTGTCGGTGATGGTGATCCTCCCCAAGGAGCGCTTCTCCGGGGAGGTGCGGAAGTCCATCGAGGAGGCCTTCGTCCAGGCCTTCGGCGGGGAGATCCTGAACTACCACCTGGCGCTGAGCGCGGGGGATCAGGCCCGACTGCACTTCTACGTGGTGTCGCCGCCTGAGCGGTTGAGCAGTGTCTCCGCCGCCTCGCTGGAGCCGGTGGTCCGGGAGTTGATCCGGAACTGGGAGGACCGGGTGCGGGAGGGGCTGGAGGAGCACGTCTCCGGCGACCTGGCCCGTCGGATGGCCCGCCACTACGCCCATGCCTGCAGTCCGGAATACCGGGTGGCCACCGATCCGAAGGACGCAGTGGGGGACATCCTGCGCCTGGAGTCCATGAAGGAGGCCGGCCAGCAGGTGTCCATCTCCCTCTCGGAGGGGCTGGACGAACACGATGGCGAGGGGAGTGAGCGGATCACCGCCCTGAAGCTCTACCTCAGGGGGGAGCGCCTCATCCTCTCCGACTTCATGCCCATCCTGGAGAACGCCGGGCTCCGCGTCATCGCGGTGAGTCCCTTCGAGATCCGGAAGAGTGGGGCTGCCGAGAGCATCATCTATCTGTTCGCGGTGCAGGGACCCGACGGGAGCCCGGTGGAACCCGGCACCGGTACCCTCCTGTCCGAACTGATCCTCCGGGTGCGGGCCGGGGACGCCACCAACGATAGCCTGAACTCCCTGGTGGTCACGGCGGGGTTGTCCTGGCGGGAAGTGGAGGTGCTCCGGAGCTATGCCACCTATGCCTTCCAGTTGCAGGCGGTGCCCTCCCGGTTTGCCCTCCCCTCGGCGCTGAACAAGTACCCGGCCATCGCCACCACCCTCTTCGAACTGTTCCGCACCCGATTCGATCCCGGTCAACCCCTCACCCCTGCGGCGCGGCAGTTGGCGGTGCAGGTGGTGCGGAGCCGTTTCGTCGATTCCATGTCCCAGGTGGGGCTCCTGGCCGACGACCGGGCCCTGCGCCGGCTGGCCCTTCTCATGGATGCCACGGTGCGGACCAACTACTACCGGAATGGAGGGGACCACCCCACCCGCCGGTCGGGAGGGGTCCCCTACCTCTCCCTGAAGTTTGCGGTGAAGACCATGGAGAGCCTGAACCGGTCCCGTCTCACCTACGAGGTGTGGGTCCGCTCGCCCCGGATGGAGGGTGTGCACCTCCGGGGGGCGAAGGTGGCCCGGGGGGGGATCCGCTGGAGTGATCGGGCGGACGACTTCCGCACCGAGGTGGGCGGTCTGGTGAAGACCCAGATGGTGAAGAACGCAGTCATCGTGCCGGCGGGGTCGAAGGGGGGATTCGTGCCGCTGCGGACCCTCACCGATCCCGAAGCGGTGGCGGAGGACGGAAAGGAGCAGTACAAGACGCTGGTCCGGGGGCTCCTGGATCTCACCGACAACCTTGTGGACGGCGAGCTGGTGCCCCCCCCCGACGTGGTCCGGTGGGACGACGACGACCCCTATCTGGTGGTGGCCGCCGACAAGGGGACGGCGAAGTTCTCGGATGTGGCCAACGCCGTGGCCGAGGAGTACGGCTACTGGCTGGCCGACGCCTTTGCCTCCGGGGGGTCCAACGGGTACGACCACAAGGTGGTGGGGATCACCGCCCGGGGGGCGTGGGAGTGCGTTCGCCGCCACTTCCGGGAGATGGGGAAGGACATCCAGTCCGAGCCCTTCACGGTGGTGGGGATCGGGGACATGAGCGGCGACGTGTTCGGGAACGGGATGCTCCTCTCCCGTCAGATCCGCCTCCTGGCGGCCTTCGACCACCGCCACATCTTCCTGGACCCGGATCCGGACCCCGAGACCACCTTCCTGGAGCGGGAGCGGCTCTTCGCCCTGGGGCGTTCCTCCTGGGCGGACTACGACACGAGCCTCCTCAGTGAGGGCGGGGCCATCATCCCCCGGGGGGCCAAGTCGGTGGAGCTGCATCCCAACGTCCGCCTGGCGCTGGGGATCCCCGAGGACATGGAGATCCCCGATGGGGAGGCCCTCATCCGGGCGGTCCTCAGGGCACCGGTGGAGCTGCTCTGGAACGGCGGGATCGGCACCTATGTGAAGTCCTCGTCGGAATCCCGGGGAGATGTGGGGGACACGGCCAACGACGCCGTGCGGATCGATGCCCGGGAGCTTCGGGTGCGGGTGGTGGGAGAGGGAGGGAACCTGGGGTTCACCCAGAGGGCCCGGATCGAGTTCGCCCTGGCCGGGGGCCGGCTGAACACCGACGCCATCGACAACTCCGGGGGAGTGGACCTCTCCGACCATGAGGTGAACCTCAAGATCCTCCTGAGCGGGGCGGTGGCCAACGGAGACCTCACCCCGGAGGGGCGCAACCAGCTCCTGGAGGAACTCAGCGACGACGTGGCCGAGCTGGTGCTCCGGAACAACCGGAGCCAGAGCCTGGCCGTGAGTCTGGACGAGGTCCGGGCCCGGGAGGGGGTGGAGGACTTCCGCCACCTGATGTCCAGCCTGGAGCGGCAGAAGGTGCTGGACCGGCAGGACGAGGAGCTCCCGGACTGGGAGACCCTCCTTGAGCGGCTGGACCGGGGGCTGTCGCTGGCCCGGCCGGAGCTCTGCATCCTGCTGGCGTACGCCAAGCTCCACCTCACTTCCCGGATCCTGGCCGGCTCACTCCCCGACGACTCGGCTGCCGAGCAGTATCTGCGGGACTACTTCCCCGAGCGGGCCCGGGAGGCCGCCGGCGAGCATCTGGCGGAGCACCGCCTCCGTCGGGAGATCATCGCCGGCCAGTTCACCAACGAACTGGTGGACCTGATGGGGGCCACCTTCGTGGAGCGGGTGGTGCGGGATACGGGGCGCAGCTCCTCCGACGTGGCCCGGGCCTGGCTCATCACTGCCGGGCTGGCGGGAGCCCGGGATCTGGTGGAGAAGCTCCGGGTGGAGGAGGAGAGGCTCCCGGCTCCGGTGGTGGGGCGCTGGTACCTGGGGCTGTCCCGTGTGATGGAGCGCACCGTGCGCTGGATCCTGGCCCATGTGGAGCCGGGGGAGCCGGTGGCCCGGGTAGTGGAGCATTCCGCCGTGGGGCTCTCCAGGCTCCGGGGGGCATTCGGCGACGTGGTGTCCGGCTCGGACCGGGCGCTCTACGAAGACCTGGTGGATGAACTCCGGGAGCTGGGGGCGGGGGAGGGCTTCGCCCGGGGTCTCATCACCCTGCGGTTCCTGGACCAGTTGCTGGAGATCCTCCGGGTGGCCCGGGTCTGCGAGGCGGACCCGGTGGAGTCTGCCCGGGCCTTCTACCGGATGGCGGAGGTCCTGCGGCTTACCTGGCTCCGGCATACGATCCTGGCGGCCGCCGGGGATGACCGCTGGGAGCAGCGGGTGGTACAGGGGCTCATGGAGGATCTGACCCGGGCGCACCATCGCCTCACCGTGGCCCTCATGGAGCGGGCCCGGGGGGGTGGTGAGGTCCAGGAGGAGGCGGAGGCGCTTCTGGCGGAGAACGCCACGGAGGTCCAGCGCTTCCAGGACCTGCTCCAGGAGCTCTCCGACGAGGAGCGGGTGAGCGTGTCCGGGGTGTCGGTGGCCGTGCGGGAGGTCACCCTGATGGCGGAGCGGCTGGGGGCCTCTATCTAGCCGGCCTCCCCTGGGGCTGTCCCCGGGGGAGAGGAATCCCTCGGTGCGCCCTGGATGAGAGAAGGCCCCCGGCGAAGCATCGCCGGGGGCCTTCCTGTTGCAAGTGGGGGAGGATTCCCCCCCCGGGTCCAACCGGGGTCAGCGCCCCGTGACCTGCACGATCCGGTCCACCACCTGGTCCACACCGGCCAGGACCTGGACCACGTCCTTCCGCTCGTCGGCTCCGGCCAGCGACACCGCGAAGTTCAGGAGGATCTCCCTGATCTGATCCCGGCTCTCGTTGCTGGAACGGCGACGACGGGGGCTGGACGCCCGGGGGCGCCCTCCCTTGGCCGAGCTGTCCTTGGCGCGGGCCTGCCGCAGCTTGATCTGCAGGGGGTAGCGGGCGTTGAACTGCCGCAGATTCAATTCACCGATCTTGGAGTTGGCCTTCTTCGCCTGCTCGTAGAGCTTGTCCACGGGCATGTCGGGCGTCTTCTCCAGCAGTTCTTCGACGAGACGCATCACCTTGTCATCGGATGCACGTGCCACGGGGTTTCCTCCCTGAAGGTAGGCTCTGGGGAATCAGTTCTTATGGCGGGGGGTGCTGCAATAGAAGAATGAAAGGCCCGAAAGTCAATGCGATGGGGGCTGCTTCTGCCGACTCCCCGGTCAGAACACCATCACCTTCAAGCCGTAGATCTCCTCGAACAGGTTCTTCCGCTGGGTCACGGCCCATCGTTCCAGGAGGAGATCCCCGGTTCCGGACGTATGGAGGTGCAGTTCCAGGCCGTGGGCGGTGGCCGTGACCTCCTGTACGCTCTGGCGTCGCTGCCGGTCCAGCGCATCGGCCAATCGCAACAGGGCCGCCATCTGGTCCACCCGGACCCGGGCTGTGGCAGGGAGTCGCATGTAGTCGTGGTGGTGCGGAGCGGGGCTGCTCTTCCGGTGGTAGCGGGCCACGTTGGCCGCCACCAGCATGTCTTCGGAGGAGAGCCCCGGCAGTTCCGATCGGGACACGATGTACAGGGAATGCTTGTGATGCTTCTTGAAGGAGACGAAGGTCCCCACATCATGGAGGATGGCGGCCACCTTCAGGAGGAGGCGGTCCTCCCCATCCAGTCCGTGGAGGTCCTTCAACTGATCGAACAGGGAGAGGGCCAGGCGGGCCACATGCAACCCGTGGGGCTCGTCGAACATGTACCGGCGTCCCAGGGCCACCGCCGCCTGGGTCAACTGGGCCTCCTGCTTCTCCTCGTGCGACTCATGCGCGGTGAGGTCCTGCACCAGGTCCAGCAGGATCCCGTCCTTCACCCCCACATGGGGGACCAGGATGGTCTTCGCCCCACACAGCTCGGCCAGACGCAGGTAGACCATCCCCGCCGGGAGGATGACGTCGGCACGGTCCTCCCGGAGGTCCAGTCGCTCCATCCGGTCCCGGTAGGATAGCCTGGACAGGAGTTCGATGGCGGACTGGAGGGCGTCGATGGGGATGCTGCTCACCCCCCGATCGTCGGGCTGGGCGGCGGTGAGCTTCGCCAGCGCCTCGATGTTCCCCCCGGTGGCGATGAAGCCCGAGGGCTCCCAGTAACGGGCCGGGGCCGGGATCCGGAGCACCGCCACATACTCCTGGAGCAGGCGCTGGAACTGTCCCGGGTTCTGGTCCACGGAGGACAACTCCTCCAGAAGCCGGACCGAACCCATGGTATGGGACTCCGTCCAGAGCATGCCGGAGTCATCCACCAGCGACACCTCGACGCTCCCTCCCCCCAGGTCGGCCATGATCCACTGCCCCCCGGTGAGGTCGATGCGGCTCCCCACGGCCAGGTGGACCAGGCGGGCCTCCTCGGACCCGGTGATGATCTCCAGGCGGACCCCTGAATCCCGGTGGATGCGCTCCACCAGGAGCGGACCGTTCCGGGCCTCCCGGACGGCGCTGGTGGCCACCGCTCGCAGGTGCCGGATCTCCAGGGCGTCCATCTGGTGGCGGAAGGAGACGAAGGCCTTCACGGCGGCGTCCATGGTCTCCGCCGCCAGCCGACCATTGACGAACACCTGGTGGCCCAGCCGGACCGGTACCCGTTCGGAGGCCAGCACCTCCATCCGGTTGGCGTCCCGGAACTCCATGGCGAGGAAGCGGATGGCGTTGGATCCCGTGTCCACCGCCGCCACCCGGAGTGGAAAGGTGGCGGTTTCCCGGTTTCGAGGTGTCACGGTCCTGGAACTCGTATGCATGCTGGATGTCATCGCTGCTGCTGTAGCCGGACGAGGAAGGAGAGGGTCCATGATCGGAGTCCTCCCCTGGCGATACCGGGGAGCTGCTCCACGGCGGAGACCCAGCGGAAGCCCCCGCCCACCCCCAGCTCCAGGAGGGGGTGGGGGTGGGACCAGAGCCCCACGGAGGGCTCCAGGACCAGGGAATTCTCGGACGCGAGTTCCAGCCCGGTGATCCGGCTGGTCACCCGTCCGTGGCCCGCTCCCGCCAGAAGCCCCACCGTCGGCTCCGCCCGTCCCCCCTCCCTGCGCCACTCCACCCCGACACCTCCGTATCCGAAGCGGAGCGACAGGGGCCGGTCTCCGGCGGCATCCACCTCCTGGACCAGGCTCCGCCCCTCTCCCCAGCCCCGGAGCCCGGGGCGAAGACGGATGCCCAGCCCCGCCGAGACGAGGAGCGCCGGGTGGTCTCCCAGTTGCGTGGCCACGAGGCCACCCTGGGCAAGGCCCCTGGGAGGCTCCACCTGGGCGAGCAACCCGCTACCCCCCCCTGCCACCGCCAGGCCGGCCAGGGCCAGCGCGACGAAGAGCGTCCGGGGCAGGGGGGACCGATCTTCCCCCGGAGCGATCAGTTCGAACCCCGGGCACCGTCCCGGCAGGCCGGCCAGGAGCCGGGCTGGCCCGTCTGGGCGTTGACGGGAAGAGCCCGGGTCTCCCTGGGCATGAACTCCGGATCCTCGGAGGCCAGGTACGCCAGCATGGCCACCAGGGTCGCGTTGTTCTGGACCTCGTCCACCATCACCTTGTCGAAGGTGTCCCGGTTGGTGTGCCAGGTGTAGCGGCCGTACTCCCAGTTGAGTCCGCTCAGGTTGAAGCCCGGGGCCGGGACGCACACGAAGGCCACATGGTCGGTTCCTCCGCTCCCGGGCATTCCCGGGATCTGGAGGTTGATGTGGCGGGTGATCTCCTGGGGGATCTCCGTCAGCCAGCGGGCGAAGAACTCCCCGGCCCTGGTGAATCCCGACATGGAGATGTTCACCACCCGCCCTGTGCCGTTGTCCTGGTTGAAGAGGGCCTGCAGCCCCTCCACCACCTCCGGGTTGTCCGCCACGAAGGCCCGGGACCCGTTCAGCCCCTGCTCCTCGCCGCTCCAGTGCCCCACCAGGATCGTCCGGCGGGGGTTGGGATGGACGGCCCTCAGGATCCGCAGCGCCTCCATCATCGTCAGCGTGCCCGTACCGTTGTCCGTGGCCCCGGAGCCCCCGTCCCAGGAGTCGAAATGGGCGGAGAGCATCACGTACTCGTCCGGGAGCTCGGTCCCGGGGATCCGGGCGATGACGTTGTTGGCAGGCACATCTCCCAGGAAGCGGGACTCGGCGTTGAGCCGCAGCACCGGGCTCTGACCGTTCTCCGCCAGACGGAAGATCAGTCCGTAGTCCTCGCAGGAAACGTTGATCTGGGGGATCCTGGTGGTCTGCGCCCCGAAGACCTTGTTCACCCCCCACCCCTGGGACCACTGGGTCATGATCACGCCGTGGGCCCCGGCTTCTTCCATGCGGGAGGCCATCTCCGCCGGGGAGAGGCGGGCAGAGAGGAAGCGATCCTGCCATGCACCCCGGGCCTCGTCACGGGCTTCCCGGAAGCGCTGGAAGGCTCCCTCCACCGCGAACTCCTGGAAGTGGTCGTCAGGGCGGCAGGTGGGCTCGGCGAAGGACCAGAGGACGAACTTGCCCCGGACCGTGGCCATGAAGGCATCCACCGACTCCGGGGTCGGGAACTCCGGAAGGAGCACCGCCGGACCCTCCACCGTACCCGCCGAGGGAGGGCTCCAGGCCAGCATCATGCTCTCCAGGGACCGTACCCGGGGCTCCAGCAGGTCCAGGTGGGTGACGCCCCGCTCCCACCCTCGCCAGGTGCCGTACTGCTGCTTCTCGGCTTCCACCCCCCACTGGTCGTACATGTGGATGAGCCAGTCTGCCGCACGCTCGTACCCCGGGGTCCCGGTCAGGCGCGGCCCCAGCGAGTCCAGGAGGGTCTGCCCCAGCGGGTAGACCTGGGAGCGCTCCATCCCCTCCTCCCAGAGGGCCTGGATGGTGGGGTTGTCGGTGGGGAACTGGGGACCCGCCGGCTGACGTACGGGCTGGGCGGAGAGGGGAGATGCAGGGGCCGCGAGAGCGATCAGGACCATGAAGATCCCTGTGAACCAACGTGCGAGGGACATCTCTTCCTCCGGGGCGGTGCCGACATGGGCACGGTGTCTGGACCAGCCTCGCCCCACGGCATCCGGCCGGGAACTGAAGCGTGTTGAAGTATAGGGCTCGCCGGGGGGAGCGGGACAGGACGGAGGGGAACCGGAGGAGGGAACGAGAAGGACCCGGCAGCGAGACTCCGCCACCGGGCCCTCTTCTCTTCCTCTTCCCTCAGTCGGGACGGCCGGATTCGAACCGGCGACCCCCTGAACCCCATTCAGGTGCGCTACCGGGCTGCGCCACGTCCCGAGGGACGGTGAACATAACCGGCGCCCCCGAGGGCCTCAAGGGCAGGGGGGAACGCGACGGTCCGGATCCGGGTGGGGTGAGGCGCTCACCCCCTCCAGACGGTAGCCCACCCCGCGAACGGTGGTGAGGACCCGGGGCTCCGTGGGGTCCCTCTCCAGCTTGCGTCGCAGTCGGTGCACCGTGGCATCCAGAACCGCCGTGGTCCCCTCCGCCTCTCCCCAGATATCCACCAGGAGGGTGTGCCGATCCACCACCTCCCCCCGGGCATCCAGGAGGCGGGTCAGCAGCTCGAACTCCCGCCCGCTCAGGGACACCGGGCCGTCCTCGTGCATCAGCCTGCGCCCCTTCAGGTCCAGCTCCCGACCGCACAGGCGGGGTCGCTCCGGACGAGCGTTCCGGGGAAGCTCCCCCCTCCGGAGTCCCGCCACATGGTACCGCAGGGCGATGGATGCTGCGGAGTGGGGAGGCGCCACCACGTCGGAGGCTCCCCCGGCCAGGGCGCGGAGGGCCGTGGTGGGGCAGTGCCGATCCATCAGCAGAAGGACGGTGCACCCCCCGCCATGGTCCAGGATCAGCTCCAGCAGCGGGAGTGGCTGCATCTGGCCGCACTCCCCTGACACCACCACCAGATCCACCTCCCCTCCGCCCAACTCCTCCAGGACATCCGGGAGGTGCTCCAGGAGCCGGGGCCTGAACCCCTCCTCCCCCAGCGCCCTCTTCAGTGCCGGTCCCTGCCGCCCCAGACCCACCAGGAGACACCGGGGACCACGACGTGCCCCCAGGGCCTCCCCTGTCCGGGCTCCTTCTCCCCACACACCCCGCTCCTCCGCAACACCGATCATGTCCTGACACTCCCCCGGGTCGCCCCCGCTTCATCCCCGCCCGGATCGGGACCCCCTGGCCCCGGATCCTCCCACACCCTGGCCTCCCGTTGACCGATCCTCCGGGTCCCCCCCTGGACTCCTCCGGACCGGCCCTCCGTCCGGCAGGACCTACGACCACCGTGGCGTATTCCTTCAGGATAACCCATCGACCCGGACACGGGCGTCGTCGGCAGGGAGGATCAGGCGGGAACAGCCGGTGGGACGTGGGGGGGTGGGGTGGGGGTTGCCTCTCCGGGGCGCAGCCCGGGATGATCCCGGAAGCGGGTGCGCCGGTTCCGGAGGGGGTGCCCGGACCACCAGCGGGATCCCCCCTCCGGGTGTTGACAGTTCTTGGCGGCGGCGGTTATTCTTGGGGCCCTGTTGCGGGGTGGAGCAGCCAGGTAGCTCGTCGGGCTCATAACCC
>CAYQVI010000020.1:10703-29241 GCA_964420725.1 uncultured Gemmatimonadaceae bacterium | reverse complement strand
ACGGTGCTCTTTCCGGAGGCCACATTCCCGGTGAGCCCCACACGCCACGGCCGGGAGGTCATCGCCGATCCGGCTCCAGCAGGTGGCCGGGCCTCTCAGACACCCCCATTCCCTCCTCCATCCCTTCCTCGGCACCGGGTCCCCGCCCCGGCCTCCGGCGGAGGGTCCACAGCGTCAGCGCCACCAGGACCACCGCGGCGATGGCTCCCCCCGTGCCCAGGACCCGGTCCAGGAACGACAGCCCCCCCTCCGCCGCCAGGCCGATCCCCACATAGAGGGCAGCCCAGAGCAACACCCCCAGAGCGTCCCAGAAGAGGAAGCGGGAGTACCCCAGATCCCCCAGCCCGGCGGCCGGGGGCATGAGGGTGCGTACGAAGGAGACCAATCGGGCCACGGTGACGGCAAAGAAGGGATGTCGGCCGAAAAGACGCCGAGCCCGGGGTTCGGCCCTGCGGGCAATCCGACCCAGGCGGCCGGAGGTGCGGGCGGCGTGTCCTCCACCCCGTGCTCCCACCCAGTAGCCCACCGAGTCCCCCGCCAGCGCTCCCGACACGGCGGCCAACACGATCCACTCCAACTCCAGGAGCCCCTCGCTGGCCAGGGCCACTGCGGCGATGAGCACCGGGCCGCACGGAATCAGGAGCCCGGTGATGAAGGCAGTCTCCAGGAAGGCCAGAAGGGCCACAAGCCAGGGGCCCCAGGCCTCCACCCAGGCCAGAAGCTGAGGCGTCAACTCCACCCGGTCCCCCGTGGGGCGTACATCGATGACCGTCTCAGCGGCGGCGACGCTCGGGAGGCAACTCCCCCGTCTCCACCAGGTCGTCGGGGGTCCCGAACGTCCTGTCGGGACCGGCAGAGATCACCCGGACCTCCCGTCCCCGTACCTCGAGACGGTAGGTGGTCCCCCAGGAGTCCATGGTGGACTCCAGCATCTGGTAACGGTTCCTCAGCCAGGGCTCGAACTCCCCCCGACCCACGGGAAGGCCGCGCCCCACCCGCTCCCACTCCTGCAGATCCCGGACGATCTGCTTCATCTCGCCACCACTGGCCCAACGGTATCCGGGGTTCAGCGCCGGCTGGAGCCTCTCCACCAGGATGGCCCGGGACTCGGGGAAGTAGAACCCGGCACCCAGCGCCACCAGGAGGAGGAGGAACAGCCTACCCATGGGCGTCTTCCCGGGCTCTGCGCCGCATCCGGGAACCCCAGACCAGGAAGCGCTCCAGGTCCTTCAGGGGAGGGAGCTCCGCCGCATCCCCGTAGGCGGTCTCCATCCGCCAGCGCATGTACCGGACCGAGGGGAGCGGGAGGAAGGGGGGGCGCCGGAACCAGTCCAGCCGCCGGAACGCCCAGGCAGCCCCCAGCATCGGAACGATGAGGCGGGGGCGGCGGAGGGCCGCACTCGCGAAGTGCAGGTACAGGTTGGAACCCATGGCTGCCGAACCTCCTCTCCACCTGGAAGACACCCACCCCCGGAAGTCCATGGACCGGGTCGATCCGGCGCCGGCAGGGGAGGAACGCCCTTGCTCGATGCCGGCAATCTACCGGTGCCAACTCCACCGGGACAACGCTTGCGTTGCAGGCGGGGGTGGCGGCAGACTGATGGCCATGACACCCATCCATGCGTTCGTCACACCCCAGTACCCGCTCCTCCACACCCTGGTCCCAGGCGACCAGGCCGGTGTACCCCCGGGCCACACCGGCATCGCCCTGGCCCTCCTGGTCCGGGGCATCCCCTCGTTCCTCTGCACCCATCTGGTACCCGACCTGGAACTCGACGAGGTGCTGGACTCCCTGGAGGGGGGGGATGTCCGGGTGGCCGTGGTGGGACTCCCCCCCCAGGATCCAGATGGAGATCCTCTGGAGCTGGAGGAGCCCGGTCAGCCCGCCGCCTTCGTGAGTCTTGTGTGCGCCGACGGCCGCAGGGTCTCCCTGATCCGCATCGTGGGGCGCGATCCCCAGCGGGAACCCGGGACCCTGGCCCGTTTCATCATCCGTCAGATCGCCCGGGGAGTGCAGATCCCCGACCTGGCGGGAATCGCCTGAATCCGGGCGCAGGGGTATCCTGGCCCCACGCCGCCCCCCCCCGTCATCCACCACCCTACGGATCCAGCATCATGACGGTTCCAATCTTCATCCATCCCCCCGGCACCCGGGTCCGGCTCCGCCGGGGACGACATCCCATCGACGCCTCGGTCCTGGGGCGTACGGGGCTGGTGGTCCATGTGGACGACTACCGGCCTGGCTACTACGGCGTGACCCTGGACGGAGAGTCCGACATCCGGGTCTTCGCCGAGGACGAACTGCAGGCGCTGGACATGGCGGACGCCTGACCGGGGGTGCCGGGGTGCCCCCCGCGGGGTCCGCTCCCCCCCTCCCCGCCGCCCTCCCGGGTGGTCATCCCCTGGCCCGGCAACTCCGGGTGCGGGACGGGCTGGCCATCACCGTGGGGATCGTCATCGGGGTGGGGATCCTCAGGACCCCCGGGCTCATCGCCGGCTACCTGGGCAACCCCTGGATCATCCTGGCGGTCTGGCTGCTGGGGGGGGCCATGGCGGGACTCAGCACGGTGGTGATGGCCGAGATGGCCGCCGCGCTCCCCCGGGCCGGTGGGAAGTACGTCTACGCCCGGGAGGCGTGGGGGCCCCTGGCCGGCTTCGTGGCCGGGTGGTCCGAACTCTTCGTCACCCGGGGTTTCAGCGGAGCGGCCAAGGCCGTCGTCATCGCCGAGTACCTGGTGCTGCTCACCGGCCGGGGCTCCATCCGCTTCCTGGCCGCCGCCGTCATCCTCTCGTACGCCGTCCTCCACCTGGGGGGGCTGAAGGTGGGGACCGCCTTCCAGAACGTCACCACCCTCCTGAAGGTGGTGGTGATCCTGGGAATCGCCGGGGCGGGGCTGGCCGCAGGAGACTGGAGCGGCTTCGCCAACGATCCGGAGTTCACCCGGACGGCCCTCACCGGCACCGGGGGAATGCTCCTGGCCTTCGCACTGGCCTACCAGGCGGTGTCCTTCGCCTATTACGGGTGGGAGGACGCAGCGAAGCTGGCGGAGGAGACCCGGGATCCCGGCCGGTCCCTTCCGAGGATCCTCCTTGGGGGGGCGGCGGCGGTGGCGGTCCTCTACCTCCTGATGAACGTGGCCTTCCTGGCGGCGCTGACCCCGGAGGAGATGGCGGGGAGTGAACTGGTGGCCCGGGACGCCACCGCCGCCGTGTTCGGGGATGCGGCAGGAACGGTGGTGCTGGTGGCCAGCATCGTCATCCTCATCAGCTCCCTGAATGTGAACTTCATGGGGCTCCCCCGGGTGGCGCTGGGGCTGGCCCGGGACGGATTGGCCCCTCGGGGGTTCCAGCGGATCAGCCCACGGGGGACCCCGGTGTGGGGGCTGGCCTTCTCCACCACCATGATCCTTCTCCTGGCGCTGTCCGGGACCTTCGAGTTCCTGATCCAGTTCATGATGCTCACGGCGCTGACGGTGGACACCATGGTGCTGGCCTCGGTCTTCCGCCTCCGTCAGACCCACCCCGACCTGGAGCGCCCCTTCCGGGTCCCCGGCTACCCCTGGCTGCCGGCGCTGACCCTGGTCCTGTACGCGGTCCTGCTGGTCATCATCGTTGGCACCCAACCGCGGCTGGCGGTGGGGGCGGGAAGCATGCTGGGGGTGCTGGTGCTGGCCGGGGTCTGGACGGTGCGTCGAGGGGGCCCCGCCCGGGTGTGACGATGGGCCGACCTTCCGGCCCTCTGCCCCTGGCACCCAACCTGCAATCCCCCTTACTGTGACCGAGGACACGCCGGGCCGCCGCACCCTGGACGACCCCAACTCCGGAGCTTCGACGCACATGCAACACTCTCGTCCAGATGCCCTCCGGCCCAGGTATCCCGTCGTTCTTGCCCTCTCCCTCTCTATTCTCCTGGGGTGCGACGCCCCGGGGGTGGGGATGCTCGCCACACCGGCAGAAGCGTCCGAGCGGACAGAACTTGCCGACCCCTTGACGGAGTTGCTCCGCTCCCCGGTGCCGGACGGGTCGGAGATCGAGGCGGCACTGGAGGCCCTCAAGGCGGCCTACGAGACCCGGGATCGGGCCACGGCGATGGAGGGGCTCGCCACCCTGGAGCGGACCATCCCCGCCGTGGCGGACTGGGTTCCCCTCTTCGAGGCGGAGATCCTGGCAAAGTCCGGCGATGCGGCGGGGGTCCAGCAGGCGCTGTCGCGGCTTCCGACTGGAAGTGGAATCCTGGAGCGCTGGGGGGGCGCCTCGCTGATGCAGGCGCTGGAGGTCATGACCGGCCCCGTCCCCCTTCCCCTCGTGGACGCCGTGGAAGAGTTGGCCCGGCTGGCCCCGGAGCGGGAGGAGGAGGCCGACGTGCTGGGGCGGCTGGCAACCCGGATCCAACCTGGCCAGGCGGGTCGCGCCCGATCCCTGCGGATCCAGCTCCTGTCCCTGGCCCCGGGAAGCCGTGGCGCCCTGTCGGCGGCCCGGGCACTGGCTCCGGGACTTGAGGTGGACGGAAGTCCGGAACTGATGGAGCGGGTGGCTCTTGAGCTGGAGCGGCACGACCGCTGGTCCGCCTCCCTCCCCCTCCGGAGGGCCCTCCTGGCTGTGGAGCCGGGACCGGACCGGATCCTGGAACTTGCCCGTGCCCAGGCGGAGTCCGGGGACGGAACCGGCGCACTCCGCACCCTGGATCGAGGGGCGGCCAGGCCCCCCTCCTGGGAGGCGGTGCGGGCCACTGCCCTCTTCGCCGCGGGTCGCGATACGGAGGCGATGAGCACCCTGCGGGCCGTGACCGCGGCAGATCCGGACCACCCGGGGGCGGCCCGGCTCCTTCTGGCCCGGGGCCTCCATCAGGCGGAGCGGAACGCCTCCCGGGCGCTGGAGCTCTTCCAGCTCCTGGCTGCCTCGAATCACCGCCCGGCAGAGTGGGACGAACCTGCCCTGGCGCTGGGGCTGCAGCTCTACGAGAGCGGACGGTTCGACGACGCCGCCTCCTTCCTCCAGGCCTTCGCCCAGGGACACCCCCGCACCGGCCCCCGACAGCAGGCGCTCTTCTGGGCGGGGATCTCCGTCGGTCGGGCCGGGGACATGGAACGCCGGGCCCACCTGCTGAGGGCTGCCAGGGCGGCGGATCCCATCTCCTACCATGGTGCCCGGGTCGCCCGCCTGATCGGGGTGCCCTTCCTCCCGGGGGGTTTTCCCGCCGGGCCGGAGGGAACCGATGTATCCCAGGAGGAACTGGCCAACGCCGTCCTCCGTCTCCGGGTCCACACAGGGGTCCCGACCCGGGGCTCCTACCTCCATGAGGTGGACCGTCTCTCCCGGTACTTCGAGACCCGGGAGGGAGGACTCCACGCCCTGGGTGAGGCCATGGTCACCGGAGGCATCCCCCTCCATGCCGCCCGCTTCGTCCGGATGGTAGCGGGGGATCCGGGGGGCAACTGGGACGCCCGCCTGCTCCGCACCGCCTTCCCCTTCCCCTTCGAGGACCAGATCCGGGCGGCCTCGGTGGAGGCCGGACTGGACCCCTTCTTCGTGGCGGGACTCATCCGGCAGGAGAGCCTGTTCCAGCCCAGCATCCGGAGCCACGCCGGGGCCACGGGGCTCATGCAGATCATGCCGGCCACGGGACGGGGACTGGCACGGGAGATGGGGCTCCGTGGATTCCAGACGGGCCAGCTGGAGGAGCCCGGGACCAACATTGCCATGGGGACCCGGTACATCGCCCAGCAGCTCCGGCGGTTCGACGGCCGGGAGGCGGACGCCCTGGCGGCCTACAACGCAGGGGCGTCCAGGGTGGTCCGTTGGCGGGGGCTCCCAGGGTATTCCGATCCGGAACTCTGGGTGGAGAGGATCCCCTTCGCCGAGACCCGTGGCTACGTGAAGGCCATCACCCTGAACTGGTCCATCTACACTTCGCTCTACGGATGCGGGCTGGAGGGACTGGAGTACTGCCCCCACCCGGTGACCGCCCTGCTCCGGGCCGGAAGGGGTGCCGTCAGCGTCGAAGGGTCCCAGCGATAGGACCATTCCGCCCCGGCCAGGATTCCGCCTTGGACCGCCGCCCCTCCCATGGCTACCTTTGTGGGCTGAGATCCCGCCCCCCCGGGGGCGGAGACCGGATCATTTCCTCCGGCCCCGATGCTCTCCATCGAGCACCCGGGACCGGAGGTTCGAAGGAGTGACGAATGGACCATCCTGTATCGAAGGCTGGCGCGGAAACGGCGGCAGGAGGCAGCGACGTGGACCGAGACACCCCCACTTCCGGAGCCGGGGCCGGACGCGACCTCCACGGCCTCTCTGCAGAGCGGCTCCTGGATCTGTACCGCACCATGGTGACGGCCCGTCGCATCGACGACCGGGAGATCCTCCTCAAGCGCCAGAACAAGATCTTCTTCCAGATCTCCGGAGCCGGTCATGAGGCCGTTCAGGTGGCCCTGTCGGCCCACCTCCGCTCCGCCCACGACTGGTTCTACGTCTACTACCGGGACCGGGCCCTGACGCTGGCCCTGGGTCAGACCCCCCTGGATCATCTCCTCCAGGCCGTGGCCGCTGCCGACGACCCCTCCTCGGGCGGCCGCCAGATGCCGGCGCACTTCGGCGATGTGCGCTACAACATCGTCTCCACCTCCTCCCCCACGGGCACCCAGTTCCTCCAGGCGGTCGGCACTGCCGAAGCCTGGTACCGGGGCTCACGGTCCCAGGAGCTCCGGGAGCAGGTGACCGGGTGGAAGGAGGACGAGGTGGTCCTCTGCACCACCGGGGACGGCACCACCTCCGAGGGAGAGTTCTGGGAGGCGCTGAACACGGCGTGCAACCTCAAGCTCCCGGTGGTCTTCCTGGTGGAGGACAACGGCTACGCCATCTCCGTTCCCGTGGAGGTCCAGACCGCCGGCGGGAGCATCTCCCGGCTCCTCTCGGGCTTCCCCGACCTCTTCCGCATCGAATGCGACGGGTGTGACGTCCTGGACTCGTACCGGGCCACCGGCGAGGCGGTGCGGTGGGCCCGGGAGCGGAAGGGACCGGCGCTGATCCACGCCCACGTGGTTCGCCCCTACTCCCACTCCATGTCCGACGACGAACGGCTGTATCGCACCGAGGAGGAGCGGGAGGAGCAGGATCGCCGGGACCCTCTCCGGGTGACGCGGAACCTCCTCCTGGAGGAGGGGCTGGCCACCGCAGAGGAACTGGATGCCCTGGAGGCGGAGGTGGTCCGCAGTGTGGTGGAGGCGGCCGACCAGGCCCTGGCCTCACCGCAGCCGGCCACAGACACCGCCATGCGCTACCTCTTCTCCGAGAAGGTGAACGTCACCGGCTCCGATTTCGACACCGAGGACAACCCGCAGTACCCTGAGGAACGCCGGGAACTCACCATGGCGGACCTCCTGAATGTGGCGCTGCGCACCGAGATGGAGAGGGATCCCTCCATTGTGGTCTTCGGTGAGGATGTGGCGGACGCCTCCCGGGAGGAGGCCCTGGAGGAGGTGAAGGGGAAGGGGGGGGTGTTCAAGGTCACCCACGGGCTGCAGACCCGCTTCGGCGGCGACCGGGTGTTCAACTCGCCCCTGGCGGAGGCCAATATCGTGGGACGTGCCATCGGCATGGCCATCCGGGGACTGAAGCCGGTGGTGGAGATCCAGTTCTTCGACTACATCTGGCCCGCCTTCCACCAGATCCGGAATGAACTGGCCACCATGCGCTACCGTTCCAACAACACCTTCTCGGCCCCCGTGGTGATCCGGACCACCTACGGGGGGTACCTGAAGGGCGGGGCCATCTACCACTCGCAGACGGGGGCGACCCTCTTCACCCACACCCCGGGGCTGCGGGTGGTTCTTCCCTCCACCGCGCAGGATGCCAACGGGCTGCTGCGCACCGCCATCCGGTGCGACGACCCCGTGCTCTTCCTGGAGCACAAGCACCTGTATCGGCAGGTCTACAACAAGGGGGTCGATCCGGGACCGGACTTCATGATCCCGTTCGGAAAGGCGAATGTGGTGCGGTCGGGGTCCGACCTCACCCTGGTCACGTGCGGTGCCCTGGTGAAGCGGTCTATGGATGCCGCCCGTCAGGCAGCGGAGCATGGGATCGAGGTGGAGGTCATCGATCTTCGCACCCTGAGTCCGCTGGACATGGAGACCATCTCCGCGTCCGTGAAGCGGACGAACCGGGCCCTCATCGTCCACGAGGATGCCCTGTCCTTCGGAATCGGTGCGGAGATCGCCGCCCGGATCGCGGACGAATGCTTCCCCTGGCTGGATGCCCCGGTCCGGCGGATCGCCTCGAAGGACGTGTGGGTGGCCTACTCCCCGGAGCTTGAAGAGGTGATCCTCCCCCAGACGCCCCACGTCCTCAAGGGGATCCGGGACATCATGGCGTTCTAAGGAGGTGGCGGTGCCAGGATCCGCCCGATCCTGGCACCGCCACCTCCCCGCCGTGGGTGCCCGGTCCCGCGGGCTCCACCCCCCTGCACTGGCATCGGGGCAGACGGACACACATGTTGCTCCGGTCCCGATGCCCCGACGCCATTCGCCCGGCATCGGAAATCCAACGTTCGTCCACCCCCACCAGCGACTTCGACCCACCCACCAGACCCTGGTCCCGCCCCATGGAGTCTCCGATGCTGAACCGGTCCCCCCCAACCGGAAATGAAGGAATGGTCGGTGCGACGCCACAGCAGAGGCGATCCACCCTCCTCGTGGTGGATGACGACTCCGCCCTCCTGAGGGTCCTGAAGAAGATCCTGGTGCGGCGGGGATACGAAGTCCTGGTGGCAGGGTCGGCCCCGGAAGCGCTGGAACTCATCGACACCCACGAAGGCCCCCTGCACGGGGCGATCTGCGACCTCGTCCTTCCCGGGATGGGGGGGTGGGATCTGGCTGATCGAGCCCAGGAGCTGAGACCCGGGCTCCCGATCCTCTTCATCTCCGGCTATGATCTGCCGACAGTAGTGGAGAAGGAGGTGGTTCCACCAGCCATGGCATTGGGGATCACCCTTCTCCAGAAGCCCTTCGCCGTGGGGGATCTCACGGCGAGGCTCGACACGCTGCTCGGGGAGTGTTCGGAGGGTTGATGATCAGTGAGGAGGCCATCCCGCTTCCGGGGCTTGTCCGGGCCGCGGGGATCCTCGTGCGCAATCGCATGGATCGGATGCTCCTTGCGGAGGCGCTGGACGAACTGGGCTTCCTTGCCCACGACCTGTCGGAGGCCGCCCCCGGGAGCGGCCCCTGGGAGGCCGTGGACATCCTCCTCATCGAGGAGCCCTCGGCAGCGGGGCTGGCCTCCACCGTGGCCCGTGTGAAGTCACAGACCGCCCCGGCCTTCCTGCCGGCGCTGGTGGTGGTCCCCCGGGTGGGATCCGCCGAGCGGTGGCTCCGGGCGGGGTTCGACGATGTGATCCGCCTCCCCATCCCCGGAGAGGAGCTCCGGGGACGCCTCCGTCTCCATCTCCGGCTCCGGGAGCGGACCCTGGAGGCCGAGCGGGCCGTCTTCGACCGCCTTCCCCTGGGGCTCTTCCGGGCGAACGGCCGAGGGGAGATCGTCACGGCCAATCCCGCGATGGCCAGTCTCCTGGGCTTCTCCTCCCCCACTGCCCTCCAGGAGGCGGGTCCCCTCTTCGACGGCATCCGGCTCCCTCCCCTCTCCCGTCTCTTCGGGGCACAGGAAGAGCGGACCGGGGGGGTGGAGCTTCCCTGGGTCCGGCCGGACGGCATCCTCCTCTGGCTGCGGTGGACCGGCCGCCTCCACGAGGATCGCACCGGGCAGGTGCTCCTGGGGGAGGGGGCGGTGGAGGATGTGACGGTGCAGCGGAGGACCAAGGAGGAGCTGGAGTCGTCCCGGGCCCTGAACGTGGCCACCATCGACTCCCTGGGGGCCAACCTGGCCATCCTGGACCCGGTGGGCACCATCATGTCCGCGAACCAGGCATGGCGGACCTTCCCAGGGAGCCTGGCCTTCGGCGGGAAGGGGCCGGAGGAGGGGTTGGGTGTGGGGGTCAACTACCTGGACGCCTGCGACCGGACCCCGGGCCCGGCGGCCGAGCTGGCTGGACGGGCATCGGCAGGGATCCGCTCCGTCCTCTGCGGCGACGCGGAGCTCTTCGAACTGGAATACCCCATGGGGGGAAGCGATTCCCGTTGGTTCCGCCTCAGGGTGACTCCCCTCCGACGGGGCGATGGGCTCCGGACGGGAGACGTGCGCAGGGGCGCCGTGGTGACCCACCTGGACATCACGGAGAAGCATCGGGCGCAGGAAACCCTCCGGACCCGGGAAGAGGAGCTTCGTCAGGCGCAGAAGATGGAGGCGGTGGGACGTCTGGCGGGGGGAATCGCCCACGACTTCAACAACCTCCTCACGGCCATCCGCAGCAACACGGCACTCCTCCGGGATGCCTTCCCGGCAGACGACCCCTCGGTGCAGGAGGTGGAGGAGATCGATGGGGCCACCGAGCGGGCCGGCGCCCTGACTCGCCAGCTCCTGATCCTCAGCCGCCACCAGGTCCAGTCCATCAAGGAGTTCGACCTTGCGGTGCTGGTGCAGGAGACCTCCCAACTGCTCCGGCGGGTCATCCGGGAGGACATCCGCCTGGAGCTGGAGATGGAGGGCCCTGCGGTCATCCGGGGGGACTCCGGCAACCTGGAGATGGTGATCCTCAATCTGGTCCTGAATGCCCAGGACGCCATGCCGGAGGGAGGGAGCATCACCCTCCGGGTGAGGCCGGGAGAGGAGGGGGACGGTCGTCCGGGACAGGTCACCCTTGAGGTGGAGGACACCGGTGAGGGGATGACGGAGGAGGTGCGGCTCCGTGCCTTCGAGCCCTTCTTCACCACGAAGGAGCCGGGCCGGGGGACCGGGCTGGGGCTTTCCATCGTCCACGGGATCGTGGAGCAGATGGACGGTCGGGTGGAGCTGGACTCCGCGCCCGGGGAGGGAACCCGGTTCCGCTTCCACATTCCCCGCCACCGGCCCACCCGGGGGGAGGCGGCTTCCGGGGGAGTGGCCGGGGTTGTGGGAATCCCCTCCTCCGACTCCCCCTCTCCCCCACCCCGGGCGCGACCGGGAGAGACCATCCTGCTTGTGGAGGACGACCCGCAGGTGCGCCGACCCACCGAGCGGCTTCTGGCACGGCTGGGCTATCGGGTGCTCTCCGCCGGGGACGGGGAGGACGGGCTGGACATCCTCGTCCGGGAGGAGGGGATCGACCTCATCCTCTCGGATGTGGTGATGCCCGGGCTCACCGGCCCGGGGATGATCCGCCGGTTCCGGCAGATGCGGGAAGAGGGGGAGCTGGGAGATCGTCGGGAGCCCCGGATCCTCTTTGTGTCGGGGTACACGGAGCGAGAGGTGGATTTCTTCCAACGGGGCTCCGGTTCAGCTCCCCCCCGTCTTCTCCCCAAGCCCTTCGATCTCCCGATCCTGGCTCAGGTCCTCCGGGAGGTGCTGGACGCAGAGGCCGACCCGTCCACGGGGGCCTCCGGGAGCGGGGAGGAGGGGGCCAGCGACACCGAGGGGTCCGGATCCGGGACGCTGCCGTCGGGTCCAGGGGCCCTGACCACCGATCCCGGGGCCTCCGGCGACACCTCCCCTGAAGACCGGGGCGGCTGATAGGGGAGGATCAGCCGGACCGCCCGCTCGAAGGAGAGGTAGTTCCAGGCCCAGTTCACCATGACCAGGATCCGGTTGCGGAAGCCCACCAGCTTCGCCACGTGGACCACCAGCCAGACCCACCAGGCCAGGATCCCCGTGAAGGAGCGCCCCCCGATGTGGGCCACGGCATGCCCCCGCCCCACCACCGCCAGCATCCCCGGATCCTTGAAGCGGAAGGCTTTCCCAGCCTCCCCCTTCATGTGCCGGAGGATGTTCTTCGCCGCCAGCTCCCCCTGCTGCATGGCCACCGGAGCCACCCCCGGAAGGGGCTCTCCCTTCTCCTCGAGGTAGGCCAGATCCCCCACCACGTAGACCTCGGGGAAGCCCGGGACGTTCAACGTGCTCTCCACGGCCACCCTCCCCCCCCGCTCCATGGGGAGCCCCCACCGCTCCGGACCGGTCTCCCCCTTCACTCCGGCGGTCCAGACCACGGTCTCCGTCCGGATCACCGAGCCGTCGGAAAGGAAGACCTCCCCTTCGGTGATCCGGGTGACCTGGGCTCCGAACCGGACCCGCACCGCCCGCCGCTCCAACCGGCTCCGGACGTACCGTCCAAGGGGGAGGGGCATCCCGCTGAGTAGACGGTCCTGAGCCTCCAGCAGGATGATCCGGACATCCGCCAGGTCCAGCATCGGATAGTCTTCCTGCAGCGGCCCATACACCAGCTCCGCCAGCGCCCCGGCGAACTCCACCCCGGTGGGTCCGCCTCCCACGATGGTGAAGGTCAGGAGCTGCCGTCTACGAGCGGGATCCCGCTCATAGACGGCAGCCTCGAAGCGGGTGAGGATGTGGTGCCGGAGGGGGACGGCCTGGTCGATGCTCTTCATGGCGAAGGCATGCTCCTCCGCCCCGGGGATTCCGAAGAAGTGGGGAGCGCTCCCCATGGCCAGGATCAGGTAGTCGTAGGGGATCCGCTCCTCGTTGGTCATCACCAGCCGCTCCACGGGATCCAGATCTCCCACCGTCCCCAGGCGGAACTGGATCCCCTTCTCCTTCCGGAAGATGGAGCGGACGGGATAGCAGATGTCGGTGGGGCTGAGTTCTGCCGCGGCCACCTGGTACAGGAGGGGGAGGAAGGTGTGGAAGTTGTTGCGGTCCAGGACCAGCACCTCGGCCCCGCTCCCCGCCAGCGCCCGGGCGGCCCAGAGACCGCCGAAGCCGGCGCCCACGATGACCACCCGTTTTCCCCTGGTGTACGACATGCCCCCTCCTGCCTCCAACTCCGTCCAGTGACCCCCGTGGGGGCCGGCGAGGGGCTACGGGACCCCGGGAGGGCTCTGGAGTTCCGGGGGGAAGGTCAACTCCCGGGCGTCCCCCGGATCCCTCCCCGGGCCACGGCCATGTAGCGATCGGCCTCCTCGGCGTAGTCCCGCACGACGTCGTCGCTCAACTGCCTGCGGTCGGCCACATCCGCCAGGGTGAGATACAGGAAGTAGTAGTGCCAGGGGATGTTGAGGCTCGCCCGGTCCGTCCAGATCTCCCGATCCCGGAGTCCATCGTAGAGGAAGACGTTCTCCGCAAGGAAGCGGGTCCGCTCCCAGTCCACCCAGTCCCCCCCCAACTCCGCCGAGATGCGGGTGAAGCGCTCGGGGATGAGGGCAGGATCCTCCTGGACCAGCTTCATCCCCATGCCCAGCCGGACGCTCCACGGCTCCAGCCCCAGCTCCTGGAGGAGTCCGGCCACACTGGAGAAGTGGATCGGTCGCTCCTCCACCGAGTCACGGATGATGGAGAGCGCCAGGAGCTGCCCCCGGTTCAGCACCGTTCCCGCCGGATACTGGACCGCAAGGGAGCCCATGGGAATGGTGAAATCCTGGCTCAAACGGGTGGTGCCCACCCCGTCCATCTGCTCCGGGGTGAGGGTGATGATGGGCCTCGTGGGAGATGAGGGAGGAGCCTCGTACAGGCCCTCCGCGTCCTGCCCGGAGAGGAACGGTCGCTGCGCCCCGGGCACCGTCAGCTCCTGGAGCTGCTTGGGATACCAGGTGGTGTAGAGATACTGGACCACCACCACCGTGACGTCCTTCCGTATCCCCTCCACCTCCTGCATGTACCAGAGGGGGAAGGTGTCGTTGTCCCCGTTGGTGAAGATGATCCCGTAGGGCTCCACGCTCATGAGGAGGTTGTACGCCCAGCTCCGGGCGGCGTAGTCCCCGGAACGGCTGGCCCAGCTCCAGTTGAGGACCAGGGGGAGGAAGGCAATCAGGAGGATGGGGGATGTGAACAGCAGCCCCCTGGTGCTTCCCACCCGCCGGGACAGCTCCCACCAGAGCAGGGTCAGCCCGAGCCCGGAGAGCACCCCCCATACGATGAAGCTGGCAATGAAGAAGTAGTCCCGTTCCCGGACCTCGTGGGCCAGCCGATCCGTGATCTCCGGGGCCAGTGAGTAGCCGTACCGGAAATTCAGGTAGAAGACCAGCCCCAGGGTGAGGATGGTGGCGGTGGTGGCCATGTAGACGAACAGGTCCCGGTGGGCCCGGGCACTGGCCACAAGCCCCAGGAAGCCCAGCCCCAGGAAGATGAGGCTGATGGGGATCCGGGCATTTCCTGGCACCTCCGAGGGATCCAGACCCCGGGACCACTGCCAGTCGAAATACTGGAAGTAGTTCAGGAGCTGGTGACCGAAGGGAGCCATCCGCTCCGTCACCGGCGGCTTGGCGTACTGCTCCCGGAGGAGCACCGAAGCCAGCGCCTCACACCCCCCGGCTCGCCCCTTGGAGAAGACCGCCACCGCCGCTCCGGAGAGGGACTCGCACTGGGGGTCCCCCTCGTTGATGGCCGGCCGCTGATCGGCCCGGATGGGGAGGAAGAAGTTGAAGGAGAGCCCCAGGAGCACCACCGGAATCAGCTTCGCCCAGACGTCCCCCCGGAGGAGGATCCCCGGGCCCACCATGAGCACGAAGAGCCCGAGGGCGGGCGCCGGAAGGAGCGACATCAGGTGGTTGGTGGAGCCCAGCACCATGATGTAGACCGCCAGGAGGAGCCACTTGACGCTCCGGGGGTCGTCCTTCTGGTCCCTCCAGAGGATGGCCAGCCACGAGACGATGGCCATCACCATCACCGAGACGGTGTAGACCTTCTCGTTGACGTTGGACTGGTTCCAGACCGTGAAGGCGGTGGCTCCCAGGAGGACGGAGATGGCGGCACCGATCAGCGCCACCCGACGGTCCTCCACCACATCCACCAGGATCCTGTGCGCCACCAGGAAGAAGAAGCCGCAGGCCACCGCCGTGGTGGCGGCGGCGAAGAGGTTCACCCGTATGGCCACGGATAGACCCGTGGGGGCCAGCAGCAGCGTCCAGACCTTGGCCAGCACCACGAAGAGGGGATTCCCCGGCGGATGCGGGATTCCCAGGATGTGGGCGGTGGCGATGTACTCGCTGGCGTCCCAGAAGGCCGTGGTGGGGGCCAGGGTCACCACGTAGAGGCCCAGCACGGCCAGACCGGCCAGGACTGCGGCGAGGATGGGGGGGCGGGTGGGAGTCATGGACACGGCTGCGAGGGGCTCAGGGGTCCGGATCAGGCCGAAGATTACCCGGATGCGTCCCCCCCCGGAAGGGCCGGGCACGCCATCGGCAGGGGAGAGAGGGACCGGACACCTCCATTTCCGGGGTCCGGCGTCTGCTCCCGTCCCATCCAGGGATGGTCCCGCCCACGGGAAGAGCGGTATCCTTGTGCATGGTTTCGTCCACCATCCAGGCGCTCCGCTACCTCCGGAGCTGGTCCTCCGGCCGCGGGGAGTTCCACGAGGAGGAACTCTCCCTGGATCGGGGCTTCGACCGGGTGCCCGCCACCCTCTTCCGCCCCCCGGGGGCCCGGGGAGGGCTGCCGGGGTGGGTGGTGCTCCACGGGATCACCCGGCCGGGGCGGGCCCACCCCAGTCTCCTCCGCTTCTGCCGGGCGCTGACCAGCACCGGGGCTGCCGTGCTCCTCCCGGAGATCCCGGAGTGGCGCGAACTGGAACTGGCGCCGGACCGGGCAGTGCCCACCATCCGCGCGGCGATCCTGGCCCTGGACGCCCGCCCGGAGACCGAGACGGGAAGGACCGGGGTGGTGGGCTTCTCCTTCGGAGCCCCCCAGGTCCTCATCGCCGCCCGGGACCCCGACCTCCGGGGCCACCTGTCCACGGTGGTGGGCTTCGGGGGGTACTGCCACCTGAGGGCGACCCTCCGCTTCCAGTTCACCGGGGAGTTCGAGGATGGCCGGGAAACCCGTTTCCTCCGACCGGACCCCTACGGCCGCTGGGTGGTGGGGGCCAACTACCTGACGAAGATCCCGGGGCTGGGAGAGGCCGGGGACGTGGCCGCGGCCCTCCACTCCCTGGCCTCGGCCGCAGGGGAACGGAGGATCGAGTCCTGGGACCCGCTGTACGACCCGGTGAAGGCCGACCTCCGGAAGGGGATCGACCCCCGGAGGCGGGAGCTCTTCGACCTCTTCGCCCCCATGGCGGACGCGGAGCCGGACCGGGAGGCGAGTCTGGAACTGGTGGAAGGACTATGCAGCGCCGCAGAGGCCACGGACCCCTACCTGGACCCCGCCCGCTGGCTCCACGAGGTCCAGGTCCCCGTCCACCTGATCCACGGGCGGGAGGATCACCTGATCCCCTTCACCGAAACGCTGAGGCTCCAGGAGGCGCTCCCGGCGGCCCCCACCCGGGCCACCATCACCGGCCTCTTCGCCCACTCCGAGGGGAAGCGGATCGCGTCGGCGGTGGGCCAGGCCGCAGAGGGCATGCGGTTCCTGAACGCCCTCCGGGCCATCCTGGCCTCGGTGTAGGGAGAGGCTTCTCGCTCAGCCCTCCTGGAGGGCGGCCACCGCCGCCCTTACTCCGGGATCGCGGTCTGACGCGGCGGCCTGCACCAGGCTCCGGGCGTGGGGGGTCCCGATGGCGTGGAGGGCTCGATAGGCCGCCACCCGGAGTTGGGTGGGAGGCCGGGAGAGGAGCGACCCCACCGCCCGCTTCTCCAGGAGCGCCACCGCCGCCGGTTCCCCCAGTTCGCCCAGGGCACCCATCACCGCCTCCAGGACGATCGGCTCCTTCTCCGCATCCAGCATGCCCATGAGGGCCGGCGCCGCGCCCTCCACCTTCCGGACTCCCAGGCCCGCCGCCGCGGCGGCCCTCACCTCCCCCGATGGATCCCCCAACCGCTGTTGCAGGATCCGGGGAATGTCGTCCCCCGCCAGTCGGGCCAGCGCCACCACGGCTTCACGCCGCACCCGGGGGTCGGGGTGGGCCAGCACCGGCACGATCCGCGGCACGGCTCCCGGATCCCCCATGTCCCCAAGGAGCGCCAGCCCGTTCCGCACCACGAACCAACGGGCGTCGTTCAGCATCCGGTGAACGGCCCCCACCCCCTCGGGTCCCATGGCCGCCAGCGCTTCCAGGTAGATGCGGCGGGTGCCCCGGTCCGGCTCGTCCACCAGAGCATCCACCAGCGCCCGGGACATGGGCTCGCCCAGGCGGGCGAAGAGCGCCGACAGCTCCCGCCGCGCCTCCGCATCCCTCTCCTGCCCCAGGCGGGCCACCAGCCGGCTGGCCACACCGTGGGTGGTGAGATCCCGGGCCAGATCCCGGAGCCCCGTGCCACCCTCCTGGGCCCGGAGGAGATCCAGGACCGCATTCACGAACTCGTCCAGGATCACCGGGTTCAGCGTCGGGGTGGCCCGAGCCCGGAGCTCGTCCATGGCCCTCCGCTTCTGGTCCCCGAAACCGATCAGCACCCGGTGCACCAGGGTGTCCAGCGTCTCCCCCTCCTCGGTCCGCTCCGGCTCCACCGAGCCCTCTTCCTGCCGGTCCCAGATGGGGACCTCCGGCTCCAGATGCCAGAGCGGTACCTCCTCCTCTCCGGAGTCCGCCCCCAAGGGCGGCTCCCGGTCCACCAGGAGCGTCGCGGCCTCCCGGTCCCACTCCCCCTCCGGCGGCTCCACCTCCGTCTCCTCCACCACGGGCTCCTCCCCCTCCGGGGTGGGTGGAGAGGCCAGGAGGTCCGCCTCGGGGAGTTCCCCGCCCTTCTCCACCCCCACATCATCGTCGAAGAAGAAGAGGGCGTGGGAGGACATCCCCTCCTCCGGCAGCCCAAGGAGATCCCCGAAGGGATCCTCGTCCGTCCCGGGGCCTGGAGAGGAGGGCAGGGGCGCGGCAGGAGCCGGCTTCACCCCGGGGGAGTCCTGCCGGGGCGCCGGCCAGTCCAGGAAGGGCTTGTTCTCCCGGGATCCGGACGACGGTTCCGAGTGGCCGAAATGGGCCTCTCCCATGGTCTCCGGATCGGCAAAGCTGGCATCCCGCACGGACGAGGGGCTGTCCTCCTGATTCCCTCCGGGGTCGAGCCTGCGGCCGAAGCTCGCCTCCCCCACGATTCCCTCGGAGGCGAAGGGAAGGCTGGCCGCCGGGCCCGCCGGATTCCCGGGAGGCGGGGGCGCCGGCTGCGACCGCTCCTCTCCACGACCCTCCGAGCGGGCCCGGGTCATGGCCTCCCTGGCGTCGAAGGGATCCCAGTCCGGATCTCCCCCGGGGACGCTCCGCCGGGATCCGGGGCGGGAGGGGAAGGCAAAGGAGCGGGGTTGGGGCCTGATCTCGTCTCCGGCCGGCTCCTCCGGGAGATCCAGCGAGGGGGCATCCAGGGAGAGGTGGTCCAGGGGGGAGGCATCCATTCCGGCCTCCAACGCCCCCGACCGGGGGAACTCCGCATCCGGATCCGGCGCCCATCCGAAGTGCGGATCCAACTCCAGCTCCGCCGGGGCCTCCCGGTCCAGAATGGCCCCCGTATCCTCCAGCAGGTCGGCGTCCCGCTCGTCCGGCAACTCCCGGCCCAGCATCGCCTCGATCTCCTCCACCAGCCCCGGGTCCCGCTCGTCCGGCAACTCCCGGCCCAGCATCGCCTCGATCTCCTCCACCAGC
>CAYQVI010000020.1:0-10603 GCA_964420725.1 uncultured Gemmatimonadaceae bacterium | reverse complement strand
CCCGGGTCCCGCTCGTCCGGCAACTCAACGGGGAACGGCAGAGGCGGCGAGGGTGGGGAGGGTGCGGCGGAGGGGCCGAAGAGACCGGCTATTGAGGCCACCAGGGCCTGGCCGGGGCGACTCCCCGAATCCTCTTCCCCATCCGGCCCCCACTCCAGCGTCCCCTGCGGGAAGGGGATCACCTCCGTTTCCTCTCCGGGGGCCCCCAACTCCCCCTGGAAGACCACATCGATCCCGCTCCCGTGGGTTTCGGGACGCAGGCGACCCATCCCGCCTTCCAGGGCGTCCTCCCGGAGGACCCGGACGAACCGCTCCAGCGCCTCCACCTGCAGATCCTCCCCGAAATGGAGTTTCTCCACCCCCAGCACCCGGAGGTCCCGGGCGAAGCGGCCACTCCCGCCATGGAAATCGGGGACGTCGATCCCATCCACCCGGAGACCCGCCGAGGACACCTCCACCACCGCCCCCTCCCTCAGGAGCCCCCGGAGGTGACCCAGGGCGTCCAGCGACACCGGATCGCCGGCCGGAAAGACATCCGTCAGGGCATAGGCCCTGGAGAGGGCGGCGACGAGTTCGGCCGGTGATGGCATGGTCTCTCGAGGTCCCGGAAGCAGAGGAGGATGGGTCTCTCCAGAATGTAGGCGACGCACCCTGAACCGCGCGAGGAGATCCGCCTCACCCGCTCTCTGCGGCGGAGGAGAGATCCACCCACCCACGCTGTGGGATGAGGCGGGCCCGGGACAGCGACGCATTGTTCAGGATCGCCCGCTCGGCGGCGCAAGTTGAGTACTGCGGACGGGAAGCGCCCGGACGCGCTACTCCCTGCGCCCGGTGAAGAGGCCGTAGCGCATGGCCCCCAGGGCATAGGCCAGCCGGATCCGGAGCACGGTGAGGGCAAAGACCCGGTCCACCACCCCGGAGGAGAGGAGGAAGCGGCGGTACTCCTGGGAGCGGATGAGCCCCCCCACCACCCGCCGGGCGGAGATCGTCCAGGTGGGAGCCACCCTGCGGCTCAGGTCTTCATCGGAGGATACCTGCAGCCCCGCCCCCCGCATGAGCCCCCGGACCTCGGAGCGGCTGGCCAGCCCTGCCAGCCGGCCCTCGCTGCAGATGGGCTCCAGAAGTGTCCGGGTCTCCCACGCCCCGGGCTCCTCCCTGGCCAGCCAGGCGCAGACCACGATCCGCCCCCCGGGCTTCAGCACCCGGGCTGCCTCCCGGAAGAAACGAGCCTTGTCGGGCATGTGGGAGAGGGACTCGATGGCCACCACCGCATCGAACGACTGCGACGGAAGATCATTCTCCATCCAGTCCTGAAGGCGGAGATCCACCCCCGGAAGGTGCCCCACCCCCGCCATGGCATGGTCCCACTGGGCCTTCGAGAGGGTCACTCCCGTCACCCTGGCCCCGTACTCCTCCGCCATCACCCGGGCGGTGGCGCCGTACCCGCACCCCACGTCGCAGATCCGGGCCCCCGGGCGGATCCCCGCCCGGTCCGCTACCAGGGTCAGGAGTCGGGCCGCGGCCACCTGGGGCTCCGGCGACCCTCCGTTCCCGAAGAGTCCGTGGTGGAGATGCTCCCCCCACAGCTCCCGGTAGAAGCGGTCCAGGTCGTCGTAGTGACGGGCCACCCCCGCCCCATCCACCGGTACCCGGGGACGGATCACCGGGACGCGCCGTCCAGCGCCTCGATGGTGGCCAGGGAGGGGCCCCGCTCCCGCTGCAGTCGGGCGGCGGTCCGCTCCGCGTCCCGCATCGCCCGGAGGACATTCTCCCCCGCCAGCGCCGCCAGTTCCTGGTCCGTCCAGCCACGGCGGGCCAGCTCCTCCAGGAGGGCCGGATATGTGGTGACATCCTCCAGCCCCCGGGGCACGCTGGTGATTCCGTCGAAGTCCCCCCCGATCCCCACATGCTCCACCCCCGCCACCGCCTTCACATGCTCGATGTGGGCGATGACGTCGTCCATGGTGGCGGCCGGGGCCGGGTTCTGCCGGCGCCACTCCGCCACCTGCCGCTCCACCTCCGCCGCAGGGGCCCCGGAGGCCTGGAATCGCACCCGGGCCGCCTGCTCACGGGTCCCGTGCTCGCCGATGGCGGAGGACACGAACCCCGGCACAAAGGTGATCATGACCACACCGCCATTCTCCGGAAGCCGCCGGAGCACGTCGTCCGGGACATTCCGGGGGTGGTCGGTGACCCCCCGGGCCGAGGAGTGGGAGAAGATGACCGGGGCCTCGGACACGTCCAGGGCGTCGTGCATGGTGGCCGGGGAGGTATGGGACAGGTCCACCAGCATCCCCAGCCGGTTCATCTCCCGCACCACCTCCATCCCGAAGGGGCTCAGGCCGTTGTGGATGGGGAGCCCGGTCCCGGAGTCCGCCCAGTCGATGGTGGTGCCGTGGGTCAGGGTCATGTACCGGACGCCCTGTCGGAAGAAGGCCCGGAGCGCCCCCAGGGAGTTCTCGATGGCGTGTCCCCCCTCCATCCCCAGGAGGGAGGCGATGCGACCGGCGCCGAAGGCGGTCTCCACCCCGGAGGCCGATGTGGCCAACTGGAAGTGCTGCGGGTAGCGCTCGATGATCTCCTTCATCAGGTCGATCTGCTCCAACTGCATCCGGGCCGCCCCCTCGTTGGTGGGGGTGAAGGGGATGTAGACCGACCAGAACTGGGCTCCCACCCGCCCCTGCAGGAGTCGGGGGATGTCCGTGTGCCCCTGCGCCCGGCCCTCCAGTCCATAGGCGGCCACATCCATGGGGGCCGGCGCATTGCGGATGGCCCATGGGAGGTCGTTGTGCCCGTCGAAGAGGGGGGTCCGGTCCAGGACGGCCCGGACCCGTTCGGCCACAGGGTCGGCCTGGCCTTCAGCCGCTGAGGGAAGGGTCATGGAGAGGAGGAGGGTGGCGAGGAGAAGGTTGGTTCGCATGGTGGACTGCCTGCCGTTGATCGTGAAGGGGACGCCCCGGGGCGGCCACCACCTAGGGATGGCAGCCGCCGGTGGGAGGGACCCGGAGCTCGGTGTTGCCGAAGACCTGGGTCCAGTACATGCGGCCTCCCGGGGAGGCCCGTGCGGCGGCGCCCATGTGCCGGGTGTCGGGGGAGAGGATGTTCCGCCGGTGCCCCGGACTGTTCATCCAGGAGCCCATCACGTCGGCCACGGTGGGCTGTCCCGAGGCCACATTCTCGGCAATGAGCAGCCAGTCGTACCCCAGCGCCTCGGCTCTGTGCTGTACCTCCCGACCATCGCTGCCGTCATGCCCCAGGCGGTTCCGTCGGGCCATGTCCTCGGTGTGGCTCCGGGCCGCCTCCACCAGTCGGGCATCCACCTGGAGGGGGTGGAGACCGGCACCGCGACGGATCCGGTTCACGGCGTCCACGATCTCCTGCGCGGGGGTGGGGGTACAGACAGGGGTTCCATCGCCGCTGGTTCCGGCGCCACCCCCGGCCGCCGCCGATGGAGTCTGGACCGCCGCGGGTCCCGGGGCGGCCCCTGCCCCGCCCTGGGGCCCGGGGGACGGCGGCGGCGGCCCCACCTCCACCCGGGCCGGGGAGACTCCTCCCCCCGGAGCAGCTCCGGCGGCATCCGCGGTGGGTGGACCCGCTGACTCGCGTCCCGGGTCGCCCCCCCCCGTGGCCACCGGCACGCACCCCGACAGCACCATGCACAGGGCGACCCCCACCCTCCCCGCCACCCTCACCACCTTCCCCATGGACCCGCCTCCCTGGATGGTGCATACAGCAGAGCCCCCGCCGGATCTCCGGCGGGGGCTCTGGCCATCAGCAGTCCGGGGGACACGACCGCCACGCCGGGTGCGCCCCCGGACAGCGGACGGCCGCGTAGCCCCGCGGACCACACACGACTAGCTCAGTCGGTGGCTCAGTCGGAGATCGGGGCAGCCGACGCGGAGGCCGCATGGTCGATGACCAGGACCACACGGCGGTTCTGCCAGCCTTCCTGGCCGGGGCCGGACTGACCGGCAACCACCAGGCGCTGCGTGTTCTTCCCGTAGCTCACCGCCTTCAGCCGATCGGGGGAGAGCCCCTGACCCGCAAGATAGTCCCGGACCGCATCCGCACGGCGCTGACCAAGGCGGAGATTGTACGCCTCGCTCCCGGAGGGATCGGTGAACCCCTCCACCGTGATGGTGGCATCCGGGTAGTACTCGTTCACCACCGAGGCGAAGCGCTCCAGGATCGGCTGGTACTGCGACTGGACGGCAGCATCGTCGAAGCCGAAATAGATCGGGGTGTTGAAGCGGATGGCCGACTCCAGGCGCTCCACCGTGGCGTCGAACTCCTCCCCCATGGTCCGGAGCTCCTGCTCCAGGGTGGACATGCGGGACTCCAGCCCGTCCACCCGGGAATTGACCTGATTCACCCGCTGGGCGATGGCCTCATCCCCCTGGTTCATCTCTGCCCGGAGGTCCGCCAGAGCCGTCTGCATCTCCTCGGGCTTGACCCGGGCGCAGGCCGGGGTCGAGAGGATCGCGACTGCGCTCAGAAGGATCAGAGCCCTGCGATTGACCGTCTTCATCATCCACTCCTGGTTCCTTCGGGGATTCCCCCGTTTACCCTCCCCGGCGGGGCATCTGCCCGTCGTGGGTGATCGGTGGGGGGGCCGAAGCCCCCTCCTCCCGGTCCCTCTCCCGCTTCCGGTCGAAAACTTCCCACGAAATCCCCGGATCGGGGAAGAATGGGTTGCCCGGAGCACGGGATGTCCTTCTGGGAGGGTTACTGTTGCATGGACCGTTCCACTCCGACGAGGGGCCGCTCAGAGCCAGATGGGCACGATCTCGAAGCGTTCCACATCCACCAGCCCCCGGTCCGTGATCTTCAGGGTGGGAATGACCTCCAACCCCAGGAAGGACATGGCCATGAAGGGGTCGTGGAGGGGGGAACCCAGTCCACGGGCGGCCTCCACCGCCCGGTCCAGCCCTTCCCGGACCCGCTCCACCGGATCCAGGGACATGAGCCCCCCCAGGGGGAGGGGGAGGAGGGCCAGGATCTCCTCCCCACGGGCCACCGCCAGCCCGCCCCCCACGGCCGCCACCGCCCCGGCCGCCGCCCGGATGGAGCGGTCGTCCACCCCCACGGCGATGAGGTTGTGATGGTCGTGGGCCACCGTCCCCGCCATGGCCCCGGAGCGGAGCCCCATCCCGGTGACGAAGGCCACCCCACAGCGCCCACTCCCCCGGTGTCGCTCCATGACCACGATCTTCAGCAGGTCCCGGGAGGGATCGGTGACTGGCACCCCGTCCCTCCAGGTGGGGGCCATCTCCTCCCGCCCGGTGACGATCTGGTCGGGGAGGACCCGGATCACCCGCACCGCCTCCGCACCTCCTTCGGGAAGCGGGAAGGAGAGGTCCACGGCGGCCGGTTCCACCCGCATGGCGGGGGGCGGCAGGGGAGGGTTTCCCGGGAGATCCCAGGCCAGCGCTGCTCCGTCCCGGGCCACCGGCACCCCGCCGACAAAGACCTCCCGGACCCGGAAGTCCGACAGGTCCTCCACCACCACGAGGTCGGCCCGTCGCCCGGGGGCGATCCCTCCCCGGTCGTGGAGCCCGTAGTGCCCGGCGGGGTTCAGGGTGGCCATGCGCACCGCCTCCACCGGGTCCACCCCCCCCTCCACCAGGATCCGGAGCATGGCGTCGATCCCCCCCTGGTCCAGGAGGTCGGGGGGCTGACGATCGTCGGTGCAGAGTGCACATCTCTGAAACACCCCCGGCCCCAGCACCGGCATCAGTTCCCGCAGGTTCCGGGCGTTCGTGGCTTCCCTCAGCAGGAGGAAGGCCCCCCTCCGGAGCTTCTCCCGGGCCTCATCCACGGTCGTGCACTCGTGGTCCGTGGACGGGCCCGCTGCCAGGTAGGCGTTCAGCCCCCGTCCCCGGACCTGCGGCGCATGCCCGTCGATGGGGTGCCCCCGGAAGGCGGCCAGCCGGGCCAGCATCCCGGGGTCCCCCTGGATCACGCCGGGAAAGTTCATCACCTCCGCCAGCCCCAGCACCCGGGGGTGGTCCAGGAGCGAGGCCAGGTCGGCGGCGTCCAGTTCAGCCCCCGCCGTTCCAAGGTGGGTGGCGGGAACACACGAACTGGCCATGACGAAGACCGCCAGCGGAAGCCCCTCGGAGGCCTCCAGCATCCAGCGGATTCCCTCCACCCCGTGGACGTTGGCGATCTCATGGGGGTCGGAGATGACGGTGGTTGTGCCCCGGGGGACCACCGCCCGGGCGAACTCCGCCGGCCCGCAGAGCGACGACTCGATGTGGACGTGGGCATCGATGAACCCCGGGAGCAGGACGTCTCCCCCCAGGTCCACCACCCGGGCCGCCGTGTAGCCCTCCCCAACCCCGGCGATCCAGGGGCCCGCCACCGCCACATCCACCTCCTCCACCTCGCCGGTGAAGACGTTCACCACCCGACCCCCGGTGAGGAGCAGGTCGGCAGGCTCGTCCCCCCGGGCCACCGCCAGCAGCCGGGTCGTCTCCATGGTGCCTCCTGTCAGACGCCTGCCGCGGCAAAGGCCGCCGCCACCATCTCCCGGGCCTGGGTCATCATCCGGTCCAGGTGCTCCTCCCCCTTGAAGCTCTCCCCGTAGATCTTGTAGACATCCTCGGTGCCGGAGGGGCGGGCGGCGAACCAGCCGTCGGCGGTGACCACCTTGAGCCCCCCCAGCTCGGCGTCGTTCCCCGGAGCCCGGGTGAGGCGAGCCAGGATGGGGGCACCGGCCAGCGTGTCTCCCTTCACATCCTCCGGGGAAAGCGCCTTCAGTACGGCCTTCTGTGCCCGGGTGGCCGGGGCGTCGGCCCTCCTGTACACCGGGCTCCCGTGCTGCTCCTCCAGCTCCCGGTAGAGCTGTCCGGGGTTCCGCCCCGTCACCGCCGTGATCTCCGCCGCCAGCAGCGCCAGGAGGATCCCGTCCTTGTCGGTGCTCCAGGGGGAGCCGTCCTTCCGTACGAAGCTGGCCCCTGCGCTCTCCTCCCCACCGAAGGCGAGGGAGCCGTCCAGGAGCCCCTCCACGAACCACTTGAAGCCCACAGGGACCTCCACCAGACGCCGTCCCAGCGCCCCCGCCACCCGGTCGATCATGGAGCTGGATACCAGTGTTTTCCCCACCCCCGCCTCCGCCGACCACCCTTTGCGGTGGCGGAAGAGATAGTCCACCGCCACCGAGAGGTAGTGGTTGGGGTTCATCAGCCCGGTCCCCGGCACCACGATCCCGTGGCGATCGAAGTCCGGATCATTCCCGAAGGCCACATCGAAGCGGTCCTGCAGGTCGATGAGCCCGGCCATGGCCCAGGGGGACGAGCAGTCCATGCGGATCTGGCCGTCCCGGTCCAGGCGCATGAAGCCGAAGGTGGGGTCCACAGTGCGGTTCACCACCTCCAGCTCCAGCCCCCACCGGGTGGCAATGGGCTCCCAGTATCCGATTCCGGCCCCTCCCATGGGATCGGCCCCGATGCGGATTCCCGCCGCGGCGATCCGCTCCATCTCCAGCACCTCCCCCAGCGACTCCACGTAGGGGCCCACATAGTCGTGCCGCCGGGTGGTCCCGGCGGAGAATGCCCGCTCTGCGGAGATGCGCCGGACCTCCCGGAGCCCCCCCCGGAGGAGGGTGTTGGCCCGCTCCTGGATGGCGCCGGTGACTTCACCGCCTGCCGGTCCCCCGTCCGGGCCGTTGTACTTGAAGCCCCCGTCCTCGGGGGGATTGTGGGAGGGGGTGATCACCACTCCGTCGGCCCGCCCCCGCCCCCCGCCCCGATTCCAGGAGAGGATGGCATGGGAGATCACCGGGGTGGGGGTGAAGCCCAGCTCCTGGTCCACCCGGACCTCCACCCCGTGGGCCGCGAAGACCTCCAGCGCGGTGTCCCGGGCGGGGGCGGAGAGGGCATGGGTGTCCATCCCCACGAAGAGGGGCCCGGTGACCCCTGCCGCCATGCGGTGCTCCACCACTGCCTGGGCGATGGCCAGGATGTGGTCCTCGTTGAAGCTGCCGCTCAGGGAGGAGCCCCGATGCCCGGAGGTGCCGAAGGACACCCGCTGGGCGGGGTCGTCCAGGTCGGGGCGGCGGGAATGGTACGCATCCACCAGCTTCGACGGGTCCACCAGCGACTCCGTCGGTGCCGGCTGTCCGGCCAGGGGGTGGGGATTCATGGGGACGAGGAGAAGGTGGGGTGGACGGGGCGGGCGACAGGGGGCGACCTCCGAAGATGGCGCCACCCCCTGTGCCACGCACCCCCCGGGGTCAGTTCTCCCCTTCTGCGGGGGGAACCAGGAGCACCCGGGCGGTGGCCTGCCGCACCACCTCCCGACTCTGGCTCCCCAGGACGATCTCCGGCAGGAGTCCCCGGCCCTGGGTTCCGATCACCACCATCGAGTGGTGGTTCCGCCCTCCCAGCCCCAGTACCAGGTCGGCGGCACTCCCCCGGCGGACCTCCACATCCACCTGGGGCGCCCCCACCGCCCGGAGCCGACCGGCCAACTCCTCCAGCCGGGAGGTGGCCTGCTCCCGACCGTCGGCCTCCTCAGGGAGGGCGTGCACCAGGGTGAAGGCCGGAACCCCCAGCCCCGCCAGATGCTCAAGCAGGGGGATGGCCCGCTGGGCAGTGGGGGAGAAGTCACTGGCGTGGACCACCCGGTCCGGGAGGGTGGAGTTGCGCACCTCCAGGGCGGACTCGGGATCCGAGCGACTGGGCTCGATGCGCTGCATGAGGACCGGGCGGTGGGCTCGCCGGACGATCTCCCAGGCCACACTCCCCACGAAGGCCTCGTAGACCCGGGAATGGCTCCGGGTACCCACCAGGATCACATCGGCCTCCCGTTCCCGGGCCAGCCGGCAGATCTCGGTGGCCGGGCCGCCCCCCACCACATCCACCGAGACGTCGAAGCCTCGCTCCGAGAGCCGCTCCGCCAGGGTTCGAAGGCGGCGGCGTGCCTCGTCCGCCATGGAGATGGACTGGGAGACGAACTCCCCGTCGTGCTTCACCACATGGGCCAGGACGATCTCCCGGGTGCCCAGGTCGGCGAGACCGGGAAGGGAGGCCACCAGCGACTCGGTGGCAGGGGAGAGGTCGAGGGAGACGAGCACGCGCTTGAACATGGCGGTGGCTCCGGGACATAGGGACCCCGCGTAAGCCTACCCCGATCCCTGGGGGTCCCTACTCCGGGCGGGGTGCCTGGTCCACCGACGGTGATGCCGTGGGGAACCGAGGCGGAAGCCTGTCCTCACGTTGAAAATAGCACAAATGGCGGCGATTTTCCACGCGTTTCGCCCCGGAACGAGGCCACCCGTTGAGGGCACAGAGCCGGCTGCCACACCAGCTACGGCTCCGGGGGCCTGGGCCTCGCTTCCATGGCCGGCATGCACATCACAAAGACCCCGTAGCGCTCCTCCCCCGGCTCCGTGCTGAACTCCATCCCCACCTTGATCTCGGCGTCGGTGAACAGGAGCATCCCCTCGTAGACGTTGAAGAGACAGTCGTGCCCTTCCTTCCTGAAGCGGAGGGAGGCCTCGTTGGGAGCGTCCCGGGGGTCGGGGGTGCGTGCCCATCCGGCGCCGCGGATCTCCTGATAGAAGCGCTCCGCCTCCCCCCGGATCCCGATGGTGGTGATCCCTGCCGCGGTCACCCGGCAGCCGGGCACCTCCAGCCCCGTGCGCCAGTCCGAGAGGGTGTCGGGCTCGATGATCCCGATCATCCCCCGGTCCTCGCTGACGTACTTGAGGGCATCCTGGCAGTAGCTCTCCACCTGTGCGGACGCAGGGGCGCAGGCCCCGGCCAGGGCCACCATCAGCAGGGTGCCGGGCATCCAGACTCGCGTTCCCATCAATGGACTCTCCTCGTGGCGCCGGACAGGGCTGGAGCGGTGGCACCAGTGGAACAGGCAAACGGTTGAACCGTGGTCTACGCCAGGAAGGAAGCCCGGTTCCAGCCTCAACCCGATGGGGACCCCACATCCAGGAGGCGGCGAAGGCGGATCGCCAGTTCGTCCACGGTGAACGGTTTCGCCAGGAAGTCCGTCCTGGGGGGGAGCGGCCCGTCCGCCAGGACATCGGCCGTGTAGCCGGAGCTGAAGAGGACTGCGATCTCCGGATGGAGGGCACGGACCCGCTCGGCCAGTTCCCTCCCCGTCATCCCGGGCATCACCACATCCGTCAGGAGGAGGTGGAGGGGACCCGGACGCTCCTGCAGCCAGTGGAACGCCTCTCCTCCATCCTGGAACACATGGACCCGGTACCCCAGTCGCTGGAGCAGCCGCTGGGTGAGCCCCCTCACCAGCGGATCGTCCTCCACCAGCACGATGGTCTCATCCCCCGGGGCCGCAGAGTGGGAACCGTGCGGTTCCTGGGTGGGCGAGGGGGCGTCGGGGGTCCGGGGAAGGAGGATCCGGAAGGTCGTTCCACGCCCCGGAGCGGACTCCAACTCGATGGTGCCCCCGTTCTGCGTCACTGCCCCGTGGATCATGGGGAGTCCCAACCCCGTTCCCCGCCCCGGCTCCTTCGTGGTGAAGAAGGGCTCGAAGACATGCGCCTGCACCTCGGGGGTCATCCCCTCCCCGGTGTCCGAGACCGCCAGCACCACGTACTCCCCGGGCTCCAGCCCCGGAGGCCCTC
>CAYQVI010000019.1:0-30088 GCA_964420725.1 uncultured Gemmatimonadaceae bacterium | reverse complement strand
GTGGGGGCTGGGGGCCTCGGGGCGGGAGGGAGAACTGGTGGTGGTCATCGCCTGGGGCGCCCTGGTGGGGGGGGTCCTCCAGACCCTGGTGATGCTCCCCTGGCTCCGGCGCTTCCTGGCCCACGTCCGCCCCAGCCTGTCCACGCGGGTGGTGGGTGTGCGGGACGCCATCCGGGCCTTCCTCCCGGTGGTGGCGGCCCGGGGGGCGGTGAACCTCTCGGCGCTGGTGGACCAGTTCCTGGCGGCGCTCCTTGGGGTGGGGGCCGTGGCCACCCTGGGGCGGGCCCAGACCCTCTACCTCCTCCCCATCTCCCTCTTCGGGATGGCGGTGGCGGCGTCGGCCCTCCCTGAATTGTCCCGGAGTGGCCCCGGGGCGGCCACCCAGGTGGCGGAAGGCGTGCGCCGGACCCTCCAGCGGGTCTTCTCGCTCCTGGTTCCCTCTGCGGTGGCCTACCTCACCTTCGGCGACCTCCTGGTGGAGGCCCTCCTCCAGCGGGGGGCCTTCGGGCCGGTGGACACCAGGGTGGTGACGGTGGTCCTGGGGGCGTACACGCTGGGGCTGGTGGCCTCGGGGAGCTCCCGGACCCTCACCTCTGCCTTCTACGCCCTCCGGAACACCGCCACACCGGCCCGTCTGGCGGTCCTGAGGGTGGTGGTCTCCATCGCCGTGGGGGCCCTCCTGATGATCCCCCTGGACCGGGTGGTGGTGGGCCATCTCCGCCTCGGCGCCGCAGGGCTGGCGCTGGGCTCCGCCGTGGGGGCCTGGGTGGAGTACATCTTCCTCCGGAGGGCGCTGGGGCGGTTGGCGGGGCCCCATGGGGTGGGAGGGGGCTACATGGGTCGGATCGGGGCGGCGGCGGCGATTGGAGCCGGGGGCGTCCTGATGCTGAGGCTCGGGGTGGAGTCGCCGGTGCGGGGGGCCCTCCCCCCGGAGCTGGCGGGCCCCCTCCTGGCCATCGGAACGGCCAGTGTCTTCGGGGTACTCTACCTGGTCACGGCCCAGCGTCTGGATGTGGGCCTCCCCCTCCGGAGGATCCTGGGTCGGTGACCCCGCCCCGGGACCCCGCGCAAGCCCGGCCGACATCCCATCCCCGGCGGCCCTGAACCCCATGTCCGTGCCCGACACCACGAATCTCCCACAGGCGCTGGATCATCTCTCCACCCGACCCGGTGTGTACCTCTTCCGGGACGCGGGGGGGGAGATCGTCTATGTGGGGAAGGCCAAGTCGCTTCGCCCCCGGGTGCGGAGCTACTTCCGGGGGGGGCACACCGAGTCTTTGAAGACCCGGGAGCTGGTGCGGAGGGTGGTCTCCGTGGAGACCATCGTGGTGGGGAGTGAGGCGGAGGCGCTGATCCTCGAAGCGAACCTCATCAAGGAGCACCGCCCCCGCTTCAACCTTCAACTCCGGGACGACAAGCGCTACCCGTACATCAAGGTGACCCTCCAGGAGCCCTTCCCCCGGGTCTGGGTGACCCGCCGGATCCGGAATGACGGCGCCCGCTACTTCGGGCCATTCACCTCGGTTGGGACGCTGAGGGCCGCCCTGGAGGTGGTGAAGCGCCTCTACACCGTCCGCTCCTGCCGGTACGATCTTCCCTCGGAGGCTCCGGCACGCCCCTGCCTGGACCACCACATCGGTCGCTGCAAGGCCCCCTGCGTGGGACTTCAGAGTCAGGCGGACTACCGGGCCATGATCGACGAGATCCTCAGGATCCTGGATGGGGATGTGGAGGCGCTGCAGGCCGAGGTCTCCCAGCGGATGCGCCAGGCTTCCGAGGCGCTGGACTTCGAGGAGGCGGCCCGACAACGGGATGTGGCCCGGGGGCTGGACACCCTGGCCCGGGAGCAGCGGGTGCAGCGGGTGGACGGAGGAGACCAGGACGTCCTGGGGCTGGCCCGGGACGGCGATCTGGGCTCCGCCGTGGTGATGAGGATCCGGAACGGGGTGCTCCTGGGGCGTGAGACGCAGCGCCTCACCGGGGTGGAGGGAGAGGAGGAGGGCGATCTCCTCTCCGCCTTCGCCAGCCGGTTCTACCTGGGGCGGGGGACGGCGCTGGGGGCGGAGCTCCCCCGGGAGATCCTGGTCCCGGTGGACTTCGAGGACCGGGAGATCCTGGAGGAGGTCCTGGGGGAGCGAGCGGGGCGGAAGGTCCGGGTGGTGGTGCCGCAGCGGGGCGAGCGTCAGCGGCTGGTGGAGCTGGCGGCGCAGAACGCCCGGCACACCCTGGAAGACCGGGTCACCTCCATGGCCATGGCCCCGGATCGGGCCGACGACGTCCTCTACGAGTTGCAGGACCGGCTGGGGCTGAAGGTGGTCCCCCGCCTCATCGCCGGCTTCGACATCTCCCACACCCAGGGCTCAGAGACGGTGGCCAGTGTGGTCACCTTCCAGAACGGGGAGCCCCGGAAGGCTGGGTACCGCCACATGCGGATCAAGGGAGACCGGGGAAACGACGACTACCGGTCCATGGCCCAGGCGGTGGAGCGCTACATCCGCCGACTGAAGGAGGCGGACGAGCGCCTCCCGGACCTGATCCTCATCGACGGGGGGAAGGGACAACTGGGGGCCGCCCACGCCGTCCTGGAGGAGATGGACGTGCCGGATGTGGCGCTGGCCTCCCTGGCGAAGCGGGAGGAGGAGGTCTTCCTTCCAGGGCGTCCGGAGGCGGTGCGCATGAGTCGTCGGGACCGGGCCCTTCACGTCCTCCAGCGGGTCCGGGACGAGTCGCACCGGTTCGCCGTGACGTACAACCGGAAGCTCCGGTCCCGGCGGACGCTGGAGAGTGAGCTCTCCGGGATCCCCGGAGTGGGCCCCTCCCGGCAACGGGCCCTCCTCACCCGGTTCGGATCGGTCCGGGGGGTGAAGCAGGCCTCTGCCGACGAGATCGCCCGCCTTCCGGGCTTTGGGGCAGGACTGGCGCAGCGCATCCTGGTCTATCTGGGTGCCTGATCCGTTCGCACCACTCTGGAGGAGCCTTTCCCTCCCGGGGGAGTAAGAAGCCCCACAAGTCCCGCCTCGCCCTGGATCGACCCCACCCCAGCCCCTGCGCCTGTGACCGTTCGAACCCGTTTTGCTCCGAGTCCCACCGGTTCCCTGCACCTGGGGAATGTGCGCATCGCCATCTTCAACTGGCTCTTCGCCCGTCGCCATGGAGGGGCCTTCGTGGTCCGGCTGGAGGACACCGATACCGACCGGAACGTGGCGGGGTCGGAGGCGGCGATGCTGGAGGATCTGGCCTGGCTGGGGTTGGGGTGGGACGAGGGCCCCGACCGTGGGGGGCCCCATGGCCCCTACCGGCAGAGCGAGCGGGGGGAGCTGTATCGGGCTGCGGCGGAAGCGCTCGTTGCGGAGGGGCGTGCCTACCGGTCCCACGACACCGAGGAGGAGGCCGGGGGATCCGAGGAGGAGCGGACTCCCTTCCGGGGCCGTTCCCCGGAGGAAGAGGCCCGGCGGGCGGCCCGGGGGATCGCTCCGGTGATCCGGTTCAGGGTGCCACTGGCAGATATTCATGTGAATGATGAGGTCAGGGGTGATATCACCTTTGATGGGAATTCAATCAGCGATTTCGTCATCCTCCGCTCTGACGGCCGCCCCACCTACAACTTCGCGGTGGTCGTGGACGATGTGGGGATGGAGATCAGCCATGTGATCCGGGGGGTGGGTCACCTCTCCAACACCCCCCGGCAGGCCCTCCTCTTCGACGCCATGAACGCGCCCCGCCCCCTCTTCGTGCATGTCCCCACCGTGCTGGGTGCGGACAGGAAGAAGCTGTCCAAACGACAGGGGGCCGAGGCGGTATCCGAACTCCGCCATCGGGGAGTCCTCCCCTCCGCCATCGTGAACTACCTCTCCCTCCTGGGGTGGTCGTCCCCGGACGGCCGGGAGGTGCTGCAGGTCCCTGAGCTGGTGGAGCGGATCTCCCTGGAGCGGCTCGGATCCACCGATACGGTGTATGACCCGGACAAGATGCGCTGGATGGCCGCCCAGCACCTCGCCCTGCTGGACGATGCCCGATTGGCGGAGGCCGTGGAACCGTGGCTGGACCATGATCGCTACCCCCTGGAGGGGATCCGTCTCGAGGCAGCGGTGGCCGGTGTGAGGAGCCACATGTCGGCGCTGGGTGAGATCGAGGCCCTGCTGGAGCCCTTCTACCCCGGGGATGAGGTGCTCCGGAGGGAGTGGGAGGCGCTTCGCCGGGATCCGGAGGCGGTGCGGGTCCTGGGAGAGGTCCGGAATCGTCTGGATGGCCTGGGTTCCTCGTGGAAGGAAGGTCCCCTCATGGAGGCGGTCCGGGGGGCCGGGAAGGAGGCCGGGGCCCGGGGTCCCGCACTCTTCCACCCGGTCCGGAGGGCACTCACGGCCGCCACCAGCGGGCCGGAGCTGGGGAAGGTCCTGGTGGCCCTGGGACGGGGAGCCACCATGGCCCGCCTGGCCGGTGTACTGGATGCTGCAGCGGTACCGTAGGAGGACACTTTGACGTCACATCGAGCCCGCATAGATTGTAGGGCTTCCCACGGTCGGGTCGTTGCCCGGCCTCTTCCATCGACAGGAGGATCTCTGGATGAATGCCCGTAACAGCCTCGCCCTGGTGGCGGGTCTGGCCCTGATCGCCGGGGGATGCGCCTCGGGTGGCTCTGCCGGTGCCGGCGGGGTTGTACCCTCGGATGAGCCCATTGTCATTGGCGGCCGCAGCCTCGAGGAGGGGATCTCCCCCCGGGACAACGCGAGCACCCAGATGGCGATGCTGTATCTCAGCCAGGCGCAGACCGCCGATGATCCGGCCGCCGCCGAACAGCGCTTCCGGGATGCGCTGGAAGCGTCGATGGAGGGGATCGAGGCCGATCCCGAGAACCCCCAGTCCTGGTTCCAGGCGGGGCAGGCCTACCTGGGCCTGGGTGATTTCGTTGCGGCCGATTCCACCCTGGCCCGGGCGGAGGAGCTCCACCCCCGGTACTACCTGGAGATTGCTCCCGTCCGGGAGCAGGCCTGGGTGGAGGCCTACAACGAGGCCATCGAGTACACGAACAACCGGGACTACCCCGGGGCCATCGCGGTTCTCGAGAGGGCCAACCTGATCTACAAGGAGCGCCCCGAGGCGATGATGAACCTCGGGAACCTCTATGCGGTGACCGATCAGCCCAGCGAGGCCATCACCGTGTACCAGGAGGCACTTGACCTGATCAATGGCCCCATGGCCGCCGAGCAGGATCCGGAGACGCAGGCGGCCTGGGAAGAGAACGCCGTCATGGCGGAGATGAATGTGGCCCTGCTCCTTTCCCAGGTCGGTCGGGATGCGGAAGCGGTGGAGGCCTATCGGACGATCCTGGAGCGGGATCCCGGCAACGTCTCCGTCACCAGCAGTCTGGGTGCTGCACTGGCCAAGCTGGGTCGGGACGATGAGGCGCAGGCCCTGTTCGAGGAGCTCTCGGCCCGGACCGATCTGAACGCCCAGGACTTCATGATGGCGGGAATCGGGCTCTTCCAGGCCGAGGACTACGTGGGCGCCGCTCGCGCCTTCCAGCGGTCGGTGGACCTGAACCCCCACTCCCGGGATGCCTTCTTCAACCTGAGCCAGGCCAGCTACCTCGCCGCCGATGGAGCGGAGGATGGCACCGAGGTGAAGGACGAGATGTGGCAGTTGCTGGCGGTGGCCGGGGAGCGGCTCATCGCGCTGGATCCCCAGAACGAGAACGCCTACCGGCTCTACGCCCAGGGTCTTGTGCGCACCGGTCGGGACCAGCAGGCCGTTCCCCTCCTGGAGACGATGGAGGGGCTGCAGTACGAGGTGCTGGGGACCCAGTTCCAGCCCGTGGAGGGCGGGGGCGGGATCGTCCGGGGTGAGATCCACAACCGGTCGCTGGCTCCGGGCACCCCGGTGCGGCTCCGGTTCGTGTTCTCCTCGGCCACCGGCCAGGAGTTGGGGTCGCAGGAGGTCCAGGTCCAGGCGGGAGCCCCTGAGTCGGCGGTTCCCTTCGAGGTGGAGTTCGAGTCCACCGCCGATGTGAACGGGTACAAGTACGAGGTGGTGGGGGGCTGACCCTCCCCATCCCGGCGGTTTGCCCCAGGGTATCCGGTGGCGCTTCGGCCTCCGGATGCCCTGGTGGCAGGGCGGGTCACTTGACCGCCGGTGGCCGAGCGGTAGATTCACCTCTCGCCAAGCGGGCGTAGCTCAGTTGGTAGAGCATCAGCTTCCCAAGCTGAGGGTCGCCGGTTCGAGTCCGGTCGCCCGCTCTGGAGAAAACGAAAGGCCCCCAACGGTTTCTGCCGTTGGGGGCTTTTTCGTGGGTGGGGCTGCGGTTCTCCCGGGAGCCGCACGCTTTCTCCTCCTTCCTGCCGCTCCTATGTTGGCCGGTATTCGGGCGTCGCTCTGCGCCCCGCCCGGCCGGGGGACCTTCTCCGCCCCGGCATCCTCAAACGCCTGTTCCATGCCCCTGATCCCGGGAACGCCATGACCAGCCCTCTCCGCACCCCGTCCTCCCACCCGCTGCTCCGACCTGCCCTGGTGGCGCTGTTGGTCCCGGTCCTCCCCCTCCTGGTCGGATGTGGCGGGGATGGAGCCCGTGGAGGGGCAGGAGCGGGAGACGCGCCTGCCGCAGCCACCGTGGAGGCCCCCCAGGGGGAACCGGAAGCCGTCTCGCTCCTGGGGGTGCCGCTGTTTCCGCCCCCGCTGACGGCAGAGTTGGAGGCACAGCGGTTGGCCCAACTGGAAACAGCCCAGGCCGAGCTGGGGGCGAATCCCACCGACGCCGACGCCCTCATCTGGGTGGGGCGTCGTCAGGCCTATCTGGGGAACTACCGGGATGCCATCGCCACCTTCACCGACGGAATCGAGTTCCACCCGGAGGATGCCCGGATGTACAGGCACCGGGGGCACCGGTGGATCACCGTGCGGGAATTCGACCGGGCCATTGCCGACTTCCGCCAGGGGGCCGCCCTGGAGGAGGGAGAGCCGGATGAGGTGGAGCCCGACGGCCTCCCCAATCCCCTGGGCATCCCCACCAGCACCCTCCAGTTCAACATCTGGTACCACCTGGGGCTGGCCCACTACGTGAGGGGGGAGTTCCAGGAGGCGCTGGCGGCGTACCAGCGGTGCATGGAGGTCTCCACCAATCCCGACGCCCGGGCGGCCACGGCCTACTGGCAGTACCTGACGCTGAAGCGTCTGGGCCGGGACGCCGAGGCGGAGGCACTCCTGGCCCCCTTCGGGCCCGGCTACGAGGTCATCGAGAACCAGTCCTACGTGGACCTTCTGCAACTCTTCCGGGGGGACCGGACCCCGGAGGATCTCCTGGGTGCCGGCGGCGATGCGCCCACCCTGGAGAGCACCACCACCGCCTACGGGGTGGGGGCGTGGCACCTGGTGAATGGGCGCACCGCAGAGGCCATGGACGTGTTCTCCCGGATCGTGGCTGCCACCGCCCAGTGGGCCGCCTTCGGATACGTGGCCGCCGAGGCGGAGGTGGCCCGGGCAGGCGAGGGGGGGGAGTAGGGCAGGGGGAGCCTCTACCCCTCCCCCTCCAGCGCCTCCCGGGCCTCCTGGAAGCGGGCGCGGTCCTGGTCGCCCACCACAGGATAGCGCATCCCCAGCCCCTTCAGCGCTTTCACGATGATCCGGGCCACCTCGGTGCGCATGGTGGGCTTGTCGTCCGCCGGAACGGCGAACCAGGGGGCCCAGGGGCGGGAGGTGGCGTTCAGCGCCTCCTCGTAGGCGTGCATATAGCGATCCCAGAGCCTCCGCTCCCGGACGTCCCCCATGGAGAACTTCCAGTGCTTCGCCGGGTCATCCAGCCGGGCCAGGAAGCGCTTCCGCTGTTCCTCCTTCGAGACGTTCAGCCAGAACTTCAGAATGACCGTCCCGTTCAGCGCCAGGTGGCGCTCATGGTCCCGGATGGACTCGAACCGCTGGGGCCAGATCTCGTCCGGCCTCGAGAGCCGCACAGGGAGTCGCTGCCCCTGGAGGATCTCCGGGTGGACCCGGACCACCAGGACCTCCTCGTAGTAGCTCCGATTGAAGATCCCGATCCGGCCCCGTTCCGGGAGACGGACAGCGGTGCGCCAGAGGAAGTCGTGGTCCAGCTCCTCCGCCGAGGGCTGCTTGAAGGAGTAGACCTGGCATCCGGCGGGGTTGATCCCGGTCATCACCGCCCGGATGGTCCCGTCCTTCCCTGCGGCGTCCATGGCCTGGAACACCAGGAGAAGCGACCAGCGATCCTGGGCGTAGAGGAGTCGTTGCAGGTCCTGGAGTTCGTCGATGAGAGAGGCGAGTTCGTCCTTCGTCCCGTTGGGCCGTCCACCGTTGGGAGAGGTGGGGGTGTCCGCCACGCGGAAGGAACCGTCGAAGGGAACAATGAGGGGATCGTCGTGGATCTCGTACACGGATGACTCCGGTGGGGTGGGAGGAGGGACGGCAGCCCTCAGGATGGGGTTTCCAGGATCGGGGCAGTGAAGCCCGGCGTCCGCCGGATCCGGTCCAGCTGTCGGAGGTGATGCTTGAGGTGATCTACCAGGAAGGCGGCGGTGTCCTCGGCATCCAGGGGTCCCGCCACCGGGTGTCGCATGACCGTCTGCCGGGGGTCCGCCAGCCCTTCCAGCCCGGCCCGGACCTTCCGGCCGGCCTTCTCCCAGCGCCGGACCGTGTCCTGCAGGGGTGGGTCCGGGTCGGGGGCCACCCGCTGGGTGGGTATCCGGACCTTGAGGCCGAACCTGAAGATCCCCTTGACGATGAGGGCGCCCAGTCGTTCCCGGGGGGTGGGGCGGGCCGACCCCGGCGCAGGGGGCTGCTGCAGGATCTCCACCAGGAACTCCTCCACCTGACAGAGATGGTGGAGCACCTGGGCCACGCTCCAGCCGTCGCTGGAGGGGCGGAAACCCACGGCCTCCGGAGGGAGTGCCACGGCCTCCGCAATACATCGGGACCGGAGTGCGTCCAACTCGTCCAGGCCCCGGATCCGACTCAAGACTCCAGCGCCTCCGCAGTCATCCAGCCGTCCCGTCCCTCCGGGGTGCGCACCAGGAGGTAGTCGCCGAAGCTCCCCATGACCTCGAGGCCATCCCCGGCGTCCAGCGCTCCCACCACCGGGGCCTGGGGAAGGGCCAGCTTCCGGAGGGGGTGGGCGGCCGTGGCCCGGGTGGTGCCGATCGGCTCGTCCAGCCGCTCGGTGAGCCGCCCCAGGATGAAGCCGCCCCGGCCGTCGGGAAGTCTTACCCGGAGCCATTCTCCGGAACCGGCCATCACCATCAGGGGCATCCCCTCGGGGACCTCGTCCACCACCTCCGAACGGGTGGTGGGGGTGGTGCGGATCCGGATCCCGCGCTCCCGGACCCGGACCCAGCCGTCCAGCAGGTCGGGATCCAGCGCCAGGAGCGGAGGCTCCGTCTCGGGCTGAAGGAGGAAGTACCAGGGGTCCACCGGCCCCTCTCCGCGCTGATAGAGGCCGAAATGGAGGTGCGGGGGGGTGGAGCGGGCGTTCCCGGTGTTCCCCACGGTGCCCAGGGTATCCCCCACACCCACACGCGTACCCGGGGCCACCAGTTGGGTGTCCAGGTGGGCATAGTACTGGTTGATTTCCCTGGCCTCGTCCCGGACCCAGACCACATTCCCCCCCAGGTTCTGCACGCTCACCCGGGTCACCACCCCCTCCGACACCGCCAGGACCGGTGTGCCCCGGGGCGCGAACACGTCCACCCCGTGGTGCACCCGGCGCCCAGCCTCCCGATCATCGCCAAAGAAGCTGAGGATGGAGCGCATTCCCCGTCCTTCCACCGGGAAGGCCAGGGCACCCACCACCACCAGCGACACCCGATACCGGCCTCCCCGGAGGAGCTCAGGCTGGACCCGGACCAGGAGATCGGTGGCCCGGCGGGGTTCGTACTCCAGCAGTCCGGTTCCCGGCTCCGGGCTCTCCAGCCGCTCCGGACCCCGCACCGAATCCGCCCGGAACAGCTCCACGAAGACCCGGGTGGAATCCGGGGCCTCCAACCCGGTCTCCACCCGGAGCCGCTGGCCCCGCTCCAGGGACACCCGGTACACCAGCGCCGTGGGCACCGCCGGATCGATGAACCCGTCCTCTGCATAGGGGGTGGTCACCGCCACCGGGGACAGGAGGGCGGAGTCCGCTGCGGCCGTCCAGTCCAGGGCCAGTGCGCTGGATCCCAGTCCGGCGATCTCCAACGCCTGGATGTAGCGCCCCCTGGGGGTCTCGGCAGGCTCGAAGAAGGGGAGATCCAACTCACCGGTACACCCCAGGGCGGCCAGGAGCAGGAGGGCAGCAGGAAGCGTCGGCCCACGGGGGGACCGGGGCGACCGGACCCGATGGAGGGGTGCCGCCGATGGGGGAGGGATCAATGGGGGCTTCGGGGTTTGCGGCGGAGGATGGGGTGCCAACGCTGCGAAGGCCTCGTCCGGCCCTGGGGCACCCCGGGGACCCGACTGGTATCACCCGGGTAGCGGAAGGGTTCCAGCCCCTCGACCCAGGCCTCCGCACCCGCCGTATGGGTGGCTCTGGACATCCCGCCCCCACCGGGGGCCGGTGGGGGCGGACACGCATTGAGGCGCCGCTCCGTTCCGGCTAGCTTGAAGGGCTATTCCTTCCTCTGGGAGATCTCCTTCGTGGTACGCATCCAGGCCATCGAGTCGGGTAGCATTGCAGAGGCCCTCGACCTCGAGATCGGGACACGCATCGTCCGGATCAACGGCGAAGCCGTGCGCGATGGGCTGGATCTCACCTTCCTGCTGGCGGACACCGAGTTGGAGATCGAGGCAGTGGGGTCGGACGGCCTCACTTCCATCTTCGACATCCAGCGGGACCCCTCGGAGCCCCTGGGGATCATTCCGGCCCCGGACACGATCCGGGAATGCGCCAACGAGTGCGTGTTCTGCTTCATCGACGGAAACCCGAAGGATGTGCGCCCCACCCTCTGGCTCAGGGACGACGACTTCCGCCTCTCCTTCACCTACGGCTCCTACGTCACCCTGACGAACCTGGGCCCCCGGGGGATGCAGCGGCTGGTGGATCAGCGGATCTCGCCCCTCTACGTCAGCGTCCACGCCACGGAGCCGGAGGTGCGGATCCGCCTGCTGAAGAATGAGCGGGCGGGTCTGATCATGGATCAACTCCGCTACCTCCTGGACAACGGGCTGGAGGTGCACACCCAGATCGTCCTCTGTCCGGAGTGGAACGAGGGGGCGCACCTGGACCGGACCCTCTCCGATCTCTGGGAGTTGGGGGAGGGGATCCGCTCCCTCTCGGTGGTGCCCGTGGGGCTCACGAAGTACAACGTGCACCGCCCGGTGCGCCCCCTCCTCCCGGAGGAGGCCGCCCGGGCCGTGGACCAGGTGGAGGGCATCCGGGCCCGGGCGCTGGCGGAGCGGGACTTCGGGTGGGCCTACGCCGCCGACGAGATGTTCCTCCTGGCCGGCCGCCCGGTCCCTTCCATGGACTACTACGACGATGGGGCCCTCACGGAGAACGGGGTGGGGGCGGTGCGGCGCTTCGTGGATGACCTGGAGCTTGAGCTGCCCCGGCTTCCGGCGCTTCCCGGCCGACGGATCCGCATCGTCACCGGGCGCTCCATGGCTCCCATCTTCCAGGAGAGGGTGGCCCGGATCGAAGCCGCCACAGGGGCAGCCGTGGAGGTGATCTGCGTGACCAACCGGTTCTACGGCGAACTGGTTTCGGTGGCGGGGCTCCTCTCCGGCGCGGACATCGTGGACGCAGTGCTGGCCGCCGGCGCCCCGGGGGAAGGGGATGTGATCCTCCTTCCCGGCGAAGCCCTCAATGCAGACGATCTCTTCATCGATTCCCTCTCCATTTCGAAGGTGGAAGAGCTCCTGGCTCCGGCCCGGGTGCTCCCCGCCTTCGACCTCCCCGAGGCCTTGCGATCCCTGTGAGTCAGCGCATTCCCGTGGTGGCCGTCGTGGGACGGCCGAACGTGGGCAAGTCCACCCTGTTCAATCGGTTCCTGGGTGAGAGGCTGGCCATCGTGGACGACCGTCCCGGAGTCACCCGGGATCGTCACTTTGCCCGGGCAGACTGGGCGGGGCACGTCTTCTTCGTGGTGGACACGGGGGGGATCGTGGAGGGGAGCGATGAGCCCATGGACCGTCAGATCCGGGAGCAGGCGTTGGCCGCGGTGGCGGAAGCCGACCTGATCCTCTTCGTGGTGGACGCCAAGGACGGGGTTCATCCCCTGGATCAGGCCATTGCCGAGATCCTCCGGAAGGAGGCCGACCGGGTCATCCTCGTAGCGAACAAGTCCGATCGATTTCCCCACGACGATGCCTTCCTGGACTTCTGGTCCCTGGGGATGGGGGAACCCCTCCCCATGGCGGCCAACACCGGGGCCGGGTCGGGGAACGTCCTGGACCGGATCGTGGAGCGCTTCGCGGACCTGGTGCCCCGGGAGCTGCCGGGGGACGACTCCACCATCCGGGTGGCGGTGATCGGGAAGCCGAACTCCGGGAAGTCCTCCCTGGTGAACCGACTGTTCGGCGAGGAGCGGATGGTGGTGAGCGAGATCCCGGGGACCACCCGGGATGCCGTGGACTCCACCATGCACTACCACGGGAAGGATCTGGTCTTCGTGGATACCGCCGGGCTGCGGCGACAGGCGAAGGTGAAGGACTCCCTGGAGTACTACAGCGCCCTCCGTACCGCCCGGGTCATCCGGGAGGCGGATGTGGCCCTCCTCCTGGCGGATGCCTCCGAAGGGATCACCGTGCAGGACCTGAAGATTGCCGACCAGGCGTGGGAGGCGGGGTGTTCCGTGATCCTGGTGGTGAACAAGTGGGACCTGGTGGAGAAGGACCACAAGACCGCCCAGACCATGGAGAAGGAGCTGGTGGCCCGGGCTCCCCAGTTCCGCTGGATCCCCACCCTCTTCGCCTCCGCCCTCACCGGGCTCCGGGCCCGGAAGACGCTGGACCTCATCCTGGAGGTCAATGAGGAGCGGAATCGGCGGATCCCCACCCACGAGGTGAACGAGGTGATGGAGGAACTCATGCGGAGGCAGTCCGCGCCCCACGCGCGGGGGCGGCAGGTCAAGTTCCGGTATTCCACCCAGGCCTCCACGGCTCCTCCGGAATTCGTCCTCTTCTGCAATCTCCCCGGGGACGTCCCGGAGAACTACATTCGCTACATCCACAATGGGTTCCGGGAGCGCTGGGGGTTCAAGGGAGCCCCGCTTCGCATCCGCCTCCGCAAGAGCAACCAGCCGTCGTGATCGCCCTCCTCCTCCTCCTGGCCGCCTACGTGGTGGGCGCCACCCCCACCAGCTACTGGGTGGGGAAGGGAGTGCATGGGATCGACCTCCGCTCCGTGGGGAGCGGGAATCTGGGGGCCACCAATACCTTCCGGGTGCTGGGGTGGAAGGCGGCTCTCCCGGTGATGCTGGTGGATGTCCTGAAGGGGTGGGCTCCGGTGGCGCTCTTCCCCCTCCTCCCGGGGGCGCCGGGGACACCCGGGTGGCTCCTGGCCTTCGGAGCCGCCGCAGTCGTGGGGCACGTGTTCTCCTTCTGGGTGGGCTTCCGGGGTGGGAAGGGGGTCGCCACCTCCGCGGGGGTCTTCATGGGGCTGGCCCCGTGGGGGGCCCTGGCCGCCCTGGTGGTCTGGCTGACGGTGGTCTTCTCCACCCGCATCGTGTCGCTGGCCTCCATCGCCGCCGCGGTGGTCCTCCCGGTGGTGGTGCTCTTCACCCCCACCCGGGGGGGCGCCATCGTCCAGCTGTTCGCCTTCGTGCTGGGGGCCTTCGTGATCCTGGCACATCGGGGGAACATCCGACGCCTTCTCCGGGGAGAGGAGCATCGGTTCGTCCGGTCCGCTCCGGGGAAGGAGGGGGCGTCGTGACGGCCACGGCGGACGCCGGACCGGTGGCGGTGGTGGGAGCGGGGAGCTGGGGGACGGCGCTGGCCCTCCTCCTGGCGGGGAAGGGACTCCCTGTCCGCCTCTGGTCCTTCGAGGCCGATGTGGTGTCCGAGATCCGGGAGCACCGGGAGAATCGCTCCTTCCTCTCCGGCTTCCGGCTCCCGGAGCTGGTGGAGCCCACCCACGATCTGGGCGGGGCGCTGGACGGGGCCCGGGTGGTGGTTTCCGTGAGCCCGTCCCAGCATGCCGGTGGCGTCCTGGCTGGGGCGCTGGATCACCTGGATCCGGATGCCCTGGTGGTGACGGCCTCCAAGGGAATCGAGATCGCCACTCTTCGCACCATGGATCAGGTCCTGGAGGAGCTTCTCCCGGAGGAACAGCACCGCAGGCTGGTGGTCATCTCCGGGCCCAGCTTCGCCGCCGAGGTGGCGGCGGGGCTTCCCACCGCAGTGGTGGTGGCGTCCCGGGACGGCCGGGCCGCGCTGGAGGCCCAGGCCCTCTTCCAGACCCCCGCCTTCCGGGTCTACACCAACGACGACGTCATGGGGGTGGAGCTGGGGGGGGCGGTGAAGAACGTGGTGGCGCTGGCGGCAGGGGTGGCGTCCGGGCTGGGCTTCGGCCACAACACCCTGGCCGCCCTCATTACACGGGGTCTGGCGGAGATCACCCGGCTGGGGCTGGTCATGGGGGCTCGACAGGCCACCTTTTCGGGGCTGGCGGGGATGGGGGACCTGGTCCTCACCTGCACCGGGGACCTCTCCAGGAATCGCACCGTGGGAACCCGGCTGGGGCAGGGAGAGGCGCTGGCGGACATCCTGGGGGATATGCGGGCCGTGGCGGAAGGGGTCAGGACCGCCCCAGCCGTGAGGGATCTCGCGCGGCGGCACGGGGTGGAAATGCCCATCGTCGAGGAGGTGTGCGCCATTCTGGAGGGAGTGCGGAGCCCTTCGGACGCGGTGCGCTCCCTCATGCTGCGGGACCCGAAGCCGGAGGACTGGGTGTGAGCGAACCATCGTTCCAGGAGCCGGTGGCGGCCCGGGAGTACTACTCCATCGGGGATGTCTGCGACCTCACGGGGCTCAAGCCCCATGTACTCCGGTACTGGGAAACCCAGTTCGAGGTGCTCAATCCATCGAAGAACCGGGCGGGGAATCGGATCTACCGCTCCCGGGAGGTGGAACTGGTCCTCCTGGTGAAGCACCTGCTCTACGAGAAGAAGTTCACCATCGACGGAGCCCGGCAGCACCTGAAGGAGATGCGGAAGGAGGGGGCGCTGGAGGGGGAGCGGAGCCGCGTGGTGGAGCCCGGAATCCTGGCGGGGATGCGGCAGGAGCTGGAGCAGCTCATGGAGATCCTCACCCCCCCGGGGGAGGAGTCGGGGGAGGGGGGCACCGAAGCTGCCCGGGGAGCCGACGGCGGATGACGGCTTCCCGGAACGGAGGGGCGGAGGGGGAGGACCCGGTGAAGCGGATCCTCTGCACCAACGACGACGGCTACATGGCGCTGGGTCTGCGGGTCCTGGCGGACGCCGCCTCCGGGCTGGGGGAGGTCACCGTGGTGGCTCCGGACCGGGAGCAGAGCGCCACCAGCCACTCCCTGACCATGCACCATCCCCTCAGGGCCCGGAGTGCCGGGAAGGGGATCCACGTGGTGGACGGCACCCCCACCGACTGCGTGATCCTGGCGGCGAACGCCCTCATGTCGCAGCCACCGCATGTCTGCTTCTCCGGGGTGAACCACGGCGCGAACATGGGAGAGGACGTCCTGTACTCCGGCACGGTGGCGGCGGCCATGGAGGCCACGATGCTGGGCATTCCCGCCTTCGCCATCTCGTACACCGGTCGGGCCCCGGAGGAGATCCCCGGGTGGAAGGAGCCGTTGGCCGCGCTGCTGGGCTCTCTGCTCCGCCACTCGGCACCCCCCCACACCCTCTTCAATGTGAATCTCCCGGCTGTGCCCCCCTCCGAGTTCAAGGGGGTCCGGGTCACCAGCCTGGGCCGCAGGCGGTACGACGATTCCCTCACCCGTGCCCACGATCCCATGGGGAGGGAGTACTTCTGGATCGGCGGGGGGACCTCTCGCTGGCAGGGGGGAGCCGACTCCGACTTCCGGGCGGTGGAGGAAGGGTACATCTCGGTGACGCCGCTCCATCTGGACCTCACCGATCACTCGCTCCTCGAGGAGGTCCGGGGATGGCACCTGGCCCCGTAGAGGACCACAGGTTCGTCTCGGCCCGACGCCGGCTTATCGAGGAGATCCGGCACCGGGGGGTCCAGGATCTCGAGATCCTGCAGCTCTTTGACCGGGTCCCCCGGCACCTCTTCCTCCCCGAGGGGATCCGGCACCGGGCCTACGAGGACTCCGCCCTCCCCATCGGGCATGGTCAGACGGCATCACAGCCCTCCCTCCAGGCCCTCACCCTCTCGGTGCTCCGCCCCGGCCCCGGGGATCGGGTGCTGGAGGTGGGGACCGGGTCCGGATACCAGACTGCACTCCTGGCGCTGATGGCGGAGCGGGTGTACTCGGTGGAGCGGGTCCGGGAACTGTCCGGGAGGGCTCGCCAGGCGCTGGACGCCATGCGACTCTCCAACGTGGCGCTCCTGGTGGGAGACGGCACTATCGGATGGCGGAAGTACGCTCCGTACCAGGTGATCGTCGTTTCCGCAGCGGCCCCGTCGGTTCCGACGGCGCTGGAGGACCAACTGGCCGAGGGGGGACGGATGCTGATCCCCGTGGGGGATCGGGAGAGCCAGGAACTGGTGCTGGTGCGGAAGGGCGCCGGGGGCGCCCTGACCCGGGAGTCGCTGGCGGATCGGGTCACGTTCGTCCCCCTGCTGGGACGCTTTGGATGGGCGGATGGAGGTTCGGCATGACCCCTCCCCGGCGGGGGGCCAGGGGGTGGGTGGGGCTCTACCTCAGAGGGATGGCCATGGGGCTGGCCGAGCTGGTCCCCGGGGTCTCCGGTGGGACCATCGCCTTCATCACCGGGATCTATCTGGAACTGGTGGGGGCCATCCGGGGGGCCGGGGAGGCGGTGGTCCGGCACCTTGCCAGGGGTGACCTGCGGGGAGCCTGGAAGCGGGCCAACGGCACATTCCTCCTGGTGCTGGGGGCCGGAATGGCCACGGGCATCCTTTCGCTGGCCAGGATCGTGTCGTGGCTCCTGGAGAATCGGGAGCTCCAGATCTGGGGATTCTTCTTCGGGCTGATCCTGGCCTCCGTCCTCTTCGTGGGTCGGTCTGCCCTTCCCCTGACCTTTCGCCGCTGGGGACTGGTGGCGCTGGGGGTCCTCACCGGGATTGCGGCGGCCTTCGCCACGGGGCTGAGCATCCCGGTGAACTCCGGCACCCTCTTCCTGGGGGGGATGGTGGCCATCTGCGCGTGGGTCCTTCCGGGGGTCTCCGGGAGCTTCATCATGCTCCTCCTTGGTCTCTACCCCACGGTTGTGGGGGCCATCGCGGAGCTGGACCTGAGGGTGCTGGGTGTCCTGGCCGCCGGCTGCGGGGTGGGGCTGCTCCTCTTTGCCCGGATCCTGGGATGGCTCCTGGACCGCTTCTACCGGGGGACCCTGGCGCTCCTCTGCGGCTTCATGGCCGGGTCGCTCATGGGGCTCTGGCCCTGGCGGGTCCCCGTGGCGGTGGTGGAGGGGAAGCCCCTGGGGGTCCGCCTCCTCCTTCCAGGCGACTATGCCGCCGCCACCGGGGTGGATCCTGCGCTGGGCGGTGTGATCATGGCCTTCCTCCTGGGGCTGGGTGTGGTGGCGGCGCTGGATCTCCTGGCCCGGTGGGGTGGGGTCGCCACGGACTCCCCGTCACTGTCCGAGGCGCCAGAGGTGCCGGATCCAGCGGGAGGCTGATACTTTCAGAGCCTGCAGGTTTCCGTCCCCGTAGCTCAGATGGATAGAGCGGCAGCCTCCTAAGCTGCAGGCCGCGCGTTCGAATCGCGCCGGGGACATGTCGGGGCGGGGGAGCGCGGTGTGCTTCTCCGCCCCGGCGCGTCTTCCAGCACAGGGGGGACCAGGTTTTGCCGGATTCCTCTCCACCTCCCCGCAACCCGTTGCCGTCCCGGGCCACCTGGCACGGGCTTCCCGGCTCCCTGCCGGTCCTCCTCGAGGTGCGGGAGCGGATCCGTCCCCACATCCGTGAGACCCCCCTGGTCCGCTGCCCCCCCCTGGACCTGCCGGGAAGTCCGGTCTGGATCAAGGATGAGACCTGCCAGCAGACGGGTTCGTTCAAGCTCAGGGGCGCCGCTGCCATGCTCACCTCCCTGACCTCCGCCGAGGCACAGTCGGGTGTGGTCACCTGCTCCAGCGGAAACCATGGCCGGGCCGTGGCGTGGATGTCGGCCCGGCTGGGGATCCCTGCCACCATCTTCGTTCCCGACTGGGTGGATCCGGTGAAGCTGGCCGCCATCCGGGAGGCCGGTGCGGAGGCGGTGCTGGCCGGGGGGAGCTACGACGAGGCGGAGGCCGCCGCCATCACCTTTGCCGCAGAGACGCGACGGGTGCTGGTCCCTCCTTTCGATCACCCCGCCGTCATCGCAGGGCAGGGGAGTGTGGCGCTGGAAGTACTGGACCAGCTCCCCACCGCGGCCCGGTTCCTGGTCCCCCTCTCCGGGGGGGGGCTGGTGGCGGGAGTCGGGCTGGCCCTCCGGGAGCGGAGAAGCCATGCCGAACTCGTGGCGGTGTCCGCCCACCATGCACGGGTCATGCGGGCCTCGCTGGAGGCTGGACGCCCGGTGGAGCTCCCCGAGGAGCCCACCCTGGCGGGGGCCCTGGCCGGAGGGATCGGCCTGGAGAACCGATGGACCCTCCCGCTGGTGGATCGGCTGGTGGACCGGCACATGGAGGTGGGGGAGGAGTGGATCGCCCGGGCCATGGCCTTCCTGTCCCGGAAGGCCGACATCCGCGCCGAGGGAGGGGGCGCCGTGGGGGTGGCGGCCCTCCTGCAGGGGGGGAAGCTCCAGCAGAAGACCGCTGCCGGTCCCACGGTGGTCATCGTAAGCGGAGGAAACGTGGACCCCGCCCTCCTGGCCCGGGTGCTGGCGGAGTCCTGACGGAGGCTACTGCAGCCGCGCCACCATCAACCACCCTCCCCGGGCCACATCCCCCCGGAGTTCCAGCCCGCTGCTGCCATCCGCCACGAACTCGTGGATCCGGACTCCCGAAGGTCCCAGCGACCCCCTGAAGGTGCCGCTCTGGAAGGGGCTGGCGGGAGACTGGGTCTCCGGTCGTCCCCCTTCCCCGCAGATCCCGGTGGTTCCGGTGGTGGTCACAGGCCAGGGGAAGATCCCAAGGGGGTTCGGGTTGCAGAAGATCTCCGTGACCGACTCCTGGGGTGTTCCGCCGAACCGGTAGGTGGCGAAGTCCCGGGGTGGAGAGGCGCTTCCAGATCCGGTGAGGAGGAGCGCCTGGACGTAGTCCTGCAGCAGGGTCTCGAAGGGCCTCCCCAGCATGAACAGCTGGCTGTAGGCCCCCGGAGCCGGAGCCGTCATGGAATCGTTCTGCATCCGGAAGAGGGTGGAGTCCGCGAAGGGCTGGTTCGCCCCTCCGAACGCATCGCCAAGGAAGCGGTGGAACAGCCAACTGGACCCGTAGAACGAGTGCTCGTCGGGAGCGCCATCCGGATTGGTGGTGAGAGAGTTGGGCTGGCTGGACAGGTAGTTGATGGTCCGGGCCAGGCGCAGGATCACGCCCCAGTTCTCCGGGGTGAATCCCACCCCCTGGAAGTCCTGCCGGCGAAGCCGCGCCCCCACCGCCGGCCCCCCCCGGGAGGCCCAGGCCCGGCGGGAGGAGACCTCGGCTGCGATCTCCGCTGTCCCCTCCTCCACCCACACGGCGTGGTAGGGGTTGTTCAGTCCCACCCGGGTCCCGTACCGGACCCGCTTGTAGAGGGAGCTCACATGCTTCACCTCATGGACCAGGGTCGAGAGGGCCTGGTAGTCGGGCTGTGCCCCACCCAGCGCCGACACCAGGGAGTTGTTGAAGTAGATGAGTTCCATCTCGTTGGAGGCGGCGCACCCTCCTCCACCCAGACGGGGGAAGAAGTCGCCGCTCCACACGAAGGCCGCCACATCCGTCCCCACCGCAGGACTCAGGAGGACGTTGATCCGCCCGTTCCCGTCGATGTCGCTCACCCCACCGAAGTACTGGTCGATGACGGGCTTACCATGGTCCCGGTAGTAGTCCAGGATCAACTGCACGTCCTGCGCTCTGGCCGGAGCCGTACTCCTCTGGATGCTGTCCTGGTAGAAGGCCAGACGGTCGTCCTCCGCCACCAGGAACGCCGCCCGGGGGTTGGCCGGGCTCACGCAATCTCCGGTGTAGGGGATGAAGGTCCGGCGGTTGGGAGACGGGGCGCCGGGGGCGGCCATCGCCCGCATGGCCGGGGTGGGGGGAAGGGGAGAGGCTTCGGAGCCCAACTGCTGGAGAAGCCGCATCTCCTGGAGTCGTATCTGCATGTGTGAGCGTGCAGTACGCTCGTCCACATCAAGTGCCCTCCGAAGGGTGGGGGCACCCGACATGAAGGAGGGGAGGGGTGACACGTCCACCGCTGCAGGGGCCGGTGGGGCCGCCTGGGGGGAGCCCGACACCGCGGACGAAGGGACCCGGATCACCTCCAGCACCGACGAAGCTGTGTCCGAGGACTGGAGGGAGGCGCTTGAGCGATAGAGGGCCACCCGCCACCGGCTTCCCGCCGAACCTCCGGGGATGACGATCCCGCACCCGGAGGCGGCGGTGGTGAAGACCTGTGTCTGACCCGGAGCCAGGTCCAGGACGGTCTGGCAGGCCACCGGTTGGTTCACCGTGGCGTCCGCCCGTCCGGTGACTCCACCCGCCGTTGCGATGACCTCGGCCTGGCCCGCCGCGACCGCGGTGGCGATCCCCTGGCTGTTCAGGACCAACACCTGTGGATTGCTGCTGGACCAGTCCACCGGAGTGCCCTGCAGGAGCCGGCCCCGGGAATCCCGGACCTCCGCCTCGAAGAGTCGGGTCTGCCCGGGAGAGGAGAAGACGACACCGGAAGGGGTCACCGCCACCGACGCCACCGTCGGCGAGGGTGCCGGTCCGCCGTCCCCCTGGGAGCAGGCACCCAGCGCCATCAGGGCGGCCGTCAGGAAGAGGCTCCCGGGGACCCGGGAGGTGCGGCGCCGGAGAGCGCCGGACCAGAAGCGTATGTCCGGACCCTTGATCATGGACGGCGGGGGTCGCAGGGGATGGAAGTGGAGCGGCGGACCTCGATTCAACCCCGCGCTCGGGGGAAGGGGTCCCAGAGGGCCCTCCTGGCACACTACCCCTGGCCAGCCTTGAGCAGACCCCATGCCAGCGCCGCCCACCCCACGAGCAAGGCGGTTCCCCCCACGGGAGTCACGGCTCCCAGCCACCGGGGACCCGTGAGAACAAGCAGGTACAGGCTCCCCGAGAAGATCAGGATCCCCGTCGAGAAGGACCACCCCGCCAACGACAGGGCGCCCGAAGAGATCCGCGGGGCGAGGGCGGCCAGGGCAAGAAGGGCCACAGCATGGACAAGATGGTACCGAACGGCCGTTTCGAAGATCACCAGGTCGTCTGCGGAGAGCCTGGCCTTGAGGGCATGTGCACCGAAGGCTCCCAGGGCAACGCCCAGGAAACCGGCCACGGCTCCAATCGCCCCGAACAAGCGGAAAGGTCCTTCCATGATGGATTCCGGTGGAAGCAAGGGGTGCAGGGGAGGCGGCCTCCCCCCGTGGAACGAAGTGTGGTGGAACCGCTTCCGCGGGTCCAGTTCCGGGGTCGTGTGAGACCCCGCTCCGTTGACCCTCCCGGCGCCCAGCCATTAAGTTCCTGCGCTATTCCCCCGACGAGCAGTCGACCCAGCGGCCGAGGCTCCCGGGAATCCCCGAGTCAACCAGGGAATCGATGTCGAATCGTGCTTCCGTGAGAACCCCCGGCGGTCGTCGCCCTACCGGAGCCGCCGCAGACGAGGATGCCTTCGTCGCCGGAGCGCTGGAGGTCACCTCCTGGGCGGAGAGGAATCGAACCACGCTCATCGCTGCGGTGGTGATCCTGGTTCTCCTGGTTGTGGCCGGTCTCTACTGGCGGAGCGCCCGGGCGGCGGAGATGGCGGCGGCCGTGGGGGAGTTGGAAGGGATCGCCCAGGTCATGGAGTTCGGCGACGCCACCACGGCCCGGGGGAACCTGGAGCGCTTCCTGGAGCGCTACGGCGGCACCCGCTACGCCCTGGAGGCCCGTCTGCTCCTGGGTCAGATCCACGTGCAGCAGGGGAGTCCGGGGCTGGCGGAAGATGTGCTGGAGCCGGCAGCCCGCTCCCTGGGGGATCCGGTGGGGGTCCAGGCAGCCTTCCTCCTGGGGGTGGCGCTGGAGAACCAGGAGCGGTGGGCCGATGCCGAGGCTCTCTACCTCCAGATCGCCCGGAGCGATGCGCTGGACTTCCAGGTGCGGGATGCCCTGGGCGATGCGGCGCGGATCAGGGTCCAGCAGGGGAATACCCAGGGGGCGGCTCAGCTGTATCGGGAGCTCCTGGATCTCCTGGAGGTTGGAGATCCGGCCCGGGGGATCTTCGAGATGCGTCTGGCCGAGGTGACGGCGGGAGGCTGATCCGGCCCCGGAGTCACCCTCCAGGGTCTGGAGTCCCATGGCAGGCGCGACGCCCGCCGTTCCCGGTTTCCCGGGGCGGCGGGCGTTCTTCGTTTCAGCTCCAGCAGGGGCGTCGGGGCTCCGGCGGCTACCCTTGCCGGCGACTCTCCGGTCTTTCCGGTGGGCAGGAGCCCCCGGGAATCAGGGGCCGGTCACCGGGCGGGCACGGCTGGTCCGGTCCATCCCGGCCGGGGCCGGACGGGATCCGGGGTCAGGTGTCCGGAGCGGGGCCCCTGTACGCTCCCCCATGTTGTGTCGTATAATATATATTATGTAAAGTTACCGTGAAGGGGAGGTGCCGTCGGGAATGGGCGCCCTCCCCCGGTGTCGCGTCCCACATGTCGGGCCCTGGTAGCGAACCAGGCCATCGGGGGTGGTGTCCGTCGCCCTCTCCGGCCCGGAGAAGACCCGCCCGAGGCGTCACCCGCCCTTCCGTCCCAGCACGGCGATCCGACGTCTGAGGATGGGAACGGCTCCCTGCGCCACCCGCTCGAGGAGCCGGAGCACTGGGAGATGCGATTCCACCCACTCGGCCCGCTCCACCTGGAAGCCGGCCTCCTGGAGCCCCCCTCGAACCATCTCCATGGACTTGTAGTCCACGTGGCTCTCGTCCCGCTTCAGGAGGATGTTCCGGTTCTTGAGGATCTCCAGGATGTGCCCCCGGTGCGGGGTCCAGATGGCGAAGCGGCCTCCGGGGCGCAGGAGCCGGTGGGCCTCCCGGTAGACGGCTTCTGCCTGGTGGGGATAGAGGTGCTCCACCAGGTCGGCGGCCACCACCAGGTCCCATTCCCCTTCCGGAAGGCCGGTGTCCCCTGCGTCGGCCTGGAGGAAGCGAAGGTTCTCCGGGCCCCCTTCCCTTCTCCTACGTTCCTCGGAGATCGCCACCGCCCGATGACTGAAGTCCACCCCCACCACCTGGCCCACCAGGTGGGCCAGCGCGAAGCTCAACGTGCCCCATCCGGATCCCAGATCCACCACCCGTTCCCCGGGACGGGGGGCGGCCAGGCGGAGAACGTTCCGGACCCGGTAGCGGTGGAAGGGACTCCCGGGGTCCGTGAGGTGGCTCCCCCGCCCCTCGAAGTAGTCGGTGCGGTCGTAGTATTCCGGTCCCAGGACGGGGTCGTCCTGCGCCCCTGTCACCGCTCGGGTTCCCGGAGGGAGCCTGAGGAAGCGCCGGTCCCCGGTGCCACCGGGTCCCACCCGGGAGGAAGGGGGTGGCCGGACAAGTCGCTCCCGGCGCGGCTGCACTCCGCCAGGGCGCAGAGGGCCTCCTGCAACTGGGCCATGGCTTCGGGGAGCGCCGCCTCCCGGGCCGGTCGGCTCTTCTGTACCGGGAATCGGAGTGGGGGACCGAAGCGGAGGACCACCTCCTTCCCTCTCCGGGGCCCTTTCCCCCACCGAGGCCACAGCTCGAAGGCCCCGGAGATGCCGCAGGGGACGATGGGAACCCCCGCCCGGAGGAGGACTCGTAGTGTGCCTCGCCGGAGGGGCTGGAGGGTGCCATCCCAGGTCCGCTCCCCCTCGGGGTAGACCCCCACCACCTCTCCCTGGGCCAGCCGCCGCAGCATGAGGCGCACCACGTGGGCATCCACCCGATAGCGGCGGGTGGGGAGGGCCAGGATCCGGGGGAGGAGCCAGGTGAAGGGAAAGCGGCCGAACTGGGTGCTCTTGGTGAGGGTGTGGACCGGCCGGGGCACATGGCACTGGATGAAGATGGGGTCCAGCAAGCTCTGGTGGTTGGCCACGAGGATGCAGGGCCCCGTGGCCGGGAGATTCTCCAGCCCCTCCACCCTGACCCGTGCCAGGGGCCGCACCAGCTCCCGGGCCACCGTCCTGCAGATCCTGTAGACCAGGGTGGGGGGGGCGGGCTCCCCTCTCCGGTTGTATCGGGCCAGTGGGTCGGCAGGGGGCAGCGCCCAGGGGCTCATGAGGTGATCCTGGGCTGGAATTCCATCACCTCACCCAACCCATCCCTGCGGCGGGCTTCCGCCACCACGATCCTCAGGAGCGACTCCCAGCGACGGGGGGAATCTCCAAGGAAGCGGAACTGGAACAGGGTGCCATCCGCCCCCCTGATCTGTATGGCGGAGGAGGCACCCTGCACGGCGGCCAGGGTGGAGAGGGCCCAGGATTCCAGGGGCCCTCCGGTGGCGTCCAGGAACTCCAGCTCCCGGGAGGTGATCCGGAGATCCCCCTCCAGCGGATCCCGGAACCGCTCCACATACCCCACGAGACGTCCCCCCCAGCGGAGTGGGTCCTCGCTGTCCGAACGCTGCATCCGCACCCTGGCCCTGCGGATCTCCCCCTCGGGCGACAACCGCTCCGGGAGGGCCCCTCCCATGGCCTCGATCCGCTCGGTGAGGAGTTGCGGGGGAAGCTCGGCGGGGGTCCCTCCGGGGGAGGAGATCCGGATCCCCCGTCCCCCCTCGCTCCGGGCGTAGGCGGTGTCGCAGGCCGGGCACTCCGCCGTCTCCCCCACCCCTGGGAGGGGGTCGAAGCCGCACCGTGGGCACCGGTAGAGGAGGTCGATCAGGGCCATGGACGTCTCACAGCTTTCCGGTCAGGTCGAGGATGCGAAGCTTCCAGACTCTCCATACCGCCTCCCGGACGATCCGCTTCGACATCTTGGATTCGCCGGTCTCGCGCTCGGTGAAGACGATGGGGACCTCCAGAAGCGTGAAGCCCCGACGCCAGGCCCGGAACTTCAGCTCGATCTGGAAGGAGTACCCGTTGGACTGGATGCGGTGGAGATCGATGGTCTCCAGGACCTGCCGCCGGTAGGCGTTGAAGCCCCCGGTGGCGTCCCGCACCGGAAGCCCCGTGATGGTCCGGGCATACGCGCTTCCGAAGAGGCTGATGAGGAGGCGGCTGATGGGCCAGTTGATGACGTTCACCCGACCCCCCACATACCGGCTTCCCATCACCACGTCTGCCGCCTCGAGCCCCTCGATGAGATCGGGGAGGGAACCGGGGGGATGGGAGAGATCCGCATCCATCTGGATGAGCACATCGTAGCCCTCCTCCAGCCCCCAGGCGAAGCCCGCCACATAGGCCCGTCCCAGCCCATCCTTGGCCGTCCGCCGCAGAAGGTGGATCCTGGCTCCCTCCTCCCGGGCGAGTCCCGGCTGGGCGGCCAGCGTCTCCACCAGGTCGGCGGTCCCGTCGGGAGAGCCGTCGTCCACCACCAGCACGTCGATCCGGGGGTCCTGCCCCAGGACCTGCGGCAGGATCCGGGGAACGTTATCGGCCTCGTTGTAGGTGGGGATGATGACCAGGATCCGGCGGGGGTGATTCATGCGTCCCCCTTCCCGGTGCCCTCGGAGAGCGCAACGGAGGGGCCTGACATGGCCAGTGCCGCCGCCGGCACCACCTCCACCGCCGTCGTCCACAGCCGGGCCACCAGGGCCAGCACCAGCGCTCCGGTCCCCACCACCGGCTGCAGAAAGGCCACCAGGAACCCCTCCCGGATCCCCACCCCCGCCGGAGCGAAGAGCGCTGCATACCCCAGGACGTATGCGGCGGCAAAGGCCGGGGCCGCCTCCAGGGGATCGATCTCCAGCCTCAGGCTCCGGGCCAACCCCCAGAAGGCCATGGCATAGACCGCCCAGTTCAGGGCGTACAGCCCAAGCCATCGGATCCCGAAGGTCCGGCGGCGATCCAGACCCGGAGGGGGGACCTCCCGGACCAGCCGGTAGGCCAGCGCCACGATCCTGCGAAAGAGGGCCGGGACGCCCGTGACCACCAGGAAGAGGACAACCCCCGCCAGGAGGGCCAGCCCCACCCACCGGACCCGCCCCTGGGCGCCGGCGAAGGCCAGGGCTCCCACCACCGATGCCCCGGCCAGCGCCACCCCCTGCCCCAGGATGGCCGCTCCGGCCGAGATGGCGGGAGACACCCCCACCCTCCGGGCCAGGATGGCCACCCCGGCGATCTGCCAAAGCTTTCCGGGGACGTAGCGACCGAGGTTGGAGACCATGTAGATCCGCAACGAGGTGAAGACGCCAAGGGAGGGCCCCCCGAGTTCCTGGACCATCCGGCCCCAGAGGAGGGCCGAGACCAGATAGCCCAGGACCAGGGCCAGGGATGCCCCCAGGAAGGGAAGCGGATCCGGGCGCCAGACCGCGGGGTCCAGAGCCCTCAGCGCCTCCCACCCTACGTCCAGGCGCTGGAAGATGAAGATGGTGACGACCCCGGTCACCACCAGTTGGAGGAGTCGGGTACCGGCCCTACGCACTCCTCCGCCTCCGGCGCTCCACCACGCCCATCACCAGGGGGACGCTGATGAGCAGGATACTGAACAGCGAGACCAGGAGGCTGAGGCGGAGCATGTTGGACTCGTACCTGAACTCCACCGCCGAATCCCCCGCCGGAATCGGGATTGCCCGGAAGGTATGATTGGCCCTCAGGACCGGGACCTCGCCTCCGTCCACGAAGGCCTTCCACCCCGGATACCAGTTCTCCGAGAGGACCAGGAGCGCAGCACGGTCCGACGCCACCTGGAGGCGGAGGTGGTTGGCCGTCCGCTCCTCCCAGGTCACGTCGCCCTCCGCAGGGACTCCATCCAGCGCCACCGGGGCCGGCTCCGACAGCACCACCTGCGTCGCCGGATCGAAGGCCTCGGAGACCAGGGTGGGGACCTGTTCCCCCTCCTCCCGGACGAGGACATCCGTCACCAGATGCGCCCGGGGGAGGGTGGGAAGTGGGTACACCGACGACACCACACGCCCGTCGGGGAGCGTGAAGCGGCTCACCGCCTCGGGCCCCTGGATGGGCCCGAACTGGGCATCCGGCCAGATCAGGAAGGCGGCATTCACCAACTGGAGGACGTTGGGATTGAAGGCCCCTGTCTCAGGGCTCCAGATGTTCTCCGGGAAGCCACTTCCCTCCATTCCGATGAGCGCCCGGTAGCGGGCCAGGTCGTTGGGGTGGTGTCCGGCGGCCTGCTCCAGCCCGAACTGGGCGGGAACCACATCCTGGCCGGCGCCGATGAGGGAGAGAACCCGGAAAGGCTCGCTCCCCCAGGCCTGCTTTTGCCCCAGGAGGAACTGGATGTTGGGGTCCGGGACCGTCAGCTCCCGGGGGTCCGCAGTCTGGATGAAGGGGTCCGCAACCCGGATCGCATCCCCTGCCACCAGCACACCGAGGACCGCCGCCAGCCCTGCCGGCCCCAGGTAGCCGGACCGGAGGGCCCAGAAGGCGCCGCAGATGGTCGCCGCGATGGCCACGGCCACCAGGCTTCCCCGGACGATGTAGGGCGACAGGGTCTGGAGGGCCATCTCACGCCCCGGGGGGGCCGGGAAGACGGAGTCCAGCGCCCCGGTGGCGGCCAGCATGGCCACCAGCACCGCCACCCCTCCGCCCGTCAGGAGGAGCCGGAAGCCCCGCTGCCATGCGCCGTCGTCGGCTCCCCGAGCCAGCACCACACCCCGATCCACCCCGAAGGCCGCCAGGGTGGCCACGGCAAACCCCGTCAGGAAGATCACCATGGAGGGAGCCCGGAAGAGCTCCACCCCCGGGAGGGCGGCGTACAGGAGGGCCCAGATGGGGGAATGGCTTCCCAGCGTGAAACCCAGGGCCACCACCGCGATCCCCGCCAGCGTCCATCGGACCCCCGGTCGCGCTCCCCCGGAGAAGGAGAGGAGGGCCAGGAGGAGCAGCCCCAGTCCCACGTACTCGTGGTTGAGCTTGAAGGGATTCCGACCCCGATACGTGCCGGAGGTCCAGTCGGCCCCCCCCACGCTGCTCCCGATGAACTCAGGGACCACCAGGGTGGCCACCATGTCCTCCGGGTGGAGCGACCAGGAACTGGCGTAGGCCCGGGCGGCCTCCGGCGACTCCGCCGCCGTGGTGGTGGTGGTCCGGCGGGAGAACTCGGTGATGTAGGACACCGCCGGGATGAACTGGATGGCGGCGGCCCCGGCACCCAGGACGGAGGCCAGGAGGAATCCGGAGAAGCGGAGGCCGGGACGGGCTCGACGAACCGTGGCTCCGGCGGGCTCCATGCCGCCCTGTGCCGGTCCCCTGCGAGCTTCCTGGATGGCCCGGGCGATGGTGTAGACCCCCACCGCGCCGAACAGGAAGTACGCCATCTGGAAGTGGGTGGTGAGGATCACCAGCGCCACGGAGGCGGCCAGGGCAGAAAAGGGGAGCAGTCCCCGTCCGGTGAGGCAACGCTCCGCCGACCAGAAGACCAGCGGGGTGAGGGCGGTGACGAAGAGCTTCCCGTCATGCCCTGGATAGACCAGCGTCACCAGATAGGGGGCGGCCATGAACCCGATCCCCGCCACCATGGAGGCCATCCGGGACCGACCCACGGCCCGGCACCAGCCGTACATGGCCAGACCGGCGACGAAGACGTGGAGGACCAGCTTCCACCCCAGCGACCGGGCGGGATCCAGGAGCCAGAGGAGCAGCACCGAGGGGGGGTAGAGGGAGTCGCCGCCGGCCAGGGAATCCAGGAAGGGAGTCCCCCCGAGAAGGAGGGGATTCCAGAGGGGAAAGACCCCCTGCGCCAACTGCTCGGCAAAGAAGATCCGCGCCATGTACCCCATGGCGAAGGTGTCCGACCCGTAGAGAAGCAGGTCGGTGAAGAGGAAGCTCCGGAAGAGCACCACCGTGACCGCCGCGAAGACCACGGCGGGGAGCCACTTGGGGATGGCCACAGGCTCCACCCGATCAGGGCCCGCATCCGTTCCCGCCCCACCCGGCGCCCGCCCGGTGGGGTCCCCTCCCCGTCTCCCCCGTCCCGTTCCCGGACCTGTCCCTGACTCCTTGCCAGCCGTCATCCCCGACGCCTCCTCCGGTCCAAGAGTTCGCGGTAGATCTCCAGGTGACGCTCCGCCAGCCGATCGTTGCTCCAGTGGGCCACCACCCGGGCTCTGGCGGCCCGCCCCAGCGCCGGGAGGTCTGCGGAGGCCAGGAGCTGCAGAAGGGTCCGGGCCAGCGCAGGCGGGTCGTCCGGGGGCGCGAGAGCCCCCACCGCGGCGTCCACGATCTCCGGTAGTCCTCCCACATCGGAGGCCACCACCGGAAGCTCGCAGGCCATGGCCTCCAGTGCCGCCACGGAGGTGGCCTCCATCCGGGAGGGGATCACCGCCACGTCGCCGCTGCTGAGGAGCCCCGGCATCTCGGCATTGGGTCGGGCGCCCAGCCAGCGAATGCGGTCGGCCACCCCCAGGGTTCCCGCCAGTCGCTCCAACTCTCCCCTCTGCGGACCGTCCCCGATGACCACCATCTCCAACTCCGGGTGCTCCTGCAGCACCAGGGGGAGGGCCCGCACCATGACATCCACCCCGTTCTTGGGGAAGAGCCTCCGGGGGACCACGATGCGGAGTGTCCCCCCAGAACGCTCCAGGGTGGGCTCCACCCGGCGGAACAGTGAGGTGTCCACGCCATTGGTCACCGGTTCCACGGCCGTGCCCGGGGCCAGCGCCTCTGCCACGTCCGCAATCTCCCGGGAGGCCGCCAGAGCATGATCCGGCGTCCGGACGAGAGCGCGGAGCACAGGCTTCCACCTGGGCTGCTCCGCCCGCACCAGGAAATGGGAAGTATGGAAGGTGGCGACCAGCGGGGCCCCCGTCACCCCCCGG
>CAYQVI010000018.1:0-30714 GCA_964420725.1 uncultured Gemmatimonadaceae bacterium | reverse complement strand
CGGGTCCGGGACCTCCCCCGGCTGAAGGTGGAGTACCAGCTCTCCCGCTCCATCTTCGTGCGGGGGGTGGCGCAGTACGACGCCCGGAAGCGGGATGCGCTCCGGGACGACACCCGCACCGGGGACCCCATCCTCATCCGGAATTCCACGACGGGGATCTACGAGCGCACCGGCCGGACTTCCCGGAACGACATCCAGGGGGACCTGCTCTTCGCCTGGCAGCCCAATCCGGGGACCGTGCTCTTCGCCGGGTATGGGAGCGTGATGTCCGAGGAGAATGCCTTCCGGTTCAACGAGGTGGAGCGGGCCCGGGACGGCTTCTTCGTGAAGCTCAGCTACCTGATGCGAAACTAGGGCCGCCAACCCCTTCGCCCCACCGGGCCCGACAGGAGACATGGAACTCGAACCGAAGGCCGTGGCCGCCGCCGTCGTGCTGGTGATGCTCTGGACACTGGAAGGTGTGGTCCCCTTCTACGAGGAGTTCTCCGGTAAGACCGGGGAGCGGGTCCGCCACGACCTGAAGAACCTGGCGCTGGGAGGGGCCAACGCCCTCCTCATGGCGCTCCTGGCCGGAGGGCTCTTCCTGGCGCTGGACGCCTGGGGGGAGGCGGAGGGGTTCGGGGTGTTCCGCATGCTGGAGTGGCCGGGGTGGGTGGAGCTGGTGCTGGTGATCCTGGCCTTCGACCTCTGGATGTACCTCTGGCACCGGGCCAACCACCGGATTCCCTTCCTCTGGCGCTTCCACCGGATGCACCACAGCGACCCGGAGATGGACGCCTCCACCGGGCTCCGCTTCCACCCCGGGGAGCAGCTCCTGTCCGGGATGGCCCGGCTTCTGGTGATCCCCCTCCTGGGGGTGTCCATCGCCCAACTCGCCGTGTACGAGGCCCTCCTCCTCCCGGCCATCCTCTTCCACCACTCCAACCTGACCATCCCCGACTGGATGGACCGGGGGCTCCGGGCGCTGGTGGTGACCCCGGCCATGCACCGGGTGCACCACTCCCGCTGGCAGCCCGAGACCGACTCCAATTACGGTTCGGTGTTTCCCTGGTGGGACCGCCTCCTGGGGTCGTTCCGCCTCCGGGAGGACGCCCGCACCATCCAACTGGGGCTGGACGAATTCGACGGGCCCGGGTGGCAGTCGCTGGGGGGGATGCTCCGGACGCCGCTGGCCCCCCTGGAGCGGAGGGAGGGGGGTGCGGAGCCCGGGGGAGCACCGCCGGGACGACCGATGGGAGACTGACAGACCCCCGGTCCGCGACTGCGGCACAATCCCCCGTGGGGAGCGACGGTTCCCCCGTCCGTCCCCCCACTCCACATCCTTCCCCGGAGTTCCCCTGTCCACCCCATCCGCCTGGCTCGACCGCTTCTTCGCCTCCCTGGCCACCCGCCGTCCGGTGGACGCCACCTTCATCGGGATCGACGGGCACGACCACCGGCTTCCCGACTGTTCCGAGAACGGGGCCGGCGACTCCCTGGCCGCGGTGCAGGGGCTCCTGGAGGAGGCCCGGCGGTTGGATCTCTCCAGCGCCTCCCCCGTGGAGCGGCTGGATCTGCACCTGGGGGTGGGGGCGCTGGAGCTGGAGGAGCGGGAGCTCACCTCGTCGCACTTCCAGTGGGGGAATCCCGCCTGGCACACCGGTGAGGCGCTCTCGGGGATCATTGCGCTCCTGTTGACCGATTTCGCCCCCCTGGACCAGCGGGTGGAGGCGGCTGCGGAGCGGCTGGCGGCCGTCCCCGACTTCCTGGCCAGTGCCCGGGACGCCGTGCGCTCGGCCCCGGCCAGCTGGACCGCCCGGGCGCTCCGGGAGTGCGAGGGGGCCCGGGTCCTCTTCCGGCGGGGGATCCCTGCGCTGGCGGCCAGGGAGGGGATCCGGTCGTCCGCATTCCTGACGGCGACCCGGCGGGCGGGGGAGGCCTTCGAGTCGCATGCCGGGAGGCTGGAAGGGGAGCTCCGCTTCCAGCTCCGCCCGGAGGTGGCCTATGGCGAGGACCGGTTCCAGGAACTCCTGGAGCGGGGACACGCCCTGAACATGACCCCCGACGAGTTGGGGGAGTACGCCCTGGAGGAGCTCCGGAAGGCCCGGAGTTGGACCGCCCTGGGCGCGGAGACCCTGGGGGCCGCCTCGCCGGAGGAACTCCTGGCCCTCCTGCCGGGACTGCATTCCACCGAAGCCGGGTACCTGCCCCGGTACGCTGAACTCCGGGACCAGGTCCAGCGCCTGGCGGAGGAGCAGGGACTCCTCACCTGGCCCGACGCCCCCGTCCGCTTCTCTCCCCTTCCGGAGTGGATCCGGGAGACGGCGCCCTTCCTCCACTTCCCCTTCCACCGGTCACCGTCGCCCCTCCGGAGCCCCGACGTCCACCACCACCTGGTGCCACCCATCGAGGCCGAGATGCCCGCCGACGAGCGGGAGCGGCTCCTCCGGACCACCAACGAGAGCGTGGTCAAGTTGGATCATGTGGTGCGTCACGGAAGCATCGGGCGCCACGTCCAGAACTGGCATGCGGTCCGGGCCCCCTCCCGGCTCGGGAGGATTGCTGCCGTGGAGTGTGCCTCCCGGACCGCGCTGCACTGCGGAGGGACGATGGCAGAGGGGTGGGCCTCCTACGCCAGGGACCTCATGGCGGACGCCGGCCTCCTCACCCCGCTGGAGCGCTTCGCCCATGAGGCGGCCAGGGCCCGCCAGTGCGCCAGGGCGGTGGTGGACGTGCGGCTCCACCAGGGGCGCTTCATCCTGGACGAGGCGGTGGCCTTCTACCAGGAGACGGGGGGAATGTCGGTGGAGGCTGCCTTCGGCGATGCGGTGGAGAGGAGCATGTTCCCCGGGGGCGGGGTGGGCGACCTGATGGGCCGGGACACCATCCACCATCTCCGGGAGGAAGTGATGGCCATCCAGGGGAGCGACTTCTCCATGAAGGCGTTCCACGACCGGTTGCTCTCCCGGGGGTCCGTCCCCGTGACGCTCATCGCGAAGGACATGCTGGTGTGGGCTCGGGGGGAGAGCCCCGTCCGGCGGGACGGGGAGGGCTCCACCGGAGGGCCGGAATGAGGGGCGGGGTTGGGCCATCCGAGCGGGGTAGCCGGGGATGGGGGAGGAGCCGGAACTGTTGCCCGGCAGAGACCTGCCTCTATCGTTGTCGGCGGGGAGGCATCGGCCTCCCGGGGCAGCCCGCCGGCCCCTGGCCCGCCCACACCCATCCCCCAGTAGGAGCGTCACCATGGAAGGTACCATGGGCGAGATCAGGTTGTTCGCGGGAAACTTCAGTCCCAGAGGATGGGCGATGTGCGATGGCGCCGCCCTGCGCATCAGCGAGAACCAGGCCCTCTTCAGCATCCTGGGCATCACCTACGGGGGGGACGGCCGGACCACCTTCCACCTGCCGAAGCTGGACGCTCCGGCCACCGACACCGGCGATGGCCGGCAGGCCCTCCGCTACGTGATCTGCATCGAGGGCGCCTACCCGACACGGGACTGATCCCTGCGGGGGCGGGTGCGCCTCACATCGGCCCCGCCCGCTCCCGCACCATCTCCCCGATGGGGATCTCCAGCAGTCCGGTGCTGCGGCACGCTGCCACCCCTGCGTTCCCCCCGGAGCGGCGGGCGGTGGGTGGTGGTGATCTCCGCAGCGGCGACCCGCCCAGGACCTGCGTCACGATCCGGGCGTCGATGGGCCCCCGGTCCGCCGTCGGGAGGTTGAGCTCCGAGTCCAGGCCGCAGTCGAAGAAGCCCACGGCAGCCAGGTCGGGCCTTCGACTCAGGGGATTCCGTCCGACCACTTGCTTTCGCCTTCCGGGGACCCACCTTTCCATCGTCCGGTTTCACGTTCCCTCATCCCCCCATCCCTCCCCGGGAGTCCGACCTTGGCCAACGGCAAGAAGAAGGTGGTTCTGGCGTACAGCGGCGGCCTCGATACCGCCTGCATCCTCAAGGACCTCCTGCAGCGGGGACACGACGTTATCGCCTTCGTGGCCGACGTGGGGCAGCAGGAGGACTTCCAGGACGTTGCGGAGCGGGCCCGCCAGACCGGGGCCAGCAAGGTCTTCGTGGAGGACCTGAAGGACGAGTTCGTCCAGGAGTTCATCTTCCCGGCCATCGCCGGAAATGCGATCTACGAGAACCGATACCTCCTGGGCACCTCCCTGGCCCGGCCGGTGATCGCCCGGCGGCAGGTGGAGATCGCCCTGCAGGAGGGGGCCGACGCCGTGGGTCATGGCGCCACCGGCAAGGGGAACGACCAGGTGCGCTTCGAGCTGGCCTTCGCCGCCCTGGCTCCCCGACTGGAGATCATCGCGCCGTGGAAGGAGAAGGACTTCCTCCAGCGCTTCCAGGGGCGGAAGGACCTCCTGGCCTTTGCGAAGGAGCACAACATCCCGGTGGAGGCCACCGCCGAGAAGCCCTACTCCAGCGACGAGAACCTGATGCACCGGTCGTATGAGGCCGGGATGCTGGAGGACCCGGATCTGGCGCCGCCGGAGGACATGTTCAAGCTCACCCGCTCCCTCCGGAACACCCCGGACGAGCCCACGGAGATCACGATCCACTTCAAGGATGCCCGCCCCATCCGGGTGGAGAACAGCGCCGACGGGACGGTGCACGAGGAGCCAGTGGCGCTCTTCGGCTACCTGAACGACCTGGGGGGGCGCCACGGGATCGGGCGGGTGGACATGGTGGAGAACCGCTTCGTGGGGATCAAGTCCCGGGGGGTGTACGAGACCCCCGGAGGGACCATCCTGCACCACGCCCTCCGGGATCTGGAGGGGGTGGCCATGGACCGGGAGGTGCTGCGGCTCCGGGACATGCTCTCGCCCCGCTTCGCGGAGATCATCTACAACGGCTTCTGGTTCTCCCCGGAGATGGACTTCATCCGGGCCGCCTTCCTCCAGTCGGAGCGCCTCATCGACGGTCAGGTGCGGGTGGAGCTCTTCAAGGGGAACGTCATTCCCCGGGGGCGGAAGTCGTCGTCGTCGCTCTACGACCAGGAGCTCTCGTCCATGGACGTGGCCGGGGGCTACGATCAGGAGGATGCCCGGGGGTTCATCCGCCTGAACGGGCTGCGGCTCCGGGCCCACAAGCTGATCCTCCGGAAGGTGGGGGAGGACGAAGGCCCCACGGAGTGATGCGGCGCTGACTCAGGGTGGACCCAAAGGATTGTCGAGGGGTTGTCCACGATTCGTTGAAGAATCGCACAGGACAGCCCCTCGACCCGTATCCGGAGGTTCCATGTCGTCCCCCACCCCCAGCTATCTCGTCCTCGGTGGAGGCGGCGCCATCGGACGCGCCGTGGCCCACCGCCTGGCCCGCACCGGTGCCCACATCCTGGTCGCGGGCCGGACCGCCGCCCCGGTGGAGGAGGTGGCGGAGGAGGTGGGGGGGACCCCGCTGGTCCTGGATGCCCGGGACTTCGGCCAGGTGGCCGACGCGGTGAAGCGGGCGGGGGAGCTGGGGACCTTCCGGGGTGCGGCCAACTGCGTGGGCTCCATCGAGCTCCGCCCCGCCTCCGCCACCTCCCGGGAGACCTTTGACGAGGTGCTGGCCACCAACCTGACCACCGCCTTCGCCCTGGTGCGCTCCGCCGGGTCGGTCCTGGCCCGGGGGGGAGGGGGAAGCATCGTCCTGATGTCCAGCGCCGCCGCCCGGGTGGGGCTCCCGAACCACGAGGCCATCGCGGCGGCGAAGGCGGGGGTGGAGGGGCTCATGCGCTCCGCCGCAGCAGGGCTGGCCCGGCGGAACGTCCGGGTGAATGCCGTAGCCCCGGGGCTGGTGGACACCCCCCTGGCGTCCCGGATCACCTCCAACGAGCGGAGCCTGGAGACCTCGGTGGGGATGCACCCGCTGGGCCGCATCGGCTCCGCCGACGAGGTGGCGGAGATCGTGGCGTGGCTTCTGGGGGAATCCTCCGGCTGGGTCACCGGGAGCGTGGTGGCGGCGGACGGGGGGATGGCGGCGCTCCGGGGCTGACGGGCGACGGGGCCCCGGAGGCGGGGACCCTGCAGCACCGGGGGCCGTAGCGCCCCACGCCTCCTACCAGTCCGTGGGCCTGTAGTCCTTCAGGAACTGCCCCCAGACATGCTCCCCGGTGTTGATCCCGTCGATGATGGGATCCACGATCCGCGCCGCCCCGTCCACAATGTCCAGGGGGGGGTGGAACCGGTGGATCTCCGTCTTACGGGCGGCGATGGCCTCCGGGTCCTCGTCGGTGACCCACCCCGTGTCCACGGCGTTCATGTGGATCCCGTCGTTGTGGTAGTCCGCCGCCGACGTGCGGGTCATCATGTTCAGGGCGGCCTTGGCCATGTTCGTATGGGGGTGCCGGGTGGTCTTGGCGTTCCGGTAGAACTGCCCCTCCACCGCCGACACGTTGACGATGTGCTTGTCCCGCTCCGGCGTCCGGAGCATCAGCGGCTTCAGCCGGGCGTTCAGGACGAAGGGCGCCACCGCGTTCACCAACTGCACCTCCAGGAGCTCCACGGTGGGGACATCCGCCATGAGCATCCGCCAGGAGTTGGTCTCCCGGAGGTCGATCTGCTGCAGGTCCTGGTCCAGCCGTCCCTCCGGGAAGAGGGCCCGCTGCGCCTCCACCTCCTCCGGGAGGAGGGGCACCTGCGAGAGGCGTGCGGAGTGGGTGAGACCGGGGGCCACCCCACCCTCCATGCCGGTGGCCGGCAACCCCTCCGGCACCGCTCCGCTGGGAAGAAGGCTGTACCCCCGGAGCCCCTCGTAGCGCCCCAGGAGCTGCTGCACGGCCGGGGGAAGCCCGTCCAGCGCCGCCTCCTCCGCCTCCATCATGTGGGCATAGAAGCCCGGGGGGCGACGCACCGTCTGGCAGGCGTTGTTCACGATGAAGTCCAGCCGCTCCCGGGTGCGGAGGATCTCCCCGCAGAAGGCCTCCACGCTGGGGGTGTGCCGCAGGTCCAGCCCGAAGATCTGGAGCCGCCCGGCCCACTCCGGAAAATCCTCCTCCCGGGAGTACCGGGCGGCGGCGTCCCGGGGAAAGCGGGTGGTGACGATGACCTCCGCCCCACAGCGGAGGAGCTTGATCACCGCCTGGTAGCCGATCTTCACCCGCCCCCCGGTCACCAGCGCCACCCGCCCGGAGAGGTCCGCCAGTTCGCCCCGCTTCCGGTAGTTCAGCTCGGCGCAGGGAGGGCAGAGCTGGTCGTAGAAGTGGTGGAGTTCGTGGAACGCCCCCTTGCAGACGTAGCAGTGCTGCCGCCCCACCTCAACCGCTTCCCCCACCTCCACCCCCCGGAAGCCCTCCGGGCCAGGGCCCACCTCCCCCTCCGGCCGCGGATCCCCTTCCCCGCCCCGGCCCCCTCCGTCGTCCGGACGATGCAGCGCCGGCGGTACCTCCCCGGGCAGCGCCGGCGGATACACGTTGGGGGTGGTGAAGGTGGGCTTCCGCCTCAGGGTCCGGATCCCGGTGCGGTTCAGCACCTCCTCCTCCTCCTCCCGGGCCCGGGCGGCCCGCTTCTTCGCCAATGCCTTCGTGAGGGCCCGCCGCTGGGCGGGATCCGGGGTCCACACCTCGCCGGCGGCATGCAGGAGCCGCTGCTGGTCCGCCTTGCTGGCGTGGGACAGGAGGCCCCGGTCCTCCGCGATCCGCTCCAGGAGCTGTGCGGCGGCGCGGATCTGGTCCGCCAGGGGGGAATCGTCGCCCACCGTCTCGGGGGGCTGGGGGTCGGGGGTCCGGGGCACCTGGGGTTCGTTCATGGGGGACAATGTAGCGCCACCCTCCGGAGGGTCAGGAGTCCCCGGGTGGACGCCTGCCCGTCCCGTTCCAGCGCCGCCTCGTGCCCCTGGGGGCTGGAGGTCGTAGCTTTGCCAGGCCTCCCACCCTTGAAGGGAGGTCCGCCGCGGTGCAGGTTGCGGTTTCCACGCGCTCCAACGGCACAGGGAGGACAGGGATGGGTCGACTTCACATGCAGGGCGGGCTCTGGCCCCCACCGGGCCGACGGTGATGCCCCCTCCTCTTCCGGGGGCCCTCCCCCTCACGGGGCGGAGCCGGGAGCACCTCTGCGACGAAGCCCACGCGGCGCTTCTGGGGGTCCCCGTCCACCGGGAGGTGGTGGAGCCCTTCCTCCGCCTCCAGGCGGATGCCGCCGCCGCGGGCTTCGACCTGCAGATCCTCAGCGGCTTCCGGGACTTCCAGCAGCAGCGGTCCATCTGGAACCGGAAGGCCACCGGGCTCCGGGCGGTGCTGGATTCGGATGCCCGTCCGCTGGACATCACCGTCATGACCCCGGAGGAGCTGGTCTTCGCCATCCTTCGCTGGTCGGCGCTCCCCGGGGCCTCCCGTCACCACTGGGGGACGGACCTGGATGTCTTCGACGCCAACACCGTCCCCCCGGGCTACGAGATCGAACTGATCCCCGAGGAGGTGGACTCCGGGGGGATGTTCGGTCCCCTCCATGACTGGCTGGACGAGCGGATGGCGGCAGGGGAGTCCCACGGCTTCTTCCGCCCCTACGACCTGGACCGGGGGGGGGTGGCGCCGGAGCGGTGGCACCTGAGCCACGGCCCGGTGGCCTCGGGGTTCGAGAAGGCCTTCACCCCCGCCGGGCTCCGGGAGGCGGTGAAGACGGGAGAGTTGGAACTGACCCCCACCATCCTGGCCCACCTGGACACGATCCACGCCCGATTCGTCATCAACACCAGCCCCTGGGGTCCATGAAGCTCCGTTCCCGGGCTCGTCAGGGCGCCCACGCCCTGGAGCCGGAGTCCTACGGCCGCTCGGTGCTGGGGCTCCCCCTGGAGGTGTGGCGGCCGGCGGGGCGTTGCCGCCTTCTCCTCTTCGCCGCCATCCACGGCAACGAGGCCGAGACCACCGCTGCCCTCTCCCACGCCCTCCGGCATCTGGAGGAGCCCTCCGCCGACTGCGCCGTGGTGCTGGCCGCCAACCCCGACGGGGTCATCCGGGGCACCCGGGGGAATGCCCGGGGGGTGGAGCTGAACCGGAACTTCCCCACCTGGGACTGGACCCCGGAGCCGGTGCTCCACCGGGCCACCCTGGACGCCCCCCGGGATGTGGCGCTGAGTCCCGGGAGCGCCCCCGGATCGGAGCCCGAGACGCAGGCGCTGATCCGGCTGATCCAGGAGCTGGAGCCGGACGCCGTCATCGCCCTGCACGCCCCGCTGGGGTGCATCGACGACCCCGACGACAGCGCGCTGGGGCGCCGGCTGGCGGAGCGCACCGGGATGCCGCTGGTGCCGGATGTGGGCTATCCCACCCCCGGCTCCTTCGGGACCTGGGCCCGGGAACAGGGGCTCCCCGTCATCACCTGGGAGTTCCCGCTGATCACCCCGGATGAGGCGGCCCGGGTGCATGTGCCGGTTCTGGTGGACCTCCTCACCGGCGCCCTCTAGCCCTCCGCCCCTCCGCCACGGCTCTCCATGGTCCTCAACGTCATCTGGATCGGCTTCTTCCTCATCGCCTTCGGGGTGGCGCTGGTGAAGCTCGTGGTCTTCCAGGACACCACCATCTTCACCGCCATGGTGAACAGCACCTTCGAGATGGCGGAGACCGGCTTCAACATCTCCCTGGGGCTGGCGGGGGTGCTGACCCTCTGGCTGGGGCTCATGCGGGTGGGGGAGCGGGGGGGGGTGATCGACGGGCTGGCCTGGGTGGTGCGCCCCTTCTTCCACCGGCTCTTCCCGGAGATCCCCCGGGACCACCCGGTGCACGGCTCCATGATCATGAACTTCGCCGCCAACATGCTGGGGCTGGACAACGCCGCCACCCCGCTGGGGCTCAAGGCCATGCAGGAGCTGCAGGAGCTGAATCCGGAGAAGGACACGGCCTCCAACGCCCAGATCATGTTCCTGGTGCTGAACACGTCGGGTCTGACCCTGATCCCCATCAGCGTCATGGTCTACCGGGCAGAGATGGGGGCGGCAAATCCGTCGGACATCTTCCTGCCGATCCTTCTCACCACCTTCTTCTCCACCATGGCGGGCCTCATCGCGGTGGCGGTGGCCCAGAGGATCAACCTGTTGGACCGGGTGGTGCTGGCGTACCTCGGCACCCTCAGCGCCGTCATCGCCGGGATCCTCTATTTCTTCTCCTCCCTCCCCCCGGCCCGGGTGGAGACGATCTCCACGCTGGTGGCCAACGTGCTGCTGTTCAGCATCATCACCCTCTTCATCGGGGTGGCGGCCGTGCGGAGGGTGAACGTCTACGAGGCCTTCATCGAGGGGGCGAAGGAGGGCTTCACCGTCGTGGTGAAGATCATCCCCTACCTCGTGGCGATCCTGGTGGCCATCGGGGTCTTCCGGGCCTCCGGGAGCATGGACATCCTGGTGGCTGGGGTGGGGCGGGCCTTCACCCTCATGGGGATGAACACGGACTTCGTGGAAGCCCTCCCCACCGCCATCATGAAGCCCCTGAGCGGGAGTGGAGCCCGGGGGATGATGGTGGATGCCATGCAGGTCCACGGCGCAGATTCCTTCGTGGGGCGGCTGGCCAGCACCTTCCAGGGCTCCACCGACACCACCTTCTACGTCATCGCCCTCTACTTCGGGTCGGTCTCGGTGCGGAACACCCGGTACGCCGTGACCTGCGGACTCATCGCCGATGCCACGGCGGTGGTGGCGGGGATCTTCATCGCCTACCTCTTCTTCGGCTGAGGAGGGGGGCGGAAGCGGTCACCCCGGCGGCGGCGGGTGGCGGGGGCGGCGGCGGCCAGGAGCAGCGGGGCCAGGAGCAGCGGGGCCAGGAGCGGCGGCGGCCAGGAAGGGCATCGTGGAGGGAGCTCCGCCCCCCACCACGGCACGAATTGCCACCCCGGGGGTGCTCCACCCCCGGACCCTCTGCCGCCCCGGCAGGGAGGTCCCGAACCATCCGGACAAGGGCAGTGGGCATGAAGGCCATCTGGAACGGACAGATCATCGCGGAGTCCGCCGACACGGTGGTGGTGGAGGGGAACCACTACTTCCCGGCGGACGCGCTGAAGAGCGAGTACTTCTCCCGCAGCGGGAAGACCACCACCTGCCCCTGGAAGGGGGTGGCCTCCTACTACGACGTGGTGGTGGAGGGGCGCCGGAATGACGGAGCCGCCTGGTACTATCCCGACCCCAAGCCGGCCGCTGCGGAGATTGCCGGGCGGGTGGCCTTCTGGAGGGGCGTCGAGGTGACGGAGTAGCGTCATGGACCCCCACACCAACCCCTGGGACCAGCGCTTCGGCGGGGAGGAGTACGTCTACGGCCGGGAGCCCAACGACTTCCTTGGGGAGATGGCCCCCCGGATCCCCCCTGGGCCGGTCCTCTGCCTGGCGGAGGGGGAGGGGCGGAACGCCGTCTTCCTGGCGGGGCTGGGGTACGCCGTCACGTCGGTGGACGGCTCCGGGGAAGGAGTCCGCAAGACGCTCCGACTTGCGAAGGAGCAGGGGGTCACGGTGGAGGCGCTCCATGCGGATCTGGCAGACTTCCGCATCAAGGCCGGGGGGTGGTCGGGAATCGTGTCCATCTTCGCCCACCTCCCTCCTCCGCTCCGGCGGGAGGTGCACCGGCAGGTGGTGGCGGGGCTGCGGCCGGGGGGAGTCTTCGTCCTGGAGGCGTATACCCCCGCCCAGTTGTCCCTGGGGACGGGGGGACCCCCCGTGGCAGAGTTGATGATGACACTGGACGGGCTCCAGGACGAGCTGAACGGCCTGGAACTGGAGGTGGCCCGGGAGGTGGAGCGGGACATCCAGGAGGGACGGCTGCACCGGGGGCGGAGCGCGGTGGTGCAGCTGGTGGGACGGGCTCCCGGGGGTTCCGGGGGCTGATCACCGGCCTTAGCCCGGAGCCGGGCCCACACACCCCGCTCATCCCCCTCACCCCCCCGGGGACATCAGTTCCTCCACCGGGAAGTACCTCCCCTTCGACACCACCCCCTGGATCAGCCGGGCGTTGCCGATGTCCTCCAGGGGGTTCCTGGAGAGGAGGACCAGATCCGCCCGGTACCCCGGCTCCACCCGACCCATCTCCCCCTCCAGCCCGAAGAACTCCGCGGGACGGACGGTGGCGGACCCCAGGGCGTCCCGGGGGGAGAGTCCGGCCCGAACCAGCATCTCCAGCTCCTCGTGGAGGGAGAAGCCCGGTAGCGCGAAGTTGATGGGGGTGTCGGTCCCGGCCCCGATGGGGATCCCCCGCTCGTGCATCCACCCCACCAGGCGCAGGCTCCACTCCCCGAAGGTGTTGTTCCCGGACCGGGGCTCCGCCAGACGCTCCCGCGTGATGACACGCCACGCCTCCGCCACATCGGCCGGGGCCCGGTCCAGCGCCTCCATCCACCCCTCCCGTTCGAAGGAAGGATGGAGGCCGAAGGCGTTCAGGCGGAGGGTGGGGACCTGAATGGTCTCCGCCATGGTGGACAGGACCTCCTGGCACCCCGCCTCGTCGTAGTCCCCGATGGCAGGGAGACGCTGGAGCCCATGGAGTTGCGATCGGAGCCCCGCCCCGTCCCCCCCCTGGTGGGCGCCCAGCACGCTCTGCCGCTCCGCCAGGAGGCCTTCCGGGTCCCGGGCACAGTCCATCTCCACGTTCCGGAGATGCTCCATGGAGTTCACCCGGGAGGCCACCTGTCTGGCCCGCAGCGACAGCGGGACATGCATGGCGATGGGGAGGCCATGCTCCCGCCCCGCCTCCACCAGGGCGTCGAACACCTCCGGCGTGACCATCTCGTAGATCTTGATGAAGTCCGCCCCTGCCTCCGCCAGGGAGGCCACATTGGCCCGGGCCGCCTCCGGGGAGGGGTTGGCGGTTCCGATCTCCGGGCGGCCATTCCCGTCGTAGACCACGAACTCCCCGTCCAGGAGGGGTCCGCTGAAGAAGACCCGGGGGGCCACCGCCCCCTCCTGGCGCATGGTCTGCACCACCGGGAGCAGTTCGTGGAGGAGCCCCCCGGTGTCCCGGACGCTGGTGACGCCGTGGCCCAGGAAGAGCCGGGGCATGGCCTCCACCAGCGCCTCGTCGTAGGTGAGATGGACATGCATGTCCCAGAGCCCCGGGATCAGGAACCGCCCGGTGCCGTCCACCACCACCGCGGCGGCGGGGAGTTCCGCGCCTTCCGCCACGGCGGTGATCCGGTCCCCCTCCACCACCACGGTCTGGTTCGCCCGGGCTCCCCCCACCGCGTCCACCACCGTGACGTTCTCGATGACCAGGGCACCGGGTGCTGGCCCGGTGGAGGGCGCTGCACAGGCGGAGAGGAGCGCCGGCAGTGCCAGCAGGGTCAGCCCCGAGGAGCGCAGGGGGCGGGGCGCAGCGAGGTGGGGGAGGACAGACATGGTGGTGGACCCCGGAGGTGGGAGGGGGGGAAGGGGACGGGCCCGTCACCGGAAGGGACGCGCCTCCACCCCCCAGGTCAAGGCACCGCCAGAGGGTCGGAGGGGGGTGCTTCCGGCTGACGGAGGCCCATGGCCAGGAACAGCACAGGGATACAGAGCGCCGTGAACACCAGGGTTGAAGCCAGGTACCCCCCTGTACGATGGGCACTGAGCCCGGACACGAAGGGGCCCAGACCTGTTCCCAGCACCCCGAGACGGATCGTCGAGGCACGGATCGCTCCGTGGTGGGCGCGACCGAAGTAGCGGGCAAGGGTGACGGCGGAGGTGGTCCCCACCAGGCTCTGCCCCACCGCGAAGGCCACCAGGGCGGCTGCGGCCATGGGGGCCGAGGAAGCCCCCCACAACAGCGGGGCGCTCACCCCGATCACGGCCATCCCCAGTGGAATCAGCACCGAGGGGCGGAATCGATCCGCCAACCCCCCTGCAGGGAGGGCCATGATCGCCATCCCCGCCGTCCAGGCACTCACAGCAAAGGCTGCTGCCTGGGCGTCCATCCCCCGCCGGGCCAACATCGGCTGGATATCGAACAGGAAGGCGGTTCCGATGAGGGGCGCCAGGAAGATCCCCGCTGCAAGCACCCAGTAGGCCCGGGTCCGAAGCGCCTGGTGGAGGTTGAACAGGGGTTCCCGGATTGCAGACCCCTCCAAGAAGTCCACCCCGGGCCCACCCACCCCCTCCCGGAGGGGAAGCTGGGGGGCAATCCGCGAATCCCCGTCCATGGCCAGCCCCACGTCCTCGGGGCGATCCCGGATCGCCAACAGGGCCATGGGAATGACCCCGACCCAGATCGCCCCGGCAAAGACGCCGTAGGTCCAGCGCCATCCGACGGAGGTGATCAGCCAGAGGGTGACCTGCGGGAACACCACCCAGACCGAGAAGACCACCACCTGCTTGATCCCGTGGATGGAGCCCAGCCGCCGGTGGAACCACATGGCCGTAGCGTGCTGACTGGCCATGGAGAGCGCTCCCTGACCCAGGAAGCGGAGGAGGAAGAAGCCGAAGGCGACCCCCCAGAACCCCGTCGCCAGGGCCATGGAGACGCAGGCGAGACCGAAGGCCCCAGCCACCCCCGCCACCGCCAGCCGGGGCCCCACCCGGTCCGTCCAGTTCCCCACCAGGACCAGGGGGAGAGAAGCCAGGACGGTGGCCACCGCATACGCGGTGTTCAGCCCCAGTTCACCGATCCCGAAGGCCTCCCGCAACGGGCCATTGAGCTGCGAGACCACGAAGGTCTGCCCCGGAGCCGTGGCGATGTAGGCCACGGTGGCGGCTCCGGCCACGGTGTACCCGGGGAACCAGCGGAACGAGGGTGACCCGGGAACTGGCGAGGAGGACATGGCGGAGTTCGGCCTACTGGAGGTTGGAACGGGCGACGGAAGAACGCGTCGTCCCGCGACCTCCGCAAGGACGATCGGCTACCGCCGCCCCGCAGGCCCCCATGGCCGTCTCCGGTCAGCGGTTCTGCAGCCCTGCCAGCATCTCCTCGATGGCCACCACGCTCTGGAAGTTGTCCGGGGTGATGTAGTGGTCGGGGATTCGGGTGCTGGTATGCTCTTCGATGAAGGCCATCAGCTGCATCAGCCCGATGGAGTCGATGATCCCCCGGTCGATGAGGGAGTCCTCAGGCCCCACCTCCTCTTCTCCACGGAGGAGGCTTTCCTTCACGAACTGGAGCAGGTCGGAGCGGATATCCATGGTGCGTCCGGGTTCAGGTGAGCGCTTCAGGGGATGCGGACAGGTGGAGCTTGAGTGCCACGCGATCGGTCTTTCCTGTTGAAGTCCGGGGCAGGTCGTTCAGGAAGGTGAGGGCCTCGGGCACGGCATAGCGGGGAAGGCGCTCCAGGCAGTGCCGGTTGAGGGCTGGCCGATCCACCTCCATCGACTCCGACGGAACCACGGCGGCATGCAGTCGGGCCCCCACCTCGTCATCCTCGAACGCCACCACGGCCACCTCCCGCACCCCCTCGTGGCTCAGGAACGCCTGCTCGATCTCGCCCAGTTCCACCCGATGGCCCCGGACCTTCACCATGTGATCGCGACGACCGAGGAACTGGAAGGCCCCTTCGTCGGAAAGCACCCGGACCCGGTCCCCCGTTCGATAGACCGGGTCCACGAAGTCGCCGTGGAGAGGGTTCTGCACCAGGGACTGTGCCGTCCGCTCGGGAAGCCCCCAGTATCCCAGCATGACGCAGGGCCCCCGGACCAGCAGCTCCCCCTCCTCTCCCACCACACCCCTCCGCCCTTCATCGGTGAGGGCGAAGGCCTCCATGTTCGGGCACGCCGGGCCGATGGGGAGGTCCATCATCTCCAGGGGGAGCGGTCGGGGGACCGGGTAGTGGGTGCAGACGTTGGTCTCGGTGGGACCGTAGAGGTTGTGGAAGGCCGCCGACCCGAACAGCTCCATCACGCGCCGGAGGTGCTTCATCGGGAAGACCTCCCCGGCGAAGAGGACCGCACGGAGGGCTTCGAAACGGAATCGCCCCGGATCCCCATGGAGGAGGATCCGGATGAGGGCCGAGGGGACGGAGTACCAGACCGTGATTCCGGTCTCCTGGATCCACTGGGCCAGCGCCCCGGGGAAGGGAGCCGCCCGGTCGGGGACCAGGTGGACGGAGGCCCCCGCCGAGAACGCCCCGTAGAGGTCCAGGACCGAGAGGTCGAAGTGGAAGGGGGCATGGTTCGACAGCCGGTCCTCCGGACCCAGGTGGAAGGTCCGGCGGGCCCACTCCACGAAGGTCAGCGCGTTGCGGTGGCTGATCACAACCCCCTTCGGCTGCCCCGTGGACCCCGACGTATACAGCATGTAGGCGGGGTCGAGCTCGTTCCGTGAGGGGAGATCCCCGTCCGTCGGCGCCTCCGGCAGATTGCCCCACGCGTGGAAGCGGGCGCCCCCCTCCCCGGCCGTCTGCGGCGCATGGTCGTCCAGGAGGAGGATGCGCCCTGCCTCCGGGATCCCCTCCGCCCCGGGCTCGATCCCCACCGAACGAACCAGCCCGGCCTGGGTCACCAGGAAACGGACGCCGGCATTGGCCAGGATGTACTTCGAACGGGGCCCGGGTCCCTTCGGATCCACCGGGACGTAGGACGCCCCCGCCCGGAGGACCCCCACCATGGCGGCAACACACCGAACGGACTTCATGGCGAGGATCCCCACCCGGTCCCCGGGGCGCACGCCGGCCTCCACCAGGAGCCCCGCCACCCGGAGGGAGTCGGCTTCAAGCTGGGCGTAGGACAGTTCGCTCCGGCCATCCGACACCGCCAGCCGCCGGGGATGGGCCCGGGCAGCATCCCGCACCACGTGCCAGAGGAGGTAGGACATCAGACCGGCCTCAGCCCCATGTGGCGGGCCACCAGGAGCCGCTGGATGTCCGACGTTCCGGAGTACATCGTCCCCCCCAGGAAGTCCCTGAGGTCACGTTCCACCTCGAATTCCTCCATGTAGCCGTATCCGCCGTGGGTCCGCACCGCATCCAGCGCCGACGCCACGGCGGCCTCGGAGATGTAGAGCTTGGCCACGGCGGAGGCCATCTCCGCGTCCTGGTCCTGGGCCATGGCCCACGCAGCCCGATACAGGAGGAGCCGGCTGGTATCCAGGCGCACCCTCATGTCGGCCAGCCGCGCCGCCACGAGCTGGAAATCCCCGATGGGCTTCCCGAACTGCTTCCTTTCCTTCGCATAGCGGAGGCAGAGCTCCAACTGGTGCTCCATGGCGCCCACCTGGCTGGCCAGGATGCAACTCCGCTCCCAGGCCATCGAATGGTTGAAGATGACCGCCCCCTGGCCAGGCTTCCCAAGCACCGCCTCATCGGGAACGAAGCAGTCCTCCAGGACGATCTCCGCCATCGGCGAGGTCCGGAGCCCCATCTTCTTGAAGGGCTCCGAGACGGAGAGCCCCGGGGTCCCCTTGTCGATGAGGAAGGTGGTGACCCCCCACATCCCCCGCTTCCGGTCCACCGTGGCGAAGACCACGAAGAGATCGGCCACCGGGGCATTGGTGACGAAGGTCTTGGTGCCGTTCAGCCTGTAGCCTCCCTCCACGGCCTCGGCCCGGGTGCGCATGGAGAAGGCATCGGACCCCGAATCGGGTTCCGACATGCCGTGGGCCCCCACGAGCCCCCCGTCGCAGAGCGGGGTCAGGTAGCGCTCCTTCTGCGCATTCGTGCCGAAGGCCAGGATCGGCATCGCGACGCTCCACATGTGGGCGTGCATGGAGAACAGGAGCCCCTGGTCCCGACACCCCCGCCCCAGCGCCTCCATCGCCAGGACCGTGTCCACCACCCCCCGATCCGACCCCCCATGCGCCTCGGGGATGGGGAGGCCCAGGATTCCGAAGTCCGCGCACTCCTGCCAGAGCTCCCGGGAGAAGGCCGAGGCGGAGAGGCGCTGCGACAGCCCCTCGTTCAGGCGTCCTGCCGCAAAGGACCGCACGGTCTCCTGCAGTTCCTTCTGCTCGTGGGACCAGGTGAAGTCCATCTGGATGGGGCTCCTGTGGAAACCAAGGGTTGCAAACGACGGAGTGTCAGGACCCGCCTTCCGAAGCGGCCATGGGACGCCCGGGAACCCGCGCCCGGGGTACGATCCGCTGGGCGCCCTCCTGGTAGGTCAACTTCGGCACGGGCCCGATGACCCGACCGGGATTTCCAACCACCACGCAGTCGTCGGGGACGTCGGTCTGCACCACCGAGTTGGGGCCGGTCCTGGCCCGGTCCCCGATGCGGATCTTCCCGACGATCTTCGTGCCCGGGGCGATGCTCACGTCGTCGCCAATCCCCTGCATCTCGTAGTCCATCTGCACGCCCCCACCGATGATGGTGAGATTCCGGCCGATGGGGCAGGAGGCGAAGAAGATGCCGCCTCCCCAGGTGTGGATCACGAGTCCGGGGCCGATGTCGGCGGTGACGGGAATGAAGATCCCCACCCGCCAGGACACCACATACTGGAGCAGCATGAAGAGGACCTTGAGGATCGGTCGCACCACGGGAATACTGATGCCGTGGATCCACCGCCCCAGCCGGTAGACCAGGATCGCCTGGGTGCCTGGGTTCAGGAGTTCCCGAAGGAGGGCCGCGACCCCCGTCTCATGCTGGTTGCCGTGGAGAGAACGGCGCAGGTCCTCACGGATGTTCTCGAACATCAGCATGCCTCCCAGGAGTCACCAGCGACCGCATCGGGTCCCTTCCGCAAACTCTTCAGGGGGGAGGGGCGGACCCTGCCCTCCACCATGTCCTCAGGAATCCGCGTCCGGGGCGGTCGGCAACTGGTCGACGCGTCGAGACCAGCGAGAGCAGCTTCCATGCCACCCACCATCCCTCTACGGGCCGGCCCGTTGGGGACCCTGCGAGGCCCGGACCTCCGCCTGTAGCCACGCCCCCCGCCCCCCGATCCATTCCGGCCCCGAAGCGTCGCACCGGAGCATCGGCAGACCGCACCCGCTCCACATCTGGACCCGATGTGCGAGCCCCGGTTTGCACCGCCTGGGGCCGCACCCCAGCTTGCAGCATCGTCTCCGACCCCCCGATCCGTGAACGTACGCGCGGCACCCCCTCCCGAGAGGACATGCCCCCTCCACCTGCCCTGGCCGACTTCGGTCGGATCGACATCTACCTGTTCGACCAGCTCCTCCGGGGACGCATCACGCCACAGATGCGGATCCTGGACGCCGGCTGCGGGGGCGGGCGGAACGTGGAGTACCTGCTCCGGTGTGGAGCCCCCGTTTCCGGGGTGGACCGGGACCCGGAGCAGATCGCGCGGATCCGCGCCCTGGCCGGAGAGCTGGCCCCCTCCCTTCCGGAGGACCACTTCCAGGTGGCGGAGCTGTCCCGCCTCCCCTTCCCCGACCGGAGCTTCGACGCCATCCTCTGCAGTGCCGTCCTGCACTTTGCGGCTGATCCGGGACACTTCCACCGGATGCTGGACGAGCTCTGGAGGGTCCTGGACCGGGGTGGAATCCTCTTCTGTCGTCTGGCCTCCACCATCGGGATGGGGGATCGGCTCATCCCCCTGGAGCAGGGGTGGTACCACCTCCCGGACGGGAGTGACCGCTTCCTGGTGTCCCAGGGGGAACTGCTGGCGGCGGGACGGAGGCTGGGGGGGATCCTCCTCGACCCGCTGAAGACCACCCTCGTGCAGGACATGCGGGCCATGACCACCTGGGTCCTGGGGAAGGGGGAGTGAAGACGCCCCCCCGCACCGGGAGCCCTGCCGCGGAAACGGTTGCCACGGCACCGCCTGAGGCACAACCAGCCACACCCAGCCGGGATATTTCCATGGAAGACCGCACCGTCGTCGCCCTCTTCGAGGGGGAGTACCGCCGCTACCGGACGCTGGCCGAGGGAGCGCTGGGGCAACTTGGGGAGGAGGACCTCTCCACCTCACTGGGAGGGACCAACTCCATCGCCACCCTGGTCTGGCACATCTCCGGGAACCTGCAGTCCCGCTTCACCGAGTTCCTGGACGCCGACGGGGAGAAGCCCTGGCGGGAGCGGGAGGAGGAGTTTGCACCCCGCTCTCCCTCCATGGAGGCGCTGATGGAGAGGTGGAACCGGGGATGGGGGGTCCTGATGGAGACCCTGGGAGGGCTGGAGGACAGGGATCTCCCCCGGACGGTGACCATCCGGGGCCTCCCCCTGAGGGTGGATGAGGCGCTGCTCCGCTCCCTGGCCCACATGGCCTCACACGTGGGGCAGATCGTGCTCATCGCCCGAAGCCTGAAGGGGGACGACTGGCGGTATCTCAGTATTCCTCCCGGTGGCTCCGCGGAGTACAACCGGAGGCCGGACCGGGACAAGCCTCCCACCCGGTAAGGAGGAGCGAACGGATCCACTCCCCCCGGGTCCCCGGCACTCCCGCTGAGCTGGCACCGGGTGGAGCGCCGGGGGATCTGCAGCGTGGCGCTAGAGGTACCCGCCCCCGACGTACTCCGCCAGGAACACGTACAGCGCACCGGCGATGGCCAGCACCGCAGCCAGCTTCAGGAGCCGCTTCAGCAGCGCGAACACCATCATCGCCACCACCACCAGCAGTGGGATGAGGAGTAGGGGATTGGCCAGAAGGAACTGGAGGACGCCTTCCATTCACGGACTCCGGACGCGGGTGCAATGGAGTACGAAAGCACCCCGGCGTCTCAATGTCCAGACGGAAAGCGGAGACGACCGTCAGCCTGTGGCGGCCAGGATCCCGGGCCCGAAACGTTCGTTGATGGAGTCTGCGGCATGGGGTCGGCCCAGGAGGTACCCCTGGACCCGATCACACCCCATCCCCGTCAGCAGCGCCAACTGCTCCTCCGTCTCCACCCCCTCGGCCACCACCTCCATCCCCACGCTGTGGCCCAGGGCCAGCACCGCCTTCAGGATCGCCACGTCATCCTTGTCCTCGGGGAGGCCCCGGACGAAGGAGCGATCCACCTTCAGGGTGCCGGCGGAGAGCTTCTTCAGGTAGGAGAGGGAGGAGTAGCCGGTGCCGAAGTCGTCGATGGCCACCCGCACCCCCATGGCCCGGAGTTCGCCCAGCGTCTCCTGGACCCCCTCGGGGTCCGCCATCACCTGGCTCTCGGTGATCTCCACCTCCAGCGCCCCTCCCTCCAGCCCTGCGGACTCCAGCGCTCCCCTTACGTCCTCCACCAGGGTCTGACTGGCCAACTGCTTCTGGGAGAGGTTGACGCTGCAGTATGGCATCCGGACACCTGCGTCCCTCCAGGCCCGGACCTGCTGGCATGCCGCCCGGATCACCCAGCGGCCCAGCGGCACGATGAGGCCGGTCTCCTCCGCCAGCGCCAGGAAGGCGTCCGGGGACAGGATCCCCCGGGTGGGATGCTCCCACCGGATGAGGGCCTCCACGCTGGTCAGTTCCCCGGACCCGCACTGGAAGAGGGGCTGGAAGAAGAGGCGCATCTGGTTCCCCACCACCGCCCGCCGGAGTTCCTCCTCCAGGGTGTAGATGGCATCCTGCTGCTCCGCCAACTCCGAGGTGAAGAACCGCCACGTGTTCTTCCCCGCCCCCTTCGACACGTACATGGCGCCGTCGGCATGCTTCAGGAGGGCAGCCGCATCGGAACCGTCCCGGGGATAGATGGCGATCCCGATGCTCCCGGAAACCTGGACGGACCGCTCCTCCAGGGGGACCGGAAGCCCCACCCTCTCCAGGATACGCTGGGCGATCTGCTGGAGGATCCGGACATCGCTGAAGCGGTTGATGAGGACCACGAACTCGTCGCCCCCGATGCGGGATACCACGTCGTCTTCCCGGAGGGCATGCTGGAGCCGCCCTGCGATGATCTTCAGGAGCCTGTCCCCTGCGGCGTGCCCAAGGGTGTCGTTCACCAGCTTGAAGCGGTCCAAGTCCAGAAACATCACCGCCAGCTCCTCCGAATCGCCGGCTTGGGCGATCCGCTCCTTCAGCTGCTCCATGAACTGGGTGCGGTTGGGAAGCCCGGTGAGGCCGTCGAAGCGGGCCAACTGGTTCACGGCCTGCTCGTTGATGCTGGCCCGGGTGACGTCGGAGGCCACCCCCCGGTAGCCGGCGAAGACGCCGTCCACCTGGAACGGCTCTCCACTGGTCCGGAGGTAGAGGAGCTCCCCGTTGGGGCGCACCATTCCGAAGGTGAAGTTCCGGAAGGGCTCCCGGGCGAGGATCCGGGCCTTCTGCACCGCCGGGTCGCTGCCGGAGACCGGTGGGAGCACGTCCACCCGGATCTTCACACCCAGGTAGGGATTGAAGTCCAGGTCGCCGCTGTCGGCCGGGGCCGTCACGTAGGTCAACCGGCCCTTGGCGTCGGTCTCCCAGACCCAGTCGGAGGAGAGGGACACGAGGCTGGCATGCCGGGCCTCGCTGGCCCGGAGCTGGGCATGGAGGGTGAGCATCTCCTGGGAGGAGATCTCCTGGGAGCGCTCCAGGAGGTAGAGCTCCCGATCGAAGTCGGCGTACGCCTTGCTCACCCGCTCCATCAGGCTCCGGACCGTCTCCGGCCTGGCGCTGGCGCAGGAGACATTGGCCTCGCTGCACACCCGCCGCATCTGCCGCTGCAGGAGGGGGTGGAACTCGGGACGGGGCTCCCTGGAGTCGCTCACGGTCCTCTCACCTCTCCGCGAAGGTGGTGACCGTGATGGTCTGGTTGTGCAGTTCGCTTCGGGCTCCCCCCTCCCCGGCAGCGATCTCGCCGTTGGAGTAGAACCCCACGTGGGCCGACCCGGCAGGGATCCCCTCCATGACCGTCTCCACCTCATCGTCCGACCGCTCCCCCAGGAGAAGCCGCCGACCCAGGCAGCTCACCGAAACCACCAGAGCCGGTCGGTCCGCCTGGAGACGCTCCATGGCCCGGGTACCGGCAAGACTGGCGCTGTGCACCAGACGCTCGTTGGTGGTGCGCATGAGGCGGGCGGAGGCCCCCACCGGGACGTCCCCGGCGAACATCATGGTCCGGGCATCCTCATCCACCCCCAGGATGGTCCGAACCAGGGGAACGCTCCCCTCGCCGGGGCGCCGGATGGAAAGGGGAAAGAGAAGCGCAGAGCCGGGGAGATCGGCGGCGAACTCCCCCAGGTACTCCTTGTAGAGGTCCAGCGCCGGCTTCCCATCCAACTCCATGAGGACGTTCCCCTGGGAGCGGGTGATGAGACGGTCCGGGCCGAAGTCGTTCCACCCTCCTGCCACCCCCACACCCACCTCCACGGCCTCTCCATAGAGCCCCACGGCGCTCACTGCACCGACCAGGGGCTCTCCGTCCACCAGGACCCAGGAGGAGGCCAGCCGGGCTCCGTCCCCTGCCAGTCCCCCGGAGACCGTGACCCCATCGGGGAGACCGCGGACCACTGCATGGACCAGTTCGGTGCCATTGACGTCGACGCCGTGGGAGAGGATGAAGACCGCCGCCAGCCCTGGCCCGGCGAGCTGGGCGGCCAGGCGCTCTCCGGCGGCCGCCGAGTCCTCCGCTCCCGAAACGGAACTCCAGGCACCGCGGACCTCCGTCCTGTCGAAGCGGGTGACGGCCAGGGAGATGGTGTTGTCCTGGACGGCGGCCCCGGCGATCTCACCCGCGGTGGAGCATCCCAGGATCACGGAATCCGGAAAGGCCTCCCGGATCGCCTGGAAGGGGACGGGGTCGTCCTTCAGGTCCCATCCTCCGAAGGCCAGGACCAGGGTGGACGACCCGTTGAGATCGGCTGGGAGGGGCTGCGACCAGCCCAGCCGGGGCCGATACTCGAGGCTGGCTACCTTCACGTCCACCTCCGTCTCTCCAGGGGGTCCTCCCTCTACCACTCGCTTCACGGGGGTCAGTATCGGCCTCACTCCCTGGAGTATGAGCGCCAGCCGTCCCGTGCCTGCAACGTGACATCCAGTAATTTCGGGTGTCCGCAGGAGGGGAGACCATAGAAATTCCTTGACTTTTCAAGGGGTCGGGGCAGAGATGTAGAGGTCTGGAACGTCATGCGGTCAGGTGTCGGCGCTGCTCCTGTCAGGCACGACTGTTGCGTTGTTGGTTCCGGGGGCGGCAGCAGAATCGTCTCCCCCGACCTGGTCCGCGGTCCCATAGCCGGAGGTTCGCTGTAATGACGCACCTGGTCCGGGGTGTCCTCGTGGTCATGTTGATCCTCGTGGCGGAGGTGTCTTCGCAGGATCCTCCGGAGGCGAATCCGTCGCCCATCGTGGAGACGGCGCTGGCGGGTCCGGCCATGGCCCCCAGGATGGATGATGAGGCGCTCAACGCGGTGGTCCGACGCACCTGTGTCATGTGCCACAACGATCGTCTCGTCACCGGACGCCTCTCCCTGCAGCAGTACGACATCTCCGAGGCCAGCGCCGACCCGGAGATCTCCGAGCTCATGATCGGGAAGCTGCGTCTGGACATGATGCCTCCGCCGGGGGTGCCACGCCCTGGCGGCGACACCCTCGTGTCGCTGGTCCAGATCCTTGAGGAGAAGATGGACCGGGCCGCCGCAGCGGACCCCAACCCCGGAAACCGCCTTCCCCAGCGCCTGAACCAGGTGGAGTACCGTCGGTCGGTCCGGGACCTCCTTGGCGTGGAGGTGGACCCCTCGGCGTACCTCCCCCCGGAGACCATCAGCGACAACTTCGACAACATCTCCGACGTGCAGAGCTTCTCCCCGGCGCTGCTGGAGGGGTACATGCGGGCCGCCGGACACGTGGCCCGCACCGCGGTGGGAAATCCGTCCGCCACCCCCATGCAGATCACCTACCGGGTCCCCCAGACCACCAACCAGCGGGATCGCCTCCCCGGGGCTCCGTATGGCTCCCGTGGGGGGGTCGTGGCGGAGCACAACTTCCCCGCCGATGGGGAGTACTCCTTCCGGCTGGAGTTCCACGCCGAAACCGAGGGGAATCTCTTCGGGCGACATGCCCGGGGGGAACAGATCGAGATCTCCCTGAACGGGGAGCGGCTGCTGGTGCAGCCCATCGACCGGTGGATGTGGGAGCGGGATCCCGAGGGGCTCACCATCACCACCGAGTCCTTCTTCATCCCCGCCGGTCCCCATACGGTGGCTGCGGTGTTCATCCCCACCTCCGAGGGCCCCATCAACGACCTGATGAGCCCCATCGAACACACGCTGGCGGATCTCTGGATCACCCGGGACGTGGGGATCACCACCATCCCCCACCTGAGGGGGCTCCGGATCGACGGGCCGTATGATCCCGTGGGGGTGTCCGGCACTCCCAGCCGGGACATCATCTTCACCTGCCGCCCCACCCAGCCCTCCCAGGAGGAGGCCTGCGCCCGGAGTATCCTGGAGCGACTGGCCACCAGGGCCTATCGGCGTCCGGTGGCCGCAGGGGAGATGGACGGCCTCATGCCCCTCTACCGGGAGGCTGCCGCCCGGGACGGCTTTGAATCCGGGGTGAGGCTGGGGCTCCAGGCCATCCTCTCCAGCCCCAACTTCATCTTCCGCCTGGACAGCCAGCCGTCGGACGTGGGGGAAGGGGAGATCTACGAGATCTCGTCCAATGCCCTGGCGTCGCGGCTGTCGTACTTCCTCTGGGCCACCCCCCCCGACGACGAGTTGATGCGGCTGGCCGGGGAGGATCGTCTCAGGGACCCGGTGGTGCTGGAGCAGCAGGTTCTGCGGATGCTGAAGGACCCCAGGGCAGAGAGCCTGGCCACCCGCTTCGCCGCCCAGTGGCTACGCCTTCCCCGCCTGGCCGTGCATCGGCCGGATGCGGTGCGGTACCCTCAATGGGACGACCGGCTCCGGGAGGCGGCGAAGCGGGAGACGGAGCTCTTCTTCTTCAACCTGGTGGAGGAGGACCGGAGTCTCCTGGAACTCCTCACCGCGGACTATACCTTCGTCAACGAGCGGCTGGCCCGGCATTACGGGATGGAAGGGATCGTCGGGAATGAATTCCGCCGGGTGGATATGACGGACCCGCGGCGGGCCGGGCTGGGTGTGATGGGACATGCCAGCATCCTGGCGCTCTCCTCCCACGCCAACCGCACCTCCCCGGTGGATCGGGGGCTCTGGGTGATGGAGATCCTCCTGGGGAGCGAGCCTCCTCCCCCTCCCCCCAACGTGCCCACCCTGGAGTCCACCACCGCGGAGGACGATTCGGGGCGGAGCTTCACCGTACGGGAACGGCTGGAGATGCATCGGGCCAGCCCGTCGTGCAACTCCTGCCACCAGTTCATCGATCCCCTGGGGCTCCCGCTGGAGAACTGGGATCCCACCGGACTGTGGAGGATCCGCGATTCGGGGAGCCCCCTGGATACCCGGGGTGAGCTGTGGAACGGTCTCCCGGTGGAGACCCCCCAGGATCTCCGGGATGCGGTCCTGAGCATGGAGACCGCCGTGGTGCGGAACTTCACGGCGAACATGCTCCGCTATGCCCTGGGACGGCGCACCCACTACTACGACGCTCCGGCCGTCCGTCAGATCGCCCGTCAGGCGGCCGCCAACGACTACCGGATGTCCTCCTTCATCCTGGGGGTGGTCCTCAGCGACCCATTCCGGATGCAGCGGGGTGACCGGATGGTGGACGCCCAGGAGGATCAGGAGTTCCAGCACCAGTAGAAAACCCAGGTGTCGGCCTGGCCGGGCACGATACCGATGGTCTACAAACGCCAAGCGAGGAGATGACAGGATGGACTTCATTACCGGCAAGCACCTCCCCCGACGGACGTTCCTGCGGGGAGCGGGTGCAGCGGTTGCGTTGCCCTTCCTCGACGCCATGATCCCCGCTGGCCGGGTCTGGAGGCGTCTCCGGGATGAACCCGACCCGGCCCGCCTCATCGCCATCGAAATGGTGCATGGTGCCGCAGGGACCGGGAATCCGGTAGGCGAGGAGCTGGGCCTCTGGAATCCCCGGGCCGTGGGGCGTGAGTTCGACCTTGCCGGGACCAGCCTGGAGCCCCTGACGGCGTGGAAGGACTACCTCACCATCGTGAGCAACACCGACGTCCGGATGGCGGAAGCGTACCGGCCGGAGGAGATCGGCGGCGACCACTTCCGGTCCAGCGCGGTCTTCCTGACCCAGACCCATCCCCGTCAGACCCAGGGCTCGGACGTCCATGTGGGCGTGTCGCTGGACCAGTTGTACGCCGGGCACTTCGGAAGCGGCACCCCGATCCCCTCCCTGCAGCTCTGCATCGAGAATGTGGACCAGGCGGGGGGGTGCTTGTACGGGTACTCGTGCGTGTACACCGACTCCGTGAGCTGGGCCTCCCCGACCGAGCCGCTCCCCATGATCCGGGATCCCCGGGTGGTGTTCGAACAGCTCTTCGGCTCGGGAGCCACCCCGGAGGAGCGGCAGATCCGCCTCCAGGAGGATGGCAGCATCCTGGACTGGATCGGTGGCGAGGTGTCCCGGCTGGTGCGGGATCTGGGCGTCAGCGACCGGCGTCGGATGGAGCAGTACCTGGAGAACGTCCGGGAGATCGAACGGAGGCTGCAGCGGGTGGTGGAGCGGAACACCAGCGGTGAGGAGCGTGAACTCCCCGAGGCACCCCCTGGTGTCCCCGACTCCTTCGAGGAGCATGTGAAGCTGATGTTCGACCTGCAGGTGCTGGCCTTCCGGGCGGACATGACCCGGGTCTTCACCTTCAAGATGGGGCGGGACGTCTCCCACCGGGTCTACCCGGAGAGCGGATCCGACAAGCCCTTCCATCCCGCTTCCCACCACGGGGGCCGGGAGGACAACCTCCGGGACTTCGCCAAGATCAACCAGTACCACGTGGGGATGCTCCCGCACCTCTTCGAGGCGCTGAAGGAGGCGGAGGATGGCGACTCCAACCTCCTGGATCGGACGGCCATCATCTACGGCTCTCCCATCGCGGACGGGAACACCCACAACCATCGGCGGAATCCCCTCCTCCTGGCCGGTAGGGCCAAGGGGCTGCTCCCCGGGCACATGCACCTCAAGGCTCCGGACGGCACCCCCATGGCGAACGTCTTCCTGGGGCTCCTGCAGGGCATGGGGATGGATCACCTGAAGAGCTTCGGGGACAGCGTGGGAAGCTTCTCGTTCCATGCCCCGAGCCCGGGAATCCTCCTCCCCGCGGAGGGATCCTGACCCGATGCCGACCCTCGCCACCCTTCCGGGAGTGACTCCATGCTGGCACGGATGAACGTGGTGGCCCCCGCAGGCCTCATCCTCCTGCTCTCGGCGGCCTTCGCCCTCTCCGACTCTCCGGTGGCGGACGCCGCCATGGAGGGAGATGCGGCGAGTGTCCAGACGCTCCTGCAGTCCGGAGCGGACGTGAACGAGCCGCAGTCGGACGGGATGACGGCGCTCCACTGGGCGGCAGATCGGAATGACGAAGGGGTGGCGAAGCTCCTCCTGGACGCCGGCGCGGATGTCACCGCGCGCACCAGGATCGGGGAGTACACCCCTCTCCTGGTGGCCAGCCGACGGGGGAACGCAGAGGTCATCCGCGTGCTCCTGGAGGCGGGCGCGGATGTGGACCTCCGGACCACCACCGCCGGCACGTCGGCGCTCCATTTCGCCGCCGCCGCCGGCAGGGCCCAGGCGCTGGAGCTCCTCATCGAGGCGGGTGCCGAACTGGACGCCCGGGAGCGTTCCCACGGTCACACGCCCCTGATGTTCGCCGCCGCAGCCAATCAGGCCGGGGCCATCCGGATCCTGCTGGCTGCCGGTGCGAATCCCGCCCTCCACAACGATGTCGTCTCCATGGAGGAGATCTCGAAGGAGGATGCCCGGCTCCAGGAGGAGCGGAACGCGCGGGTGGCGGCGGAGCAGGTCCGGCGTGCCCGGGACGCCGCACGAGCCAGGGGTGAGACCGTGGAGGACGAGGTGGAGGTGGAGCCCGACGCCCCGGAGACCGTGGCCGACTCCGCCCCCCAGCCCCCCCGGGAGGAAGGGGTGATCCAGCCCCTCACCTATGCGGGGCTCATCGGCGAGTATGGCGGGTTCACCGCCCTTCATCTGGCCGCACGGGATGGAAATGCCCAGGCTGTGGCGGCGCTCCTGGAGGGGGGAGCGGAGTTGGACCGCAAGAGTGCCGGAGATGGATCGACCCCCCTCCTGGTGGCCACCATCAACGGTCACTGGGACCTGGCCATGGAGCTCGTGGACCGGGGGGCCGATCCGAATCTGACCAGCGACGCAGGGGCCACTCCCCTCTACGGAGTGATCAACCTCCAGTGGGCGCCGCACTCCTTCTACCCCCAGCCCACGGCACACCAGAACGCCCGGGTCACCTACCTCGAGGCCATGGAGAAGCTGCTGCAGGCGGGAGCCGATCCCAATGTCCGCCTGGAGAAGGACCTCTGGTTCAAGACCTACAACTTCAATCTCCTGGGTGTGGACGCCATGGGGGCCACCCCCTTCTGGCGGGCCGCCTATGGCACCGACGTACAGGCCATGCGCCTGCTTCTGGAGTACGGGGCCGATCCCAACGTGGCCACCCGCACGCCACCGCAGCGCCAGCGACAGGGGGGCAGCGACCCGGCGGAGGACCCATCGGGTCTCCCCCCCGCCCAGTACGGGGATCCCTCCCTGACCCCCCTCCACGCCGCCACCGGCGCAGGGTACGGTCTGGGACGGGCGGGGAATCAGCACCGGCACCACCCCCACGGCTGGATGGCCGCCACCCGGTTCCTGGTGGAGGAGCTGGGGATGGATGTGAATGCCCGGGACCACATGGGATACACCCCCCTGCATAACGCCGCCTCCCGGGGAGACGTGCAGATGATCCGCTATCTGGTGGACCAGGGCGCGGATGTGATGGTCATCTCCCGCAGGGGGCAGACCACAGCGGACATGGCGAATGGGCCGGTGCAGCGCATCAGCCCCTTCCCCGAGGCCATTGACTTGCTGGTCTCCCTGGGCGCCACGAACAACAACAACTGTCAGTCCTGCTGACCCCGAAGGGTCGGCGGATGCATCGGGCCCGGCGCCACCTTCCGTGGCGTCGGGTCGCCTGTTCCTCCATGACATCCGGGAGTCGAGAGAGCATGAGGGCATTCCAGTCGCTTCGATCGGGGCTCGCCGTGGCCTTGCTGGCCGCACTGCCCATCTCCTGCGTCCCGGCAGGCGACGCGGGGGAACCGGCAGACGGGGCCTCTTCGATGGTGCCCATCCGGTCCGCCGGTGACCCCCTCTTTGCCGTGGATCCCAACTGGCCCGTGGACCTCCCCGAGGACATGATCCTGGGGCCGGTCACCGGGGTGTTCGTGGATTCCCGGGATCATGTGTGGGTGTCGCACCTCCCGGATCTCCTGACCCCGGAGGAGGTCTCCGCCGTTCAGGAGCCCCCCCTGGGCACCTGCTGCGCCCCTGCCCCCACCGTCCTGGAGTTCGACCCGGACGGTTCACTGGTGCAGGCATGGGGGGTGCCGTCCCAGGATGTGGCGGAGTATCCGTGGAATCCCCACGGGATCTTCGTGGACCACAACGACCACGTCTGGGTGGGGAGCCATGTGACCCACCGGGTGATGAAGTTCACCCGGGACGGTGAGCATCTGATGACCCTGGGCCGCTTCGAGGAGAACGGGGGGAGCAACGATCCGGTCCTCCTGGGTGGGACCGCCGGGATCCATGTGGACCCCACCACCAACCAGGTCTTCCTGGCGGATGGGTACCGGAACCGCCGGGTCATCGTCTTCGATGGGGACACCGGTGAGTACGTCCGCCACTGGGGGGCCTACGGGGAGACCCCGGACGACGCCTACACCTACGACTTCTCCAACCTGGACCCAGGGGCGCCGCCCCGTCAGTTCTCCAACGTCCACGGGCTCATCGGATCCCGGGACGGCCTCCTCTACATTGCCGACCGGCGGGGGAACCGGATCCAGGTCTTCCAGCACGACGGAACCTTCGTGATGGAGAAGCTCATCGCCCCCTCGACGCTGGCGTCCGGCTCCGCGTTCGACTTCGCCTTCTCGCCGGATCCGGAGCAGAGCCTCATCTTCATGGCCGA
>CAYQVI010000017.1:0-31093 GCA_964420725.1 uncultured Gemmatimonadaceae bacterium | reverse complement strand
GGAGGAATCAGGTACTCGGCACCCTCCGGAGTGATCACCGCCATCTCCTCCACCGAGATGGTCTTGCTCCCATTCCCCCAGGTACCGTCTCCTCCAGGGAGGGTCCAGGCATGGAAGCCGTCGAAGGCGAAGACCTGTCCCACCTTCAGCTCCGTCCGGGTCCGACTGTTCAGACCCGGACCCACGTCATGGGCCCAGTAGCCCACGGGATGCCCCGTTCCCCAGGGCACGGAGGCGGATCCATCCTCCTGCATCACCACACGCTGTGCCGAATCCACTGCAGCCCCGGTGACCCCCGGGCGCATCATGTCGAAGGCGGCCCGGGCTCCACGGCGGGCGGCCAGCCACTTCCGCTGCACATCCTCCGGCGGCGCGGTCTCTCCGGGCTGGAGCACGTAGGCAAAGCGCTGGATATCAGTGACCCAGACCCCGTGGACGCGGATCCCGAAGTCCGTCTGGATCACGTCGCCATGCTGGATGACCCGGTCCGAGGCGTGGGAGTGCCCCCGGTCGGCGCCGGAGTTGACACTGGGATTCTGGGCCGGGGACCACGCGTCGGTGACTCCCAGGTCCCGCATCCTCCCCTTCAGGTAGAGGGCCAGATCGCTGTCCCGGGTGACCCCCGGAACGATGGTGGCGTAGGCTTCCCGCTCAAGCAGTTCGGTGAGTTCCGCCGCCCGCCGCATGATCTCCACCTCGGCAGGGAGCTTGATGGAGAGCCACTCGTAGACCAGCTCGGCGGAGGGCACCAGGCGCTCCGCCAGATCGGGTCCCAACATCCGCTCCAGGGCGGTCCGCTGGCTCCAGGACAGTCCGTCCGCGATGGCCAGGTTGCCGCTGTTGATGGCGATCCGTTGGGGATCAGCGGCCTCCAGCCGCAGGGCGATCTCACCCAGCAGGCCGCCATTCGCCACGTCGTGGACCACCACGGAGTCGTGCACTCCCACCTCCCGGAGGGCGATGGCCTCGCCGAACCCGGAGAGCATCACCGAGCGGACCCCCTGGTCCTCCCGGAAGAAGAGGATGGCCGAGGGGGCGCCGGCGTTCTCGCCTCCCACATGGAGCGCCATGGGGTCATTGGCGTTCTCCCGGACCAGGATGACCCAGGCATCCACCCGGGCCCGTTCCATGGCACCGGGAAGGAGCTGATCGATCCGTTCCTGTCGGATGGCAGGCCAGGGGGAGGGGCCCGTGAAGTCGTGGGCTGGATCCACGGAGGCAGCGGCGCCTCCCCCATCGGCGGGAACGCACCCGCCCGTGGTCAGGATCAGGGGGAGGAGCGGGAGGAGAAGGCGGCGGATGTCTGGCATCGGGGGGGTCAGGGAAGAAGGGAGGGGGGCCGCTGTCGGGAGTGGGCCACGGCAAAGCGCACATCGTCCCAGTCGGTGATTCCGTACCAGAACACGGTCCAGGTATCGTCCCGGAGGGTCCCATCTGCAATGGAGAAGTAGAACTCGTTGATGGGGTTGCCTCGCCGGGAGCGCCAGAAGAGGCTGGGGTGATCCTCCCGCATGACCCGGAAGATGGCCCTCCCCAGCCCCTCCCCCTGAGCATCCTCGCTGACGGCGAGCTTGTCCATATAGGTGAGTTCACCCTCCCGGGTCAGGACGATGGCCGCCCGGTAGTGCTCGCTGCAGTAGACCGCCAACGGGGTGGTCTGCTCGAAGTAGTCGTCCGCCAGCCTCCGCCCGAAGCTGGACTCGATGAGCCCCCTGAGCCGCTCCCGGTCCAGCGACTCCCATGATGTATGCACCTCCACCCGCTCGCCCCTCCGCACCAGCGTCCCGGAGCCCCGATGGGTGAAGAGCTCCTTCGGCATCTGGTCCGGCCGGGTGATGGACAGTGAACTGGAGGGAGGGAGTTCCATCAGCAGGTCGTGGATCTGCTGGATCTTGACCCGCATCCCGGAGTGTAGCCACGGCTGCTGCATGAGCCGTTCGTACTCGGCACTCAGATTGATGGAGTCGATGACCTTCCCCCGCTCATCCAGGAGGCCGCCGGTGCGGGTGAGGAAGATGATCTTGTAGGGCTGGAGCCGCTTCACCAGCTCGTTGGCGGCCCAGTCGGCGTTGATGTTCAGGATCTGACCCCCCACGGTCTCCCCCAGGGAGGCGATGACCGGGATGGATCCCACCGAGATGGCCGCCTCGATCCCCGCCGTCTCCACCCGGGTCACCCGCCCCACCAGACCGTACTTCCGGCGCCCCAGGTAGTCCGACTCGAAGACCCCGGAGTGGATGGAGGTGGCCCGGACCCCCGCCTCCTGCAGCGCCTCCACCAGACGGAGGTTCTCCAATTGAAAGACCCGCCGCACCACCGCCAGCACCTGGGGCGTGGTGTAGCGGAGCCCGTCCACCAGCCGCTTCTCGAGACCGGCGGCCTCCATCTCGGCATCGAGCTGAGGCCCGGCCCCGTGGAGGACGATGGGGGTGAGCCCCACCTGCTGCAGGAAGGCGAGCGAGGAGACCAGCGCCTCCATCTCCTCCTGCAGGACCGCGCCTCCCACCTTCACCACCGCAAAGCGGACGGCGTCCACCTGGGAGAAGCGCTTGAGGTAGAGCTGGATCTCCCGGGTGCTGGCCATGTTGGACAGCAGCCGGACGATGGTCGGACGAACGTCGTTCCGTGTGATGGGGCCACCTCCCGATCCGTGATCCTGCACGCGCGCACTTCCGAAGCGCATGCAAGATAGGATGGGGGGCCGACATCGCACAGTCGGAGGAGCTGTCTGGGGGCCAGGGGGGGAGGGGATCCGGGCGACCTCCCCCGGAGCCGCCCTCCAACCGGCCCGTCCGGAGGGACCGGGACATCGGGGGGACCCGGCGGGATGATCGCCCGCTCCGCCCCCCTCGGAGGGCCCCGTTACCTCCCCGCCAGCACCGCCTTCCCCACCGGCACCACCTCTCCCGCCGGGTGGGGGCGGGGGTGGTCGACGGGTCTGGCCGGCTCCCCTGTCCCCTCCGGGTGCTGCTCCCCCAGGATCCGGCTGGTGACCACCCCGGCGGTCATGGCACCGTTCACGTTGATGGCGGTGCGCCCCATGTCGATGAGGGGCTCGATGGAGATCAGGAGCCCGGCCAGCGCCACCGGGAGGTTCAGGGTCGAGAGGACGATGATGGCGGCGAAGGTGGCTCCCCCCCCCACCCCGGCGATCCCGAAGGAGCCCAGGGTCACCACCAGCACCAGGGTGGCCAGGAACTGGAAGCCGGTGGGGTCGATCCCCACGCTGGGGGCGATCATCACGGCCAGCATCGCCGGATAGAGCCCCGCGCATCCGTTCTGGCCGATGGTGGCGCCGAAGGTGGCGGAGAAGTTGGCCACTCCGGAGCCCACCCCCAGCCGGTTCACCTGCGTCTCCACATTCAGCGGGATGGTGGCCGCACTGGAGCGGGAGGTGAAGGCGAAGGTGAGGACGGGGAGGACCTGCTGGAAGTAGCGGATCGGGTTCGTCCCGGAGAGGGCCAGGAGCCCGGCGTGCATGACCAGGATCAGGGCGAGCCCCAGGTACGAGGCCACCACGAAGCCCCCCAGGCTGGCGATGTCCGCCGGATTGGAGGTGGCCACCACCCGGGTCATCAGCGCCAGCACACCGAAGGGGGTCAGGCGGATCACCATCCGCACCAGCCGCATGACCAGGTGCTGGATGGTGTCGATCCCCGCCACCACCTTCCGCCCCGTCTCCGGGTCCTCCCGGCGAAGCGCCAGGGTGGCCAGCCCCAGGAGGGTTGCGAACACCACCACGGCGATGATGGAGGTGGGGTTGGCGCCGGTGAGCTCGGCGAAGGGGTTGGTGGGGATGAAGGAGAGGAGGAGGTCGGGGACGCTGAGATCGGCGAAGGTCTCGCTGCGGGCCGTCAGCGATTCCCCCCGTTCCAGCTCCCGGGCCCCCTGCACCAGCCCTTCTGCGGTGAGGCCGAAGAGGCGGGTGACCGCGATCCCGATCACCGCGGCCCCGGCCGTGGTGAGCATCAGGAGGCCCAGCACCGAGCCGCTGATCTTCCCCAGCTTCCCGGCGTCGTCCAGGCGGGTGACCGCCGAGAGGATCGACACCAGTACCAGGGGCATCACGATCATCTGCAGGAGGCGGACGTAACCCCCGCCCACGAGCCCCACCCACTCCACCGTCCCCTCCACCACGGCGCCGGGGCCGAAGGCTGCCTGGAGGACGGCGCCCAGCACCACCCCCGCCACCAGCGCCACCAGGACATTGGTGGACAGGGGCGTGCCCTTCAGTTGTCGTCGCGCCAGCCAGGCCAGCACCAGAGCAAAGACGCCCACGTTCAGCAGGACCCAGATATTCATGCGAGGTTCTCCAACCCGTCGTGTGGATGCGAAGACACCGGACTCTCCAGGAGGGGAGAGGCCGGTGTCGAAGTCCGGCGCGGAGCCGGATCGTCGGTGGGTGGCACGTCAGGTGGACGTGCACACCCCGGCGTCTCCCGGGGGCGGGTGACAACAACAGCGACAGGGGCGACAGCGACGAGGCCCACCGTGGGCACCGCAGGGAAGGCGGTGGCCGGGACGGCGGCGAAGGGGCTGTGGCAGCGCTCCGGGCATGGATGTCGCCTCAACGGGTTGGGTGGTGGCCCCCCCGACGGGGAGGGTGAAACAGGGACATGAAAAAGGCCCTCCCGAGGGGAGGGCCGGACAGGGAACCGAGGAACACCTCGATCAACTACGCATGCACACCTGTACACACGCGCCCGCCCGCCTCTCCCGGAGGAGAGCCGCAACAACAACGACAGCGGCAGGGCGAGAGGATCAAGGGTTCGTCCACGAGAAGGGTCCCCAGGCATCTGCGCCCGGAACGCTCCGGGCGGCTCCTTCAGGCTAGGAGTCCAGGGAGGATCCGTCAAGGTCGAAGTTTTCGGCCCCCGGGAACCGTCGGTGCGCCTCCGGCATTCTTGTGGGTGGAAGGACATCACGGGGCCGCCGGTGGCCCCGGGAGTGTGCCGGACGCCGGCCCAAACGATGGGCCCACCCCGGCACCACGAAGCGCTCCGGCAGAGTGGTCCCACTGGATCCTTCGAGCTTGAAGGCTTACCTTCTTCGCTGCTCCTGCCGGGGCACCACACTCAGCACCTCCATCAGGAATCCTTGACCATGACAAGCTCAGCCTTCATCGCTCCGATCCTCCTGGCCGCCGGCACCCTGGCCGCCACCCCCCTGGCCACCGCCGAGGCGTGGAACGTGGATGCCTCCCACACCGAGATCAACTTCAGTGTGCGGCACTTCTTCACCCCGGTGAGCGGGTCCTTCAAGGACTTCGACATCGACCTCCAGTACGACCGGGCCAACCCGTCCAACAGCACCGTCTCGGTGACCATCGATGTGGCCAGCATCGACACCGGAAACGCGGACCGGGACCAGCACCTCATGTCCGGGGACTTCTTCGAGGCGCAGACCCATCCGCGGATCACCTTCCGGAGCACCTCGGTGCGGGCCAACGGTCAGAACGGCCTGATCGCCACCGGGCCGCTGACCATCAAGGGGGTAAGCCGCGAGATCCAACTCCCGATCACCGTGCTGGGAATCCAGGAGATCCCCACCGAGATGCAGCCGATGCTTGGGGGAATCGTCCGGGTGGCGGGCTTCCAGGCGGAGACCGAGATCCGGCGCCAGGACTTCGGCGTCGGGGTTGGTAGCTGGGCCGCCGCCGCCGTGGTGGGCTCCGAGGTGGGGATCACCATCGCCGTGGAAGCGAACCAGATGTAGGGTCGAAGACCCGCACGGAGGAGAATGGGGGGGAGGGCCGGCGGCCCTCCCCCCCATTTTTCTGCTGGGCCGGCCAGGGGTGTCAGGACGTCGCGGCCATGGAGCGGAGGTGATCGAAGGCCTCGCCCAGGGCGGCTTCCAGGGAATCCCGCCGCTTCTCCACCGATGCCATGAGCAATGCCCCCTGAAGCACCGCGGTGATGAAGGTGGCCAGGCGAGCCGGGTCCGCTTCCGGACGTAGCTCCCCCCGCCGCGCCATGGTGGTGAGCCCCTCCCGGAGGTACTCCCCCTTGAGCCGGAGAGCGGCGTCCAGCCGGGCCCTGAACCCTTCGTCCGACTCCGAACGCTCGGCGGCCAGGGACCCGATGGGGCATCCACCCCGGAATCCGGAGGACTCCTGGAGCTCCAGGACAGCATCGAACCAGCGACGGATCCCCTCCCAGGAGTCCAGATCCCGGAGGAAGGGGAGCAGCTCCTCCACGGTGCGGCGGCTCTGGTGCTCCAGAACTGCCCCCACCAGGGCGTCCTTGTCCCGGAAGTAGTGGTAGAACTGGCTCTTCCCCGTCCCGGAGCGGGCCAGTACCTCGTCCACACTGGTGCCCGCCACCCCCTTGAGGTGGATCAGATCGGCGGCGGCGTCCAGGATCCGCTCCCTGGACCGTCGGCCTCGGTCGGTGGTGGGCATGGTCATGTCCGGAAGATAGAGGGGTGGGAGAGGCTCCGCAGCCTCTCCCACCCCCGGATCCTCACCCCTGGTGGCCGTGTCCTGCAGCTGTCGCGGCTGTCCAGGCCCGGGGCTGGAAGGCCTCGTCCACCGGGGTATCGGCGATGTGATTCGTATAGTTGCTCAGCGTCTTCATGGTCACACCCACCAAGACCTCCAGCGCCTGGCCCCGGCTGAAGCCGCCGGCCAGCAAGGCATCCAGCGCCTCGCCCCCAACCCAGCCCCGATCCCGTACGACCCTGCGGACGAAGGTGGCCAGCACATCCAGCCGGGGATCCGGGAGGGATCCGCCGGTGCGGAGCGCGTCGATCACCTCCTCCGGTACCCCGACCATCCCCGCAGTGGTGCTGTGGGCCGCCATGCAGTAGCCACACCCGTTCTCGAAGCTGGTGGCCAGGATCACCACCTGCCGCTCCGCCGGTGCCAGCGATGTCCTGTCCAGGAAGGAGGACAGGGCCATGTAGGCCTCCAGCGCCACCGGCGCCTCGGCCAGGACCCGCATCAGGTTGGGGGTGAAGCCGTACTTCTTCTCCACCTGCTGGAGGAGGGGAACGGAGCCGTCGGGGGCGGTCTGCGAATCGTGAAGGACGAAATCGGACATGGAGGTCGGTCCTGGAAGAAGGAGACACTGTACTGTGCGGTACATCACGTCCATCATTGTACCACATGGTACATTCTCAGACAAGGCCGCCCCCCACCCGCCCCAACGGTGGCGGCCTAGAGGGGCGGAGTATGTCCGGGAGGAGGAGGAGCAGGACCCGTGGGTGACCGGGGAAACTCAGTGGCCGAACCTCCTCAGGATCCGGGCCCAGAGCCCGCCCCCCTCCTTCCCACTCCCGACACCCGCCGCCCGGTCCTCCTCCAGGAGCGCCTCGAAGACACGCCGCTGCAGCGCCGGGGGCACGCTCCCCTCGGCAGAGTGGCTCAGGAGCTCCTTGAAGGCTCGGCGGAAATCGTACTGGGGGAAGCAGCGCTGACACACCTCCAGGTGCTTCTCCACCTGCCCTGCGGTCTCCGGATCCAGTTCGCCGTCCAGGTATTCCCACAGACGATCCATCACCTCGTCACACGACAGCATCGGCTCCATCATGGCGTCCCCGGGCGGATATGGCCCATTTCGACGGCGTACTGGTAGAGCGCGTCATGGAGGAGTCGGCGCGCGCGAAAGATGCGACTCTTCACGGTTCCCGGCGGGAGTTGGAGGATCTCCCCGATCTCTCCGTAGGAGAGCCCCTCCAGGTCCGAAAGGACCAGGGCTTCACGGAAGACCTCCGGGAGGGCGTCCACGGCCCGGAGGACCTCCTCGTCCACGATTCCCCGGAAGAGGGCCTCCTCCGGATCCTCCACTCCATCGTCGGACCAGGCCTGCCGGATGGCGAACGCCTCATCCGCACCATCCAGCTCCGAGGCACGCACCTCCTTCGGGCGAACCGCGGCCCGACGTCCCATCCCCAGGTGCACGTTCCTGCAGATGGTGAAGAGCCACGCCCGACAGTTGGACCCCTTCGTGAACGACTCCCAGCTCCGGTACGCCCGAAGGAAGGTCTCCTGCACCAGATCCTCCGCTTCGCTGGTCTGCCCTCCAGCCAATCGCTGGGCAAACCGGTAGACCGACCCCATGTGGGGGAGGGCTTCCTGGGAGAACCCCCTCTTCCGGAGTTCCTCCGGGCCATCGGTGCGTACCTTTCCCACTCTGACTCCTGGTGCGGGGTGGGTCCGGGCTCACCGGACAATCCGGGTGTCGGGCTGGAAGGTGATCCAGGCAAACCAGAATGGGGTGTTGTGGGGGATCACGGCCAGTTCCCGCCCCTCCAGGGGTCCCCGCACCGCCCGTCCCTGCAGCGTCCAGGTGGATCCGGTCTGCCGGTCCCGGAAACGCCCGCCCCGCGCCGGGGTGAAGGTGAGTCGTTCCCCGTCGATCCGGGGGTCCAGCGCCACCGCCGTCCCCACGTCCCGCCCCTCCGCCACCCTGCGTGCGTCCAGTGCGCTGGAGGTCCCGGCGGCCCAGAAGGCCACCACAGGCTCCCCGTCCATCTCGAACGCAACCACCCCCTGCTCCTGCAGGTGCTGGAAGGGGACGGCCACCGGATCCCTCCGCTCTCCCAGCGCCAGGACCCGCTCCATGGCCGGGAAGCGGGAGTCCACGGACCGGGGGAAAAAGGCCTCGATTGGGGAGCTTCGGGTGTCGTAGCCGGCATAGGGATTCCGGCCGTAGTCCCGCTCCACCCCGGTCTCCCGGGAGAGGACGGTGAGAGAGGGGTGGCCTTCGTCCTTGAGCTCCTTCCACGGAACCAGCAGGGCGGATACGAACTCCAGCGATTCACCGGTGAGTTCCCCCACGATGGCCTCACCCGTGGCCTGCTGCCACCAGCTCTCCGTCTGCCGGTCGTACATGATCAGGTCGGAATGCCGCAGGCGCCCGGTGGTCCCGAAGTCCAGGACCCGGTCGTCCAGCTCCCGCTTGAAGGCCAGGGTGGTGTTGCAGAGGGGGCAGAAGGTCACCGTGACGGGGACTCCGGCCACCACATCATTCACGATCTCGTGCCAGACCAGGATGCTCAGGGGATAGGCGCGCACGACACCGCCGATCCTCACCACCGCGATGGGGTCCTCGTCCTCCAGCCACCGGTCGGCTGCCCGGGGGGTCTCGAAGGTGGGGCGATCAATGGCGGGAATGCCATCCTTCGGGGGCCCTCCGGAGAGGATCTCCTCCAGCGGCACCGAATGGCGGGAGAAGTCCGTCCTCCACTCCCCGGCGGACGGGGGAGGGGACTGTCCCGACTGGGCGGCGAGTGGCCCCGCGGCCATCATGAGCATCAGTGTGGCGATCCTGACCATGGGTCCTCCCTCGTCCAGTGGGTGACCGGCGGCAAAGGGGAGCCGTGGCGGTCCATGGTCCGGAAACGCGGCAAAGCGTCGGACGGTTTCCGGCCAGGAACCGGATCTCCTGTCGGGGCATTTGCAGGGGAGCGCCCCCTTCTTTCCGCCGCACGCCCCACTCCTGGAGACCGCCATGCCCCTCCGCCACCGGAACCGACGATTCGCCCCCGCACTGGCGGCCCTGGGATTCACCCTGCTGGCCTCCTGCACGGATGAACTCACCGTGGACGGCAGCCAGCCGCCCCCCCTCAACCTGACGTGCACCGTCGACCTCTCCTTCGTGGCCGATGGAGGGGTGGGAAGGGACGGCATCCCCGCCCTCACCAACCCCCCGATGGTGGAGCCAGGGAGCGGAGCCCTCTCCTACCTCCTCCCCACGGATCGGGTCATCGGTCTTGTGCTGGATGGACAGCCCATCGCCATCCCCCACAACATCCTCTGGTGGCACGAGATCGTGAACCTGGACCGGGGGGGACAGAGGCTGGCGGTGACCTACTGCCCCCTCACCGGCTCCAGCATGGTGTTCGACCGCTCGGCCATCGGAGGGGCCGAACTGGGGGTGTCGGGGCTCCTCTTCCAGGCCAACCTCATGATGTATGACCGCCGCTCCGGAGAGTCGCTCTGGCCCCAGATGATGGCGGCAGCGGCGTGCGGACCCGGCACCGGAACCCGGCTCCCCATGGCGCCCTCGGTGGAGATGACCTGGGTGGCGTGGCAGGCCCTCCACCCGGAAACGGTGGCCGTGAGCGGACTCCTGGGAACCGGTCGGGACTACACCCGCTATCCCTACGGCGACTTCGAGTCCCTCACCAACCAGAGCTTCCTTGGGTTCCCGGTTCCCACCCTGGACGCCCGGATGCCGGCGAAGCAGCGGGTGCTGGGCATCCCCGTGGGGGACGAGGGGGGGCTGGCCCTCCCCTTCCAGGAGCTGGACTTCCTGGGGGATGAGGTCCTGGTGGATGTGGAGGTGGGGGGCGAGCCCATGCTGGTGGTGTGGGACCGGATGGCCGCCAGCGCCTGGGCCTTCCACACGACACTGGACGGCACCCGCCTGGCGTTTCGGATGACCGGTGGCCGGATCGTGGACACGGAGACGGGTTCGGTGTGGAGCCGGGATGGTCGGGCCACGGAGGGACCGCTGGCCGGGGCCCGGCTGGAACCGGTGGCGGAGGCCTATGTGGCCTTCTGGGGGGCCTGGTCCACCTTCCGGCGGGAGACCCAGGCCTGGACGGTGCCGCCTTCTGCGGCCCCCCGCTCCGCGCTCCGGTCAGGCGCATGAGTCGGCTGGCCCGAAGAAGCCGTGGCCTGGTTTCCCACCCCGGCAGAAGGGCCCTGTCCGGTGCGTTCTCCCTTGCCCTGCTCTGGATGCTGGTGGCCCTCCCGGGAGCGCTGGCGGGGCAGTGGGTGGAGCCCCCCGGGACCGGCTGGGCGTCCTTCACCCTCTACCGGCAGGCCGGAACGCGGCTGTTCGACCGCCAGGCAGAGCGGAGCCAATTCCAGAACGAGGGGAAGCTGGACGCCACCTCTCTGTTCGGCACCGTTGCGCTGGGGGTGCTCCCGGGGGTGGACGTGTGGGTGCAGCTCCCGCTGCATCGTCTCCGCTTCGACGATGCCGGCGGAGAACGCACCTCCATGGGGGTGGGAGATCTGCGCCTCCACGTCCGGGGGGCACCGCTCCGCCTGGTGGGGTGGGGGCTCCCCCTGGCGGTGCGGGGCGGGGTGAAGATCCCCGCCGGTCGGTTTCCCGACGATATCGAGGTGGTCCCCCTGGGGGATGGCCAGCGGGACTGGGAGCTGACCCTGGAGCTGGGCGGGGCGGCCCCCGACTTCTGGCGGAGTTACGGTATGCTGTGGGCAGGGTACCGTTGGCGAGAAGAACAGAGCCGCCGACGCCGGGATTTCGGGAATGAGCGCCTGGCGCTGGCCGCAGGGGGCGCGGAGTTCGGCCCCATCGGGGTGAAGCTGCAGGCGGAGGCGTCCTGGGGGGAGGCCCCCCGGCTGGAAGGACTCCTCATCAAGAGTGCCCGGAGGTCCCTGGTCCAGCTCCAGGCCACGGTGAGCGGCCCTGCGGGTCCCGGCCGGTGGGAGGCGGGGGTGCGGGTGCCGGTGGCGGGGCGGAATCTCCCTGCGGATCCCGGCCTGGTGCTGGGGTGGTTCTCGTCGCTTGACCTGCGGTAGCCCGGTCCCCAATGACCACGCCTTCTGGTTCCTCCCGGGAACCGGGAACCCAGGGAGGTCCCACACCGTTTCCAGAGGAAGACGGGCCGCACCTTCCCGGGGGCAGCAGCGCTGCGCGCCGCTGGAGGCGCGGCCCCAATCGGGGAACAGCACGTGGGCGGCTGCGAGCAGCGGACGAACACCCCCCCGCACGAGAAGCGCGAGGCCGCGATGATCAAACTGCCGGGTGTGGAGCGAGTGGGCCTGGTGACCAGCGAGACCGAGCGCGAGGCTGTGTTCCGCCTGCGCTACGAGGTGTATGTCGAGGAGCTGGGGCGGGACAGGGATGTCGCGGACAACGCCCGACGCAGACTGCGCGACACCCTCGACCGCGACGACGCCCGCATCTACGCGGCCTTCGCCGGTGGGCGTGCGGTGGCGACGGTGCGGACGAACTACCTGCGGGACGGCGAGGTGGGCGAGTACGAGGAGCACTACGCACTGCGGGAGCTATCGGGGCGCGAGCGCTGGGCGTCCTCGATCACGACCCGCCTGATGGTGGCCCCCGCGTACCGCAGGAGCCCGGTGACAAGCGCCCTGTGCCGGGCGATCTACCGCGACGGCATGGCCATGGGGATCGAATCGAACTACGTCGACTGCGACCCCCACCACGAGCCGTTCTTCTCGGCGTTGGGCTTCCGCGTTGTGCGACAGGGCTTTCACCACGAGCGCTACGGCGAAGGGAACGTCATGCGGCTTGACGTGCTCGACTACGAGCACCTCGAGCGCGTACGCTCACCGTTCCGCCGTGACCTGCGGGCGCACCTGCGCTCCCTCGGGGCGCCCGGCGAAGTCTCGCGGGCTTGAACGCCTTTCGTCCCGGCGTCGGGCGTGGCAGGATTCGGGAGGCTGCGGTCCCGGAAGGAGCTTCCCACCCGGGCGGGAACCGGGACCGGCACCCAGCCGTTTCCACTGGTAGATCCGCCGCTGGGATTCGAAAGGGGGCTCCCGCGAGCCCGAGAGGATTCCTGCAGGACATGAATGCCCCCACCCCCGGAGTGGTTTCGGTGCTCGATCCCATCGTCCGTCCGCTGAAGGACTCGTTCCTGCGCCCCCTGGCCAGGCGGCTCCGGGTCCTGCCCCCGGCCGTTGTGACCCTCCTGGCCCTGGTGGCGGGACTTGGGGCGGCGGGATTCCTGGCGGCCGGAATGTTCTTGTCCGGGCTGGGGCTTTGGTTCGCCAACCGCTTCCTGGATGGGCTGGACGGGGTGGTGGCCCGGGAGAATGGTCGCCAGTCCGACTTCGGGGGCTACCTGGACATCCTGGCCGACTTCGTGGTCTATGCAGCGGTGCCCCTCGGGTTGGTGCTGGGGATGGGGGCCCGTCCGGAGCAGTGGCTGGCGCTGGTGGTCCTCCTCTCGTCGTTCTACGTGAACACCGCCTCATGGATGTACCTGGCCGCACTCCTGGAGAAGCGATCCGCCGGAGCAGCCACCCGGGGGGAATCCACCAGCATCACCATGCCGGACGCCCTTGTGGGGGGCACGGAGACCGTGGTGCTCTTCTCTCTCTTCATCCTGCTTCCGGCCTACCTGGTGCCCCTGTTCTGGCTGATGTCGGCGCTGGTGGGGGTGTCCATCGTGCAGCGGCTGGTCTGGGCCCGGAGCGCCCTGGCTGCCCCCGTGGCCGCCTCAACGGCCGAATTGCCGACCCCTGCCGAGCCCCGGGGCGATGCGGCGCCCTCCCCGGTGCGGGTGATCCCACTTCCAGGGAGCACCGGGAGGGTCCCGGCGGAAGTCGCTTGAGGGGGAGGACTGGATCCACCGTCCGCCTGCTGCTCATCCCTTTCCTGGCTGTGGGCGTCGCCGCGGCGGTGCCCATGGATGGCGACTCCCGGCCCAACCTGCTGGGCTCCGTAGCAGCGTTTTCGGGGATGCAGCCAGGTGCCCCCCTCCCTCCGGACTGGCAGGCAGTGGACCTCCAGCGGGGCGTCACGACCTGGAGCATCGTGGCCGACCCGGAGGTGGGAGCGTGTCTCCGGGGGGAGAGTGCGGGAGAGGCGTCCGGCCTCCAGCTGGTCCTGGGGGGCGATGCCGCCGACGCCCGTCACCTCCATTGGACCTGGCGGAGCGACGGCCCGGTGGAGGGTTCCGACCTCCGCCGCCAGGAGGAGGACGACGCCCCTGCACGGGTCACGGTGAGCTTCGACTTCGAGCCTCCCGGGCTCTCCCGATGGGACCGCCTGAGACACCGGATCGCCCGCCAACGCCTGGGGCCCGCCGTGCCGGGGGCGGCCATCAGCTACGTCTGGGGGAACGCCGAAGCGGTGGACTCCATGTTTGAGGGTGCCTACACCTCCCGGGTGCGGGTCGTGGTGCTCCGGAACGCCGATGCCCCCCGGGACACGTGGCTTGAAGAGGAACGGGACCTGGCGGCGGACTTCCGGCGGGCCTTCGGCGAAGAGATGCCTCCGGTCATCGGGATCGGGCTTCTCACCGACGCCGACGACACCGGGGGGCGGGCCGCCGCCTGCTATGGGGATCTCGTGCTGCTCCGGGAACCAGGCAATGCCGGGGGTGTGGAACCGGCGCCACCCTCCCTGCATTGAAACCGCCAGGACGCGTTCGCCCGCCCCGGGTGGTCGACCCCTGGGTGGCCTCCCCTCGCTCCCCTCTCCACTCCTCACCCGGACCATGACCCGAGCCGAATCCTTCGACGCCATCATCCTGGGAACCGGTCAGGCCGGAAAGCCCCTCACCGGCGCCCTGGCGAAGGCCGGATGGAGGGTGGCCATCGTGGAGCGGGACCGGGTGGGTGGGACCTGCGTGATCTCCGGGTGCACCCCCACCAAGACCATGGTGGCCAGTGCCCGGGTCGCCCACCTGGCCCGCCGGGCCGCCGACTACGGGGTGCAGACGGGTCCGGTCACGGTGGACCAGGCCGTGGTCCGGAAGCGGAAGCGCGACATCGTGGATTCCTGGAGCTCCGGGAGCCGGAAGGGGCTCGAGAAGCATGACACCGTGGAACTCATCTTCGGTCATGGCTCGTTCCAGGGACCCCGGGAGGTGGAGGTGCAGACGCCGGAGGGGAGTACGCGCCTCCTGACCGCAGAGCACATCTTCGTGAACACCGGCACCCGGACCAACACGCCCCCCATTCCCGGCCTGGCCGGGACCGGATTCCTGGATTCCACCTCCATCATGGAGCTGGACGAGACCCCGGAGCACCTCATCGTCATCGGAGGGGGCTTCATCGGGCTGGAGTTCGGGCAGATGTTCCGGCGCTTCGGTGCCGCCGTCACCATCCTGGAGGCGGCGCCCCGCCTGGCTCCCCGGGAGGACGAGGACATCGCCGAGGTGCTCCTGGGGATCCTGTCGGAGGAGGGCATCACCTTCCGGATGAGCGCCACCGTGACCTCCGTGGAACGGGATGGGGAGGAGGTGGTGGTGCACTGGGCCGGGAGCAACGGCGGGTCCGGCTCCATCCGAGGCTCCCACATCCTGCTGGCTGCGGGGCGGGCGCCGGCCACCGACACCCTGAACCCCCGGGGGGCCGGGCTGGCGCTCACGGAGCGGGGTTTCATCCAGGTGAACGATCGCCTGGAGACCAACGTCCCGGGGATCTGGGCCCTGGGAGACGTGAACGGTGGCCCCCCCTTCACCCATGTGGCCTATGACGACTTCCGGGTGGTGCGGGAAAACCTCCTGGGCTCCGGTGGGGCCTCCCGGGCGGACCGCATGGTCCCCTACACCCTCTTCACGGACCCGCAGCTCGGCCGGGTGGGGCTCACCGAGACGGAGGCCCGGAAGCGGGGGCTGGACATCCGGGTGGCCCGACTCCCCATGTCCCGGGTGGCCCGGGCCATCGAGATGGACGAGACCCGGGGGCTCATGAAGGCCGTGGTCGACGCCGCCACCCACCGGATCCTGGGGGTGGCCATCCTGGGGGTGGAGGGGGGGGAGATCATGTCGGTGCTGCAGGTGGCCATGATGGGCGACCTCCCCTACACCGCCATCCGGGACGGGGTCTTTGCCCACCCCACCCTGGCGGAGTCGCTGAACAACCTGTTCATGGCGATGGATGGCTGAGGACGCCGCACCGGACGGGGGTGGACCATCCCAGCAGGAGGCCATGCATCAGCGGCTGGAAGGAACCAGAGGCCGGGCCGCTCGGCTGGGCGTGCGCTCCCGTCGAAAGGCCTTGCCCGTTCTGAGGCGAACTGAACCCCGAACCCCCATGTGGCCATGAACCGACAGACCCTTCTGCTCCCGGTCCTCGCCGTCCTCGCCTCCGCCTGCCAGGGAACGGAGGTGGCCCAGCCGGTGCAAACCGCCGAATTCGACCCCGGGCTGGTGACGGTGGAGAGCAACCTCACCTTCCAGGAGACCCATGAACGGCTGCAGGGTGCCATTGAGGCGAACGAAAACCTGCGGATCCTGACCACGGTGGATCATCAGGCGAACGCCGCAAACGTGGACCAGCCATTGCTGCCGACCCGGCTGATCCTGTTCGGCAATCCCGCCCTTGGGACCCCGCTGATGCAGGGGTCCCGGACCACCGCCATCGACCTGCCGCAGAAGGTGCTGGTGTGGCAGGATCAGGACGGCCGCGTCTTCCTCACCTACAACGACCCACTCTACCTCCGGCAGCGCCACGGGCTCGAGGGGGTCGACGAGATCCTGTCGACCATCTCGAACGCACTCCGCACCCTTGCAACCGCCGCCGCGCGGTAGCTGGATTTCCCAACGGTCCGGTAGGTCCTCCCCCTGCTCGCCGCCACGGTGGGGGACTGGGGTTGGGGGAGGTGGGACGGGTGTTCGAGCACGGCGAGGACCGGAGACGCTGAGGGGCACGCCACCGTCAGCGTTGGGCCTCCACCCGGCGCATCACCAGCGCCGGCGCACCGTCCGCATAGTACCCCTCCACGACACCCGCCTCGGTGAACCCCAGGCTGCGGTAGAGGGCGATGGCCCCGTCGTTGTCCGTCCGCACCTCCAGCCCCACCTCCACCGCCCCCCTGGACCTGGCCGAGGCCAGCACCGCCTCCAGGAGGAGCCGCCCCACGCCACGCCCCCGGGCGGCGGGATCCACCGCCAGGGAATAGAGACGCTCCCTGCGGCTCCCCTTCCTGCGCAGGAGCACCGCCGCCCCCAGGAGCGCCCCACCCGGGGCCTCCGCCAGCAGCACATCGGCGGTGTTCCCCAGGAGGAGCCGTCTCAGGCTCCTCCGGCTCATGCGATCGGCGGTGAAGGAGCCCTCCTCCAACGCCACCAGCGCCGGGAGGTCCCTCTCGCCCCCCCGCCGCACCCGGATTCCTCCGGCGTCGGGGAGGGCGCCCCCCCCCGGCTTCATCCCCACTCCCTGGCCAGGTAGCGGATCACCCGCTCGTAGAGTTCCGGCGCCTTCCGGTCCTCCTCCCCCTCCGCGAGGGTGGGGTTGTCGTTCACCTCGATGACCACGTACTCCCCATCCACCTCCTTCAGGTCGATGCCGTACAGCCCCGTCCCCACCGCCGCCGCCGCCGCCCGGGCCGTGGCCAGGAGCCGGGGATCCACCGCGCCGACGTCGAAGGCCTTCACCGGTCCCGCCACCACCCGGCCCTTCCCCACCCAGGTCATGATCTTCCACTGCTTCCGGGGAATGGTGTACTGGCACACGTAGAGCACCTCGCCCCCCAGCACACCGACCCTCCAGTCGAAGGCGGAGCGCACGAAGCGCTGCGCCACCAGTCGGTCGGCCCTCCGGAGGAAGCGCCGCCCCACCCGGAGCACCTCCTCCGCGGTGGCGGCCTTCTCCACGTACATCGAGAAGCTGGAGTTGGGGGCCTTGAGCACCACCGGGGTGCCCAGCCGCTCCAGTAGCTCCGCCGCCCGCTCCAGGGTCAGGTCCGCCGCCGAGAGGATCTCCGTGGCCGGGGCCGCCACCCCCGCCTTCATCAGGTGCCCGTACATGCTCACCTTGTCGCAGCAGATCCGGATGGAGGTGGGGTCGTCGATGACCCGGAGCCCGTGGACCTCCGCCGTCCGGGCCGCCACGTACGACGAGTTCAGCGGATCGGTGAGGGCCCGGATCAGGAGCGCGTCGTAGTCCGGGATCTTGTACATGTCCGGACGGAAGAGGATGTCGAAGCGGTGCCCCAACCGCTGTGAGACCTGCCCGAAGCGGAGGATCGCCCCCATCTCCTCGGAGCGGGCGATGGTGTAGCGCTCCAGATAGACGGCTATGCGTGCCATTCCAGCCCCTCCACCAGGCGGTTGCGCTCCGCCGCCGTGAGCGCTCCTGGAAGCAGCGTCTCCATGGCGCTGAACAGGGGCGGAGCCTCCGGGGGCCGGATCACCCGCACCCGGGCCATGGGGAGCCGGAAGAGCTCCCACAGGGCTGCCGCCATCGGGCGATACACCGGGTCCCGGGTCCACCCCAGCACCATCCGGAACCAGCCGACCCGGGCGCCGGCCGGAAGCTCCTGACAACACATGGCGTAGGTGAAGTTCCGGGTCATGGACCTTGCCACCTGGTCTCGCCGCCCCGGCCGCAACACCACCGCGTGACCCGACATGAAGGGGTTGATGGGGTCCAGGAGGACCGGAGGGTCGAAGTACCCGTTCGAGATGTAGTGTCCCGGCACCGCGATCCCCGCCTGGCGGGCCCGGACCAGGGCGATGGGCACCACCAGGGCGTCCAGGATGTCCTGGGTGGAGGGAAACACTGCCCGTCCCTGCAGTTCCAGCGCCTGCGAGCGGTAGTACCCGTCCTCCATGTAGCCGTACGATCCGGCCAGGTTGACGACCACGTCGCCCAGGCGTGCCTCGCCGGGAGGCAGGCCGTCGGAACGGGGGGGCTTGGCCCGAGGGGGCATGGAACTCCGGAGGGGAATCGAAGGACATCCGCACGAGGGGACTACGGATGATGCCGTGGCTTTCCCCTGGTGGAAAGCCCCCTGACGGAACACCCGGGGGGGTGGTCGCGTTGAGAGAGGGGGACACGCCGGGGAATCGCCCCGGGACCCGGCCCGGCCACCGACGGGAGGCATCCATGGCGACCATGCCGTCCACGAAAGACTTCTCCGATCTCACCGCCCTCTTCCTGAACTGCACCCTGAAGAAGTCCCCCCGCACCTCCCACACCCGGGGGCTGCTGGACCGCTCCGCCGCCATCATGCTCCGGGCGGGGGTGGAGGTGGAGATCCTCCGGGTGGTGGACCACCAGGTGCCACCCGGGGTCCAGCCGGACATGACGGAGCATGGTTGGGAGCGGGATCCCTGGCCCCGGATCCAGGAAAAGGTGTTGGCGGCGGACATCCTGGTGGTGGGAACACCCATCTGGCTGGGGCAGATCTCGTCGGTGTGCCGCCTCGTCCTTGAGCGGCTCTACGCCAGTTCCGCCCGCACCAACGATCGGGGCCAGTACATCTATTACGGCCGGGTGGGGGGGTGCGTGGTCACCGGCAACGAGGACGGGGTGAAGCACTGTGCCTCGGAGGTCCTGTTTGCCCTGCAGCATCTGGGCTATACCATTCCCCCGCAGGCCGACACAGGCTGGATCGGGGAAGCGGGGCCCGGTCCTTCGTACCTGGACGACGAGTCCGGGGGGACTGGCAACACCTTCACGCAGCGCACCACCACCTTCATGACCTGGAACCTGATGCACATGGCCCGGATGCTGGCGGAGCAGGGGGGGATCCCGACGTACGGGAATCAGGCGACGGCCTGGGAGGACGGGGAGCGGTACCGGCACCCGGACACCCTGTGATCGAACCCGCCGAGGAGGAAGCTCCACCCATCTCCGCCCCCGTCCTGGATTCTTCGCGCCTGGTGGATCTGACCCACACGATCCGGAGTGGAATGCCCATCTACCCCGGGCTTCCGGAACCCCTCGTGGAGGACCACATGCCCTTCGAGGCCTCCCGGCCCCACTACGATCCCGGGGTGGAGTTCCGCATCGGCCGGATGGAGCTTGTGGGGAACACCGGAACGTACCTGGATGCCCCGGGGCACCGGATCCGGGAGGGGGAGGATATCGGGGGGCTGGCGCTTTCCTGTGTGGCCGACCTCCCCGGGGTGGTGATCCGGGTCCCGTGGGAGGAGGGCCGGGGAGTGGAACGGGAGCGGATCAAGGACGTCCTCGAGGTCATGGCGACCCGGGGGGAACCGGGAACGGCGGGGCCATTCAAGGGGATGGCGGTGCTCTTCCACACCGGATGGGACTCCCGCTGGGGGACCCCGGACTACTTCCAGGACCACCCCTTCCTGACCCGGGGGGCGGCAGAAGCGCTCCGGTAGGGGGGTGCGGCGCTGGTGGGGATGGACACCCTGAACGTGGACGACACCACCGACGGTGCCCGCCCTGCCCACACCCTCCTCCTGGGAGCCGGGATCCCCATCGTGGAGAACCTCACCGGGCTGGAGCAGCTCCCGGACCAGGGCTTCTTCTTCAGCGCGGTGCCGGCGAAGGTGGCGGGGATGACCAGCTTTCCGGTGAGGGCCTGGGGGCGGGTGGGGTAGGCGGACGATCATGATGGAGCCGGTGGCGAACGTCCCTTTCCTGACCTGCCCTGGCCACTTTCTTCCCTTCCAGGGCTCCCTCCGGCGGCCCCGACCCGGATCCAGGGTCCCCCGAACCCACTGGCACGATTCTGTCAATCCCTGGGTTCTCCTGACCCGGCACCACTACTCTTCCTGGAAATCCACATCCATGCGCAACTCCACCCCCCTGCTGGCCGCCGCTTCCCTGCTCCTGACCCTGGCGGCGGCCGCCTGCAGCTCAGGCGATCCCGCCATGCCCGGCTCGGACCAGGCCCGGCTCACCGTGCGCCTCACGGACGCCCCGGGGGATGTGGCCGCCGCCTGGGTGGAGATCACAAGGATCTACCTGCAGGGAAGTGGGGGAGCGGTGGATCTCCTGGACGAACCCACCGACCTGATCGAACTCACGGAGCTGGTGGGGACCTCCGTTGTGCTGGCGGAGGATGTGGAGCTGGAGCCCGGGTCCTATGGCCAGCTCCGCTTCGTCATCGGGGGGGCGGTGCTGGAGGCAAAGGACGGCAGGGTGTACTCCCTGGATGGCGCCCAGCACCCCGGGGGCCTTCCCACCACGGGGCAACTCCACTGTCCCAGCTGCCAGCAGAGCGGCCTGAAGGTCATCCTCCCCGGCGACGCCTTCGAACTGGAGGAGGGGGAGACCACGGTGACCCTGGACTTCGACGTGTCGGAGAGCTTCGGCCACCGGGCCGGGAACTCCGGGCGCTGGATCATGCGGCCCACCATCCACGGCACCTGGGTGGCGGGGGGTGACGGGATGGGAGCGCTGGTGACCGGCACGGTGGCGCTGGCGCAGGATGTGGTGATCCCCGCCTGCCCCGCCGGGCAGCCCCGGACCCTGGAGGACTTCGTCCCCCGGGCCACCTCCACCACGCTGGTGGATGAAGAGGGCGCTCTCCTGGTGCGGAACGGAGTGACCGGGGTCGATGGAGCGTTTGTCCTGGGACCCCTTCCGGCGGACACATGGGGGCTGGGGCATCTGGCCGCCCTGGCGCTGGACGGAGCGGACCTGGTGTTCGAGGCCACGGTCACTCCCTCGCAGGTGGTCATCGACTCAGGGAGTGTGACGGGAGTCAGCTACCTCATCACCTCTGCCACCTTTGATGCACCGGGGGGCTGACGCCGGTTCGGCCCCGGCTCCCCCTCCCCCTCCACGGGATCAATCCACGGGGGCCGGGGAGCCGCTCGGAGTGTTGCGCCGGAACGCTCCGGGCCCGTGATCTCCGGGAACCACCGGGGGATCACCGCCCTCCTGATCTCCGTCGCCCTGTTGGCGGGGTGCACCGCCCCCACGGATCCGGCGCCCCCCCAGCCCCCGGCAGTCCGGAGCCTGCTCCTGGGTGCCGCCGGAGCACCGCAGGGAACGTTCGGGGATCCCTCGGCACCGGATTTCCCCCGGGGGTTCGCCGAACTGGCGGACATCGGCTTCGACCTCTTCTTCCCCCTCTTCCTGGTCTCTGAAGGGGGCGAGAGCACCGCCGAGGTCACCCACTTCCTTCCCCCCACCGCCCTCCCGGGCCTCGACCCGGGCCTGACCTGCGCGGGCCCCCGGAATCCCTGGAGTGCGGCGGGGAGTGTCCAGATCCTGCTCCCCGGCTACCTGCTGGCCATAGACCAGGCCGACACGGAGCTCCTCGACGTGCCCCGTTACCAGGCACGGCTCCGGAGCTTCGTCGAGGTGTGCCTGGGGGGGGATATCCGCCCCCTGGCCGGCATCTACCTCCAGGACGAGCCGGCCAACAGCTACATGGCCGCACGGCTTTCCCCGGAGCCCCGGGACTACGTCCTCGCGAATGTGGCGACGATGGCGGCGGCCTCCCGGGAGATCGTCCAGGTCCCCACCGTCATCGCGGAGGCACCGCTCCCCTTCCTCCTCCCCTTCTACGGCGTCCCGGAGGCGGATCGACCACCCCTGGAAGGGCTCTTCCATCGGGCGGTCCAGGAGACGGTCCCCGCGGCGTCGGTCTACGGCTTCAGCCTGTACCCGGTGGACATCGTCCCCGATCTCACCGCATTGGGGGAGTACGTGGAGGAGGCCCGGCGCCTGGCACCGGAGGCGCTCCCCATGGCGGTGCTACAGGGCTTCGGGTACACGGACATGTCCATCGACTTTCCTCCCGCCACCGGGCGCCAGCCCACCCTGGAAGAGAGTCGGGCCATGGCCTTCCTGGCTGTGGTGCGGGGAGCCCGGGTGATCTTCTGGTACGGGCCGAGCGCACTGCGCCGCGGCGATCCCGGCGCCTGGGAGGCCATCAGGACGGTGGTCGGCGAACTGCGCCGCACGGAAGGCCCCCTCTCGTGGGGCGAGCGGGTGGTGGAGCTGGGGAACCCCCGTGTCCAATGGACTGCCCGGGCCAACGGCGGCCAGACCTGGTTCTACATCGTGAACCCCACCCCCGGAGAGGAGCGGGTGACCATCCCCACCTTCGGGGAGGGGGCCCTGCTGGATGCCCTCTCCGGCCGCCGCCTGGGTACCGGGAGCACCGTGTCCCTGGACCTTCCCGGGTACGGAGTGGTTGTGGCGTGCACAGGGTGCAGGCCCTGAGGGCCACCCCACCCCTGCCCCGGGGCCGATGCCCCCGGGGCCGCCGGGCACCGGACGCCGGCCCCCACCGCCAGGGTCAGGGGGGAAAATGGAGCAGGCGGTGGGGGTCCAGCTCCAGGACCACATCCGCCCCCTGATCCGGGGCTGGCCCCTCCCCGGGATCCACCTCCAGCCGCACCCCCCCCACGTCCACAACGAGCAGCGCCCGGGCCCCTGGATGGATCACCCCGTCCACCCGACCGGAGAAGGAGACGGCTCCACCGCCTGCCCCCGCCGGGTCGGCGCCCTGGACGCCCCGGAGCCCCGGAGCCACCACCCGCACCGCTCCGGGGGGGAGCACCGCCACCCTGGCCCCGGGGGCGGCTTCCGCACCGGGCATCCCGGCCCCCCGCTCCAGGCTCCCCTCCCCCGGTGGGATCCCTTCCCCCCCGCCCAGCCGGATCTCCCCAAGCGCCGAACGGAACACACCGTCCTCCCCCAGCACCCCCTCCACCAGGTTCCGGAAGCCCAGGAAGCGGGCCACCGGCAACGACGCAGGTCGGCCGAAGAGGCGGAGCGGCGTGTCCACCTGCGCCAGCCCACCCTCCATCAGCACCCCCACCCGGTGCCCCAGCAGTCCGGCATCCTCCAGGTCGTGGGTCACCATCACCAGCCCCGGTCCGTACTCCTCCTGAAGGGTGGTGATGGCCCCCCTCAGGTCGTGGCGGAGCGCCGGATCCAGCGACGAGAGGGGTTCGTCCAGAAGGAGGAGGGAGGGCCTGGACACCACCGCCCGGGCCAGCGCCACCCGGTGCTTCTGCCCACCGCTCAGCGCCCCGGGTCCCCGCCGGGCCAGCGGTCCGAGCTGCACGATCTCCAGCGCCTCTTCCACCCGGCGCCGGAGGTCTTCCGCCCTCACCCCCCGGAGCCGGAGGGGGAAGGCCACGTTCTCGAAGACGTCCAGATGGGGAAAGAGCACCGGCGTCTGGTGGAGGTAGACCACCCCCCGGCGCTCCGGGGGCTCCCGGGTGACGTCGCGCCCCGCCACGTGGACCGTTCCCCCACCGGTGGGGACCAGCCCCGCGATCCCCCGGAGCAGGGTGGTCTTCCCCGCCCCGGAGGACCCCAGCAGGACCAGCCGCTCCCCGGAGGCCACCTGGAAGGTGATATCGGCCAGCCCCGCTGCGACGCCGAAGGGAACCGACAGGCCCTCCACCCGGAGGGCAACGTCGGCCACCGGCGGGGGAGCTCCGGCGGGTGTCCCTCGCCGCGACCCGGCCCCGGTTCCATCCTCGCCGGAGCGCTCCTCCTCCATGCCCGCACTCACGGCAGCGCCATCTCCAGGCGCCGCACCGCCACCCCCGCCGCGGCCATGGCCAGGAGCGGCGGGACCACAAGGAGGACCGCGCCGGTGGCCGCCAGGGCATCCTGTCCGGACTGGACCCAGGCGAAGACCTCCACCGGGAGCGCCGGCACCACCCCCTGCCCCACCAGCAGCGTCAGGGGCACCTGGGCCCAGCTCACCAGGAACCCCAGGATGACCCCCTCCACCAGCGGGCGCCGGAGGACGGGGAGGGTGACCCGCAGCAGGGCCTGCCGGGGAGTGGCCCCCAGGGAGCGGGCCTCCACCTCGAGGCGGTCGTCATGGGTGGCGAAGGTCCCCAGGAAGAGGAGGGAGACGTACCCGGCGGCGGGGATCAGGTGGGCCAGGAGGACCCCGGCCCCGGTCCCCCCCAGCCCGACGGAAAGAAAGGAAAACTGGAGCCCCACCCCCAGCGCCAGGGGAGGGGCCGCCACCGGGAGGAAGGCCGCCCCCGCCGCCACCATCCGGAGCCCCCCCTTCAACCGGGCCATGGCCCGCCCCACCGGGAACCCCACCAGCACCGCCAGCACCCCGGTCCCCACTCCCAGGAGGAGGGAGCCCACGGTGGCCCGGGCCAGTCGGCTTCCGTCCCCCAGGAGCGACGCCCAGTGCTCCCCGGTGAACTCCGCCGGCAGCAGGCCCGGATAGAACCACTGCCGCCCCACGGAGAGGATGGCCAGCACCACCAGGGGGACCAGTGTCCAGGCGGCCAGGAGAAGGAAGAGCGCGCCCCGGAGCCCCGGTGCCGGGGGACTGGTCTTCGCCGGAGGCTCGGTGGCCCCTGGAGCCTCTGTCTCCCGCCGAGGCAGGGTGGCAGCCGCCCCCCTCATCGCTCCCACACCCCCCAGCGCACCCGGATCCGCTCGTGGATCACCACCGCCAGCGCCGCGATCCCCAGCGCCAGGAGGGCCAGCACGTACGCATCCCCCCGGCGGGCCAGCGCCACACCGGTGTATCGCTCCATGGTGAGGAGGGGGAGGGCCAGGGGGTCGCTGGGGGCCAGGAGCGCCGTGGCCTCCCACGTCCCCACCACGAAGGTGAAGACCGCCACCACAGCCGGGAGGATCCCCCGGAGGAGGAGGGGGAGGGTCACCCGGCGAACCAGTGCCCCGGAGGACGCCCCCAGGGTCCGGGCGGTCTCCTCCAGCTCCCCCCCGGCCCGGGCCAGCACCGAGAAGGTCACCAGCGCCAGAAAGGGGACCTCCTTCCAGACCAGCGTCACGATGAGGCCGATCCCCCACGGGTCCGCCACCAGCGCCGGCATCTCCCCGGGGGAAGAGAAGAGCCCGGCGTGGTACCCCACCCGGGAGAGGAGCCCGCTCTGCCCCAGGATCAGCACCCCCCCCACCGCCGCCACCACATGGGGGATGGGGAGGGGGAGGAGGGCCAGGAGACGGGCGCCCCGGTCCAGCCGGCCGCTCCCCCGGAAGGCGAGGCCCAGCCCCACCGCAATCGCCGTGGCCAGAAGCGTCGAAGCCCCGGCGATCCAGAGGCTCCACCCCACCCCCGCCAGCACCCCGGGCTCCGTCAGCACCCGGAGCGGCCGCTCCGGTGACCATCCCTCCGCCCCCGCTCCGGCCCCTCCCAGCGCCGCCACCAGGGTGTATCCCACCCCCACCAGCACCGGGGCCGCCACCAGCAGCGCGGCCACCATCCCGGTCCATCCCCTGTGGCCCGACATCCCCGTCCCTCCGGGCCCCGACACTCCGGTCCCACCACTCTCCACGGGACCCCTGGCGCCGGAGGGAACGAGCGGGAGCGTCCCCCCGGAGCTCACGACCCTCTGCGGATGCGGGTGCGCCAGTCCTCCAGGATCCGCTCGTGGTATTCCGCCGCCACCTCCGGCTGCGCGTAGCGGGCCAGCGTGTCCCCGGGGATCGCCCGGGGGTCGGCCTCCAGCGTCTCGAAGCGCTCCCGCCACTCCGCCGGGAGCCGGGCAGGGGCCAGCACGGTGCCGTCCCCCCACACGCCCGGGCGGGCCTTCTCCAACTGGGCCTCCGGCGAGAGGAGGAAGTCCGCCACCACCATGGCTCCGGCAGGATTCCGGGCGTTGAAGGGGATCCCCAGGTAGTGGGCGTTGGCGATGGAGGCATCCCGGAGCACCGTGGCCCGGGCCGTCTCCGGGAAGATCCCCTGCCGGACCTTGGTCACCACCTCGTTCTGGTTGTTGGAGAAGGAGAGGTCCACCTCCCGGTTGGCGAAGAGGCGGTGGAGCTCCGCCACCTCCGCAGGATAGGCCGCCCCTCCCCGCCAGAAGTGGGGGGTATGCTCCTCCAGCCAGTCCCACACCCGGGCGCTGGCCTCCTGGTAGACCGCCTCGTCGAACCCCCCCTGGAACCGCTCCACCCCGCCGTTCAGGGCGTACATCAAGCCCTTGAGGAAGGTCACGCCGGCGAAGGACTGGTCGTGGGTGAAGCGCCCCGGGTTCGCCTGGATCCAGGCCCCCAGCGCCTGGATGGTCCGGGGGGGCTCCGGCGTCCGGAGGCTGTCGTAGATCATGGCGAACTGTACCTGCCCCCAGGGGGACTCCCACCCCTCCACGGGCCGCTCGAAATCGGTGAGGATCACGGCAGAGGTGCTGTCCACGAAGGCGGCGGAGGGGAGGACGTGGGCCCAGGGGCCCTGGAGGAGCCCTTCGCTCCGGAGCTGGTGGAAGGTCTCCCCATTGATCCAGAGGAGGTCGGCGAAGCCCCGGGCCCCCGCCTCCCGCTCCACGGTGAGCTGATTCACCAGCTCCGCCCCCTGCCCCTGCACCGCCCGGAGCCGGATGCCGTAGCGCTCCCGGAGGCGGGGAGCCACCCACTCCTCCACGTAGGCATTGATGGAGGGATCACCCCGCCACATCCGCCACAGCACCTCAGTCCCCCGGGCGGCCTCCACCACCTCCTCCCAGGGGAGGGCGGCCAGCTCGTCGGCGGGGCGGGCGTCGGACGGTGCTCCCTCTCCGGCACACGCCCCGGCCATCCAGGCAGTGAGGAGAACGGCACCCACCGTCCATCGGGGCCGCAGGGATCCCCGCTGTTGGCAGGGGGAGGCGCCCCCCGGGCTCTGGCCCCACCCGCCCCACCCCGCAGCCGACCGGTCCCCCTCCCGACGACCCACCCTCAGAAGCCCCACCGGGCCGAGAGCTGGAACTGCCGGGGAGGCGCCGCCGTGGTGAATATCAGCGGGTCCCCGGGACGCCCCACCTGGGTCCGGGGGCCTCCCCCGGGGATCCCGTTGGCGAAGCCGGTCTTCAGCGACGAGTTGAACAGGTTGAACACCTCCGCACGGATGTCGATCTCACCCCCCCCCACCGGAATCCCGTAGCGAACACTCCCATCCATCCGGAAGGCGCCGGGGAGGCGTTCGCCGTTCCGGGGCACCCCCGGGAAGCGGTCGTGGTTCCCCAGGAAGCCATTCCCGAAGATTCCCCCGGAGCCGTCCAGGTCCCTGAAGAAGGCCACCCGGTTCACCGGTGTGCCGGACTGGTAGTCCGCCACCGCCCCCACCTGCAGCCGCGCCGCCGGCTCCCACACGGTGCGCAGCGTCACATGGTGCCGTCGATCGTTCACCGCATCGGCCCATTCGGCATCGAAGTCATTCCCCGAGGTGGCGTGGAAGTTGATGTCCTCGGTGTCGTTCCGGGCCCGGGCGAGCACCCAGGACCCCTCCATGGACCACCCCTCCCGGAGCGCCCGCCGCACCACGGTCTGGAGGGCCAGGTACTGCCCCTTCCCCCCGGAATCGGTGGTGGTGAGCCTCCGGAAGCCCCCGGCCACCGGCTGCACATCCCGGAACCCGTCCCCGAAGTCGGGCCCCCGGTCCACCGTGTCCCCGGGCTGCAGCGTCCGCTCCACCGGGTTCAGGTCCCAGGAGCGGGGGAGATTGCGGCTCTCCACCCAGACCCCGTCCACCGAAAGACCCCAGGTGTTGGCCAACTCCACCTGCCACCCCAGCGAGGCCTGACGGCTGTACGGCTGCTCCAGCCCCCGGGCGAAGAGCCGGCGCTCCTCCCGGGGGGGGAGCTCGTCCTGGAGCCCCGCCAGATCCGCAGCGCTGGGCCCCTGCAGGTAGGCGGGAGGGGGGAAGCGGTCCCCTTCGAAGGTCACCACCGCGTTCCCCTCCGGGCCGAACTGCACCGCGTCGGAATAGACGGCGTAGGGGAATTTCCCCGTGTAGATCCCCCACCCCCCACGGATGGTGCTGTTGGGTGTGGGAAGCCAGTTCACCGAGAGCCGGGGCTGGATGTTGTCCAGGTCCGGGGAGCTCTCCCCCCGGGAGGTCAGGTCGTCATAGTCCCAGCGGAGTCCCGCCTGCACCGTCAGGTCCGGCCGCACCCGCCACCGGTCCTCCACGAAGGCCCCCAGCAGCATCTGCCCCAGGTTCACCTGCTGCGGGCTGGCGTCGATGGTGTAGCGGAGCACCCGGACGTTGCCGGGGATGTCCCGGATGGACACGAAGCGCCCGGCGGCCTGGATGTTCCCTTCGTTCACCACCGTGTAGGCGCCACGGGGGTTCGTGTTGGCACCCAGCAGTTCGAAGGAGGAGCGCACCAGGTCGGCCCCGAACCTCAGGGTGTGGCGGTCCCCGATCCGTGTCTCGAACACGTTCTTGAGCTGGAGCTGGAGCTCGCTCTCATCGAAGATGAAGTTGGACGACCCCACCACCGCCTCCACCGTGGTGAGATCCGGAGACACGATGGTCACCTGCGGGGTCTGCAGGTCGCTGGCGGAGGGAGGGAAATCCCACGTGAAGGTCCCCACCTGGGCGGAGAAGGTGTTCCCCGCCTCCCCCCCCCGGAGGGCGCTCTGGTGGGTGAGGCTCACCAGGGAGCCCCGGCGCACGGTGGTGATGTCCGCCTCCGGAACGATCACCCCGCCCCCCTGCCCTTCCCGCTGGACGTCGCTCACCGCCACCCGCAGCGTGGTGGTCTGGGTGGGGCTCCAGCCGTGGTCCAGCCGCCCGAACCCCTTCCAGGTCCGCCGGAGTTCCGTCCCCAGGAAGGCGGTCTGCGCCGTGGAGCCGATCCGGTCCTCCCGCTCGTCGGAGAACTCCAGGGCCCCGAACACGAAGGTCCGGTCCTGCACCAGGGGGCCTCCGTACGCCCCCCCCACCTGGGTCCGCTGGAAGCCGTCCGGATCCACCCCCGCCGGGGTGAACTTGGGGCTGGCGTCCAGCGGCGTCCCCGGGCGGCTCACCACGAAGAGCTCACCGGCCCAGGTATCCCCACCGGCCAGCGTCTCCATGTCCACCACCCCGTTGGGGCTCCGCCCCAGGCCGGGCCGGTACGTGTTGGTGTAGACCTCCAGCCGGCGAAGGGCGGAGAGGGGAAGCTGCACCCGGGGCCCCCCCAGGAACCCCTCATTGTTGTCCAGCCCGTCCACCGTGTACTGGGTGTACAGGGCGTTGTCCCCGTTGATGGTGAGGGGTGGGGCGTCGCCAAAGAAGGCGGTGGCCTGGGATACCCCGGGGATGTTGAAGGCCAGCGCCAGGGGGTTCCGGGCCTCCGACGGGAGTCCCGCCAGCTCCTCCACCTCCACCGCACCCCCCTGGGTGGCGTCATCTGCATTCAGCAGGGGCCGCTCCCGCCCCCGGACCACCGTCACCGCGTCCAGGACGTAGAAGGCGGACAGGGTCACCGCCACCTCCCCCCGGGCACCGGGGGCCACCGGCTGCACCGGCACCTCCTCCGGGGAGAATCCCTCCATCGACACCCGGAGCGTTCCCGGGGTCCCGGCGGGAATGGCCAGGGAGAAGCGGCCCTCCTGGTCCGTGGATCCCGTGCGGTTCCCCGGGTCGAAGCGGAGGTCCACGCCGGGGAGGGGGACCCCCACCTGGCTCCGCACCGTCCCGGTGAGGATGGCGTCCTGCCCCTGGGCGGCCATGGGGTTGGCGGCACCGGACAGGAGGGAGGCCAGGGCCACCAGGCAGGGTAGATATCTAGACATCGACATATGTCGGGACACAGGTGCAGGGGTTCGGGGGTTCTCCGACGCGGGGGCCGGGCGTGGGCGCTGGAAGAACGAACGCAGGGGGGATCGGTCCGGTTCCCGGGACCTCTCCCATCCCCCGGTTGGGGGGGTGGACCAGGGCTACGGCGGAGCCTTCCGGACCCGGGCGAGGTGAAAATTCTGCAGCGTCACCTCATCTTCCCCACCCAGGAGTCGGTCGAAGAAACCGTTGGCCACCAGCGACCAGGCTTCCACATGGATCCGGTAGAGGACAAACTGCCCTTCCCGTCGGTCGCTCACCAGCCCCGTGTTCCGGAGAAGGGCAAGGTGGTGGCTCACGTTGCTCTGGGGAAGGTCCAGTACCTCGCAGAGCCGGGACACGTGCGATTCTCCCTGGGCCAGCAGCAGCACCAGGTGGAGCCGGGTAGGGTGGCTCAGCAGCCCCAGCATCCGGGCCGCCATGGCCACGTAGTGCTCATCGAAGGGACGAAGGGGGGGGAGGGAGTCCATGGCACCACGATCCCGGAGCGCGGGCGAATCCGCAAGCGGCGACCAGGCAGCGGAGGGGGCGGGGAACCGTCCCACGATGGCCGGGAGCGGCTCCGGGCGGCAGCCCGCTTCGGGGCGCCACGGAGCGGATGCCCGGCCCCGGGGAGGAGGAGGCGATCTCCGGGTGGGACTGGACCTGGGGACCACCATCGCCAAGGCGGCGGCCTTCGACACCCGGGGGGTGCAGGTGGCGGGGAGCCGGGTCCCCATGCCCCCGCTGGTGACGGAGGGACGCGGGGCCTGGCAGGACACCGGTCCCATCGCGGCGGCGGCGCTTTCGGCGCTGGAGGCGCTGGAGCTGACCCCCGGCTCCGTGACGCTGGTGGCCCTCACCGGACAGCGGGACACGAGTCTCCTGGTGGACGGTGCGGGGAATCCCGTCACCCCCCTGGTCTCCTGGCGGGATACCCGGCGGGTGGGCCGCCCCTCCATCTGGGACGTCCTCCTGGAGGAGGAGCCGGCGCTCCGCCGGACCGCCCGGGGGGCCCGGTCCCTCACCTCCTGGTTGGCGGAGGCGTGGACCGGTCACCCGGCGGAGACCCTGGCCACGCTGCCGGTGTCGCTCCAGGGGGGGAGCTGGACCCGACTGGAGGCACTCCTCCCCCCGGGGGCCGTCCCGGGGACCCCCCTCCTCCCGACCCTCGTTCCCATCGGCGCCCCGGTGGCTCCCCTGGGGCCGGGGCTTCCGGCCGCCTTCCGGGGGATTCCCCT
>CAYQVI010000016.1:0-31475 GCA_964420725.1 uncultured Gemmatimonadaceae bacterium | reverse complement strand
CGGCCCGGCCGGAGTGGTACTTCATGTTCCTCTTCCAGTGGCTGAAGTACTTCCCCGCCGGCTGGGAGGTGATGGGGGCCATGATCATCCCCGGCATCATCGTCGGACTCGTTGCAGCCATGCCCATCATCGGAGGCTGGAAGCTGGGACACCGATTCAATCTGGGACTCATGTTCTCCCTCCTGGCAGGGGTGGTGCTCCTCACCTGGCTGGCCTACGCCGAGGATGCGGCGGATCCGGACTTCGCCATTGCCAAGGCCCAGGCAGAGGCCGAAGCCCACAGAGCCCAGGAACTGGCGTCCATCAACGGGATTCCCCCTGCCGGCGCCCTGGCCATGCTCCGGAACGATCCCCTGACCCAGGGGCCGAAGCTCTTCGCCGCCAACTGCGCCAGTTGCCACTACTTTGACGGGCATGATGGCACCGGGATCACCCCCATGGACGAGCCCAGCGCACCGGATCTGGCGGGGTTCGGCAGCCGGGAGTGGCTGGCTGGACTCCTGGACCCGGAGCGGATCGCCACCCCCGAGTACTTCGGAGGGACGGCCCATGCCCGGGGGGCCATGGCCCGCTACGTCACCCGCGGTGTGGCGGGGTTCGACGCGGCGACCCTGGCGGAACTCCAGAAGGTGGTGAAGGCGGTGTCCGCCGAGGCACGCCTGGCCTCCCAGGTGGAGATGGATGCTGCCGATGCGGCGGAGATCGCCGAGGGAATCCAGTGGATGCGCACCGAGCCCATCAACTGCACGCGCTGCCACATCTTCCAGGGGTACAGCGGGGACGACACCCCCTCTGCCATGGACCTCACCGGTTGGGGCTCACGGGAGTGGATGGTGGGGATGATCTCCAACCCCGAGGACCCGAAGTACTACGGGGATGACAATGACCGGATGCCCCGCTTCCTGGACGAGGGGATCCTGACGCTGGCGGAGATCGGGTTGATCGTGGACTGGCTGCGGGGAGAGTGGCCCGTGGCGGAGGTGGCGGAGGACCGGTAGAGCCGGGCTCCCTGCTGTAGATCGAAAGAAGGAGAGGCCCGCCCCGCAGCAGCGGGGCGGGCCTCTCCTTCTACTGCTCCTTCCTCAGCCCGGAGGGGGCGGGGGGGCCGATCGACCCTCCGACCCTCCTCCGGACCGAGGGGGGCGCTGCGGATCAGATCTCGGGGGCGCCCTGGGCGATCCAGGCCCGGAGGACGGCGATGAGCTCGGCGGGGACCTTCTCGTCCCCCTCCGGCATGTCCCCCCTCTCCACCATCTCCAGGAGGAGGCTGTTGTCCGGGTCACCGGGCTCCAACACGGAGCCGTAGGTGGAGCCGGCCATCATGCCGGCGTAGGAGGTGAGGTCAAGCCCCATCTCCACAACCTTCAGGCCGTCGGGCCCCACCTCGCCGTGACAGGACACACAGTACTTCTGCATGATGGGATCGATGTCCCGGGCATAGTTCTCCGCGTCGATGATCATCGGTGCGAAGGGGACCGAAATGGTGACCCCGGCAGGCTGGTCCGCCGCCACCGTGCTCTGCACGGCAAGGCCCAACCCCACGGGAAGGATGATCGCAGAAAGCAGACCGGTCGCACGATGGAGCCGCATGGGTGTTCCCTCTCCCGCGAGATGTCTCGCTGTTGGTGCCCCGGATCTGCCGATCCGGATGGGGATGACCAGAAGAAAAGGGCGGAAGCGTCAATGAAGCGGTTGACGCCTTCCGTCCTTGTACCGCGTCCTACAGGACACCGCCCCCGGAAGTTCCGTTGAAGGAGGGATCGCGGGTGGGGACGTCACGCTGGAATGTCGGTATGGGGCGCAGCATATCGCCCCGGGGAGCAAGCGTCAATCCACCGGAGGTCGGCGGCGATGCCAACCGGTGCGGGCCTGGTAGAGCCGTCCCAGCTCCAGCACCAGGGGATCCGCTCCCCGTGGCCCCCAGAGCTGCAGACCCAGGGGAAGTCCCTCGCTGGAGAGGCCGCAGGGGAGAGAGATGGCCGGGACCCCCGTCATGTTCTGGGGAGCCACCAGGCGGCACGACGCATCCACCAGCCTCTCGCTCCGACCCTGGCCCAGCTCCATGACGGGGCTCCCCACGGGTGCCGGAAGGCCGGGCAGGGTGGGCCCCGCCATGATGTCCACCGTGCGGAAGTGGTTCCTGTAGGCGGCGCGGAGCCGGTGGCGCACGGTGCACGCCTGCACCAGATCCAGCGCCGAGTGGGCGTACCCTCCCTCCAGCCGCTCCCGGACTGCCGGTCCGAAGTCGCCGGGACGATCCCGGAGTCGGGCGTCATGCACCCCCAGGGCTTCGGAGGAGGCGATGACCGCCGAGGCCCGGAGAGCCGGCTCCAGTTCGGGAATCTCCAGCGGCACCATGGCCAGACCCGCCTCCTCCAGGACCCCCAGCGCCTGGCGCACCGCCCCCTCCACCTCGGGGTGGAGGTCCCTGAAGAAGAACGAGGGAAGCCCCACCCGGAGCGCCGGGAGGAAGGCCCGGGGAGTTCCCCCTCCCCCGCCATCCCGGTACCGGACCCCGGCCATCACCCGGAGGAGGATCTGCACATCCTCCACGCTCCGGGCCATGGGTCCGGCGTGGTCCAGGATGTGGCTCAGGGGGAAGACGCCCCGGAGGGGAACGAGGCCCCTGGTGGGCTTGAATCCAGTGATTCCGCAACAGGACGCCGGGATCCGTATGGAGCCCCGGGTGTCGGTCCCCACCGAGCCCACTCCAATCCCTGCAGACAGGGCCGCAGCGGAGCCGGAGGAGGATCCCCCAGGGGAACGCCCCCGGTCCCACGGGTTCAGCACCTGTCCGAAGTGGTGGTTCTCCCCGTTGATCCCGTAGGCGAACTCATTGAGGTTCGTGGTCCCCAACACGATGGCCCCCGCCCTCCGCAGGCGTCCCACCACGAGGGCGTCCGAATCTTCCGCCGGCCGATCGCCCAGCGCCCGGGAGCCCGCCGTCAGCGGTAGCCCCCGGGTGGCCAGGAGGTCCTTCACGGTGATGGGCACACCTGCCAGGGGGAGGCGCCGCTTCGGGAGCCTCTCCAGCCTCTCCGTCAATCGACGGGCCTCCTGGAGCGCCTGGCCGGCGTCCAGGGTGATGAAGGCGTTCAGCCCCCGCCCCATCCCCTGCGCCCTCACCAGCGCACCCTCCGTCACCTCCAGGGGGGAGATCTCCCGGGCATGGATGGCGGACACCAGCTCCCGGATGGAGCACCATGGGAGCTGGGAGGAGGAGAGTGACGTGTGGGTGCCGCGCATCCGGATGATCCCTTCAGGGGGGGCCCTAGTCAGGCAGGAAGTAGATGGCGATGGAGATGGCGATCAGGATGATGATGATCCACTCCAGCACCTCCAGGCGGCGGGAGGACTCCCTGTCGCTGAGCTTCTGGTAGACCGAGTCCACGGTGTGGAGCTTCCGGTCGACAGCGGCCTCCCACTCCGCCAGATGGAAGCGCTCCGCCACCACCCGATACATCCGGGCCAGGTACTGGTCCCCGATGAGCTTCGCCGGGTTGGTGGCCCCCTCCAGGATCAGCGCGGCATCCGCCTGCAGCCGGGCCACCCGCCCCACCCCGTCCTCGCCCCCACCGGGGAGGAGGTTCCAGCGGGATCGGGGTGAGGCCCGAAGGATCCCGTAGGCGTCCTCCAGCCCCTGGTCCAACTGGCTGTCCAGGACTCGCAGTTCCAGGAGCTCCACCGTGGCGAACTCCAGCACCGACACCTCGTCGTCCACCTCGTCCCCCACCACCATGGCGGCGAACCAATCCACCAGCACCGCATCCCGGTCCCCGTAGGCGATCCTCTGGGAGAGGGCGTCCCGCACCTCGTCGGGGGAAAGGGGTTCCGTGGCGGCACGAAGAGCCCCCGCCACCAGGGCTCCATGCTCCTCCCAGAGGGTCGAGGGGGGACCCGGAAGCGAATCCGGGGCCAGGCGAAAGACCACGTAGTCCTCCACCAGGGGGAGGAGCCCGGGAGCGTCCACGGCGTCCCCCAGCACACCGATCAGCTCCTGAAGGGTCGCCCGGGCGTCGGAATGGAGTGCCTCGTGGTTGTACAGGAGGGCGGAGAGGGCGGGAAGCTCCTCCAGCGTTCCCTCCAACGGGAGCTGGTAGCTCACACAGGCCGCCCCGTAGTCGAACAGGATGATTTCCACATCGGGGGAGGTGCTCCGGCTTCCCACAGCCACCGGCTCCCGGCGCTGGGACACCCGGAGGGGGCGGGACCGGGTCTCCATGGGATAGTCCCGACCCCGGTGACGGAGGACCACCCGGCCCTGGAAGCTGGGGAGCCGGCGGGCGGCCTCTTCCAACTCCACCCTGAGCCCCAGGTGGAAGGCGAAGAAGGCCCTGCACGTTCCCCGTATGGGGGTGGAGTGGCTCATCGGATCACCGAGTCGGGAGCCAGCCCGGGGGCTGGAGAGCGGTCCCACAGGGGCCGGGAAGGCGGTGCCGGTGGGCGCCAGGAGTTCGACAGCGCGTGGAAACATCGGGAAACCATACCCCCCGGCGCCACCCCCGGCACCTCCGGGGGGAGGCTACAGGATCGGGGCCAGGAGGAGGGCTGCCCGGGTCCCCAGCCTCTGGAGCAGGGGCCTCTCCTCCAGCATCTCCCGATGGAGCTCGGTGGTCCCGGCCAGATCCCGCTGGAAGATCTCCGCCATGCGGGCGGCGGCCCCGGGATCCAACACCAGGGCGGTCACCTCGAAGTTCAGGCGGAGGGAGCGGTTGTCCAGGTTCAGCGTCCCCACCGCCATGGCCCCGTCGTCCAGGACGAGGGTCTTGGCGTGCAGGAGCCCCGGGCCGTAGCGGAAGATCCGCACACCCTCGTCCAGAAGGGGGCCGAAGTAGCCGAATGACGCCAGGTGGACGACGACGCTGTCCGGGCGACAGGGGACCATGAGCCGGACATCCACCCCCCGGAGGGCCGCCAGCTTCAGCGCCCCCATCACCCCCTCGTCAGGGACGAAGTAGGGGCTGGAGATCCAGAGGCGGTGGTCGGCGGAATGGATGGTGTGCTGCATCAGGAGGGAGGCGGTCTCATGACCGTCCGCCGGCCCGGAGGGGACCACCAGGACCGGAAGATCCTCTCCGCCGGGAGCGGGCTGGGGGGTCCAGTCCAGCTCCGGGATCCCCCCGCTGGCCCAGTGCCAGTCCTCCAGGAAGGTAAGCTGGAGCCCCAGGACCGCCGGTCCGGTCACCCGCATGTGGGTGTCCCGCCACTCGCCGATGTCGGGGTCCCGCCCCAGGTACTCCTCGCCGATGTTCAGCCCCCCCAGCCATCCCACCCGCCCGTCCACCACCACGATCTTCCGGTGGTTGCGGAAGTTCAGTTGGGAGCGGAGGCGGATTCCCCGGGTCAACTGGAACCCCGCCACCTCCACCCCCCCCTTCCGGCAGCGGTCCAGCCACGCCTCGGGAAGGGTGTAACTCCCCGCTCCGTCGTAGAGGAAGCGGACGGCCACCCCCTCCTTCGCCTTCCGGAGCATGATCTCCTGAAGACGACTCCCCACCTCGTCATCCCGGACCGTGTAGTACTCCACCAGGAGGGTGGTCCGGGCCTCCTCCATTCCCCGGAAGAGGTCCTCATAGGTGGCCTCGCCATCCACCAGGATCTCCACGGCATTCCCCCGTAGCAGGGGGATCCTGGCCAGCCGCTCCGCCGCCCGGATCCCTCCCCGCTCCGAGTCCACCTGATGCCGGAAGGGCTTCGCCTGCTGGTAGGCGGCGTCCGACACCTCCCGGAGAGCCTGGTCCTTCCCCCTGCGGGCGGTGACATAGCCCAGGAAACGGGAGCGACCGAAGAGCCACCAGGCGGGGACCGCCAGCCAGGGGAGGGTGTTCAGAGAGACCACCCAGGCTACGGTCCCCTGGGCGGTCCGGGTCCGCATGAGGGCCACAAGGGAGGTGGCGGCCCCCACCAGATGGGCTCCCAGCGTCCACAGCGACAGTTCCCCGAAGTCGATCATCCCACGGGAGTACGCGCCGCCTGCAGCGCCTGCTCCAGCGCCCGGATGTTCACTCCCGTATGGGAGGCCACCCAGACCGGCTTCCCCCCACGGAGGAGGATGGCCTGCGGCGACTCGTGGCGGACCTCCAGGATCCGCTCCAGCGTGCGGCTGGTGTCCCTGGATCGGATCACGTCCACGTCGAACACAGGGATCCCGGGATGCTCCTTCATGAAGCGTCCCACGTGGGCGTCGGCGTGGTCGGAGAGGGGACAGATGGGGCTGTACTTGTAGAGGAGGGCCAAGTCGCTGGCGAGCGCCTCCTCGAGGACACCCTCCTCCGCAAGGTCCCGGGACATGGGGGCGGTCTCCCCCGTGGAGTCAGCCGAACGGTCGAGCATCAAGGGTCTCTCCATTGCGCGTTTCCTTCATGGTCTTCGGGAGGGCCGCTGCCACACCCCTTCACCACCCAGGTGTTCAGGGTCCGGGTCCTCCATACCCCGGGATCGGCATTCCCATCCTTCACGGTCCCTGTATCCCCTACACGGGCAACGGCCCCGCACCTACCCCCCGGCCTCTTTCCCGGTCCGGCACGCCCCCTGGAGGCGCTCCTCGTCTTCGGAGAGGAGCGTCCGCCCGGCAACCGGGAGCCCCGGACACAGAGCGCCCCGGCAAGCCCAGGGTGGGCTCGCCGGGGCGCTCTTCCCGACCCTGCCGACGATCAGCGTGACCCGTCCGGCGGCCGGGGGAGCCTGCACCGGGTGCGGATCAGCCGGTGGTGTTGGACCACTCGGCCTGATACCACTCCTGGCGCACTTCCCGGGTCAGCTCCGCCACCGACTCACTCAACTCCTGACGGGTCTCGTTGAACTCTTCCCCGGATTGCTGAACCACTTCGGCCACCCGCATCCGGAGTTCCGCCAGCCGGTCCGCGAGCTCCTCGGCATCGGATTGCGCCGGCATCTGGGCGCTCAGTGTGCCGATGTCCGACTGCAACTCAGAGAGGTGCTCGTTCACCCGGGCGGTGAAGACCGCGGGATCGTCGGCATTCCTGAGTTCCCGCCGGGTGACATCCGCTTCCAGTTCGGCAAGCCGCTCGGAGGCTGCACGGCGGATCTCCCTCGCCTCCTCGGCGCTGGCCGAAGACAACCGATCCATATCCGCCATCACCTCGGACTCGGTCTCCCGCGCGCTGTTGGACAGTTCGTTCCACTCCTCACGGGCCTCCGCGGAGACATCCGCCTGAAGCTCCTGCACATCCGCCTGGATGTCCGACAGGGCCATGCTCACCTCATCCCGGAAGGCCGCGAACTCCGCACCCAGGCGGTCACCGGCGATCTCCATGTCGGCTTCCATCCCGGCGCCGACGTCCCCGATGCGGTCGTCCTCGTACCGCTCATCCGAGGGCCCACATGCAATAGCAGCCGAGAATACCATTGCAGACGCCGTCACGATTCCCATGAACCTCTTCATATTCAATGTCCTCCCATGATCATGTGGACCCTTCGCATCCAGAGCGGACGTTCTCAGGTCACGTGTTCATACTCTAGATATCATGCAGAGACCGTGCCGTAGTCGAATACGCCCCCCGGGGGCCAACCTCCGGCCTCATACGCCCGCCGGGGGCAGCCTCCCCGGACACCCGGGCAGAATCGGCCTCTCCGGCGATCCGGAGCGCCCTGCGGCAGCATCCGTGCATCTCCACTCCCCATGACAGGCGTTTCCATCCACGAACCACAGGCGAATCCCACACTTCCGTCCCGGGGGGACCTTCCATGCATTTCACATCCGTGAATCCCGCAACGGGGAACGACATCCACAGCCACCCTGCCGCCACCGCGGACGAGGCCCGGGCCGCCATCCGCACGGCAGGCCGCCGGTGGGAGACGTGGCGCCGGACATCCTTCGAGGAGCGGGCAGCACCGCTGCGTACGCTGGCCGGGTTGCTCCGCTCCGATACCGAGGCCCACGCCCGCCTCATGGCGGAGGAGATGGGGAAGCCGATGGAACAGGGTCGGGGGGAGGTGGAGAAGTGCGCCTGGGTGTGCGACCACTACGCCGACCATGCGGAGGCCTTCCTGCAGGACGAGCCCGCCTCCACCGACGCCCGCAGGAGCTACGTGGCCTATCGCCCCCTGGGCCCCGTGCTGGCGGTCATGCCCTGGAACTTCCCCTACTGGCAGGTGCTGAGGTTTGCGGCACCCACGGTGATGGCGGGGAACGTGGTCATCCTGAAGCACGCCTCCAACGTCCCCGGCTGTGCCCTGCGCCTGGAGGCCCTCTTCAGGGAGGCAGGGTTTCCCGAGGGGGTGTTCCAGACGCTCCTGATGGACCGGAAGCAGACGGCCCGGGTGATCCGCCACCGGGGGATCCGGGCGGTGACCCTCACCGGGAGTGTGGCTGCGGGGCGCTCGGTGGCGAGGGAGGCCGGGGGGAAGCTGAAGAAGAGTGTCCTGGAGTTGGGGGGGAGCGATCCGTATCTGATCCTGCAGGATGCCGACATCGAGGCCGCTGCCGAGGCCTGTGCCCACAGCCGCCTCATCAACTCGGGGCAGAGTTGCATCGCCGCCAAGCGCTTCGTGGTGGTGGAGGTGGTGCGGGGGGCCTTCGAGGAGGCGCTGGTCCGGCACATGGCAGCCGCCCGGATGGGGGACCCCCTGGATCCCGAGGTGGATGTGGGCCCCCAGGCCCGGGAGGACCTCCGGAGCGACCTGCACCAGCAGGTAACCCGGTCCATGGAGAAGGGAGCCCACTGCCTCCTGGGGGGAACGCTCCCCGGGGGGCCGGGCTTCTTCTATCCCCCCACGGTCCTCACCGATGTCCGCCGGGGGATGCCCGCGTATGGGGAGGAGGTGTTTGGACCTGTCGCGGCGATCATCCCCGTGCGGGACCGGCAGGCGGCCATTCGGGTGGCCAACGATACCTCATTCGGGCTGGGGGCTGCGGTCTTCACCCGTGACGTGGAAGAGGGGGAGCGGATCGCCCGGGAAGAGATCATGGCCGGAAGCTGCTTCGTGAACACCTTCGTCCGCTCCGACCCCAGGCTCCCCTTCGGGGGGATCGGGGAGAGCGGCCACGGCCGTGAGCTGGGGCGGCAGGGCATCCTGGAGTTCGTGAACACCAAGACAGTGTACGTAGCCTGAACCACGGCCCTGTCCAGATTGCCCCCCCTCCCCCCGAGGAACTAGCTTCTCGCCTTGCCGGCGTGGTGCCGCCACGCCCCACCACACGAACGGACGACCTCAGGGAGAGCCATGACGGGTGCCCGTGCTCGATGCGTGCTCCTGGCGGGAACCTTCCTTCTCGCCCCCCTCCTCTCCGGCGCGCTGGCGGCCCAGGAGCCGGCTGAAGAAGTCCGCCGTCCTCCCCCACCGCCACCTCCTCCGGCCTACGACCAGATGGTGTCGCTGAATCCCTTCGGGCTCCTCCTGGAGTTCTACAACCTGGAGTTCGAGCGACCGGTGTCGGACGCCAGCACCATCGGAGTGGGGGGCGCCCTCTACCAGGGGAGCCGCCTGGTGAACGAGGGGTCGGATACGGAGGACGAGTACGCCAACTTCGACGTCTTCTGGCGGTTCTACCCCGGGGGGCGCCCCATGGACGGATGGGCCTTCGGAGCGAAGGTGGGGCTCACCCGCATCGATGGAGGAACCCGCTCCGGCTTCGGCTTCGACGTGAACCGGAGCTGGCTCCTGGGGGCCAATCAGAATTTCTACGTCGGGGTGGGGGTGGGGCTGAAACGGCTCCTGGGCGACACCCTCGAAACCCGCTTCATCCCCACGTTCCGGATCGTGAACCTGGGCTTCGCCTTCTGATGCTGACCAACCCTTCTCCTCCCCCTGCACAGGAATCCTGCATGCGCCCCTTCCTCCGCAGCCTCCTGATGGTGGCCTCCCCCCTCCTGCTCCCCGTGGCGCTGGCCACCCCCCTGGCCAGGGCACCGGAGACCAGCAGGTGATCTCCGCCAACCCCTTCGGCCTGCTCCTGGAGCTCTTCAACGCCGAATACGAGCGGGTGGCCACCGAGGCCAGTACCCTGGGAATCGGAGGATCCTTCATCGACCTGGAGGACGAGAACTACGTCAACCTCGACGTCTTCTGGCGCTACTACCCCCAGGGCACCCCATTCGACGGATGGGCCTTCGGCGCGAAGCTGGGGATCACCCGGGTGGACAACGGCACCTATCCGGGTTTCGGCTTCGATGTGAACCGGAGCTGGCTCATGGGGGCCAACGAGAACTTCTACGTGGGGCTGGGTTTCGGCCTCAAGCGCCTCCTGGGCGCCGGGGATCAAGACGGGTTCGACGCCCGCTTCATCCCCACCATCCGGCTCGTGAACGTCGGCTTCACCTTCTGAAGGAGAGGGGGGCGGGCCGGTCCTCCGCCCCCCTCTCCTCCGGGGACGGGAGCCCCCCTCCCTCATCCCCCTCCACATCGCCCCGGCGCTGCAGCCGCCGGAGCACCAACCCGCACGCCACCGCCCAGGCCGCTCCCCCGGCCCACCCCGCCAGGACATCGGTGGGCCAGTGGACCCCCAGGTAGACCCGGCTGGAGCCCACGGAGACGGTGATGAAGGCCGCAACCAGGAGGATGTACGCCTTCAGGCGGACATGGCCCTGGATCCGTGCCAGCATGGCCCCCAGCGTCAGGTAGACCACCGCAGACATCATGGAGTGCCCGCTGGGAAAGCTGCTGGTGTAGACCACCGTCTCGTGGGGCACCAGGGCCGGGCGACTCCGGTCGAAGAACTCCTTGAGGAGGGTGCTGAGGACGAGCCCTCCACCCACGGCCAGTGTGGTATAGAGGGCCAGCCCCTTGCTCCTGCGGAGGAGGAGGTACCCCACCACCGCCAGGGTGACGAAGACCAGCACCCCCACCCCACCCAGCGCCGTGACGTCTCGACCCATCTCCTCGAACCACCCCGGGCCGATGGGATCGGTGAGGTCGTCCGGGGTGCGGAGCCTCAGGAGGAGCCACTCGTCGAAGGTGGCGGTTTCCCCCTCCATGACCTCGTCGGCCAGAGCCACGAAGCCCCACAGCCCACCGGATACCAGTGCCAGACCGATGAGGGTGGCGCGCTCGTGGCCCCCGATCCAGTGGAGGATCCGCATGAAGAGGGCGGCAGGGGATCGGGACATGGGGAATCGGGTTCAGGAGGAACGGTGGACGACGGGTTTCATGGATGCCGGATCCATGCCATCGGAGAGGCCGCCGGACATGGGGCCGCCGGCCTGCGGCATGCGGAGCGCTGGCCGGTTGCCCCTCCACCCTGCATCTTCCCATGTCGCCCCGCCGGCGCCCTCCTCCAGCACCAGAGTCGATGTTCCACCTCCTCCACCGGGGCGGGATGCCCGCTCCCCGGGCCCTGGCCCTGTTGTTCCTGGCCCTGCCGGTGGTCGCCGCCGGCCCCCTGGCCGCCCAGCAGGACTACGGGGGGCAGGTGCCCTCCGGCCACGCCGCCGGCGCCTACCCCGGCCCCTCCCCGTGGAGCTTCCCGGTGGATCCGGAAACGGCACCCCGGCCGGAACTCCAGGCCGTGCGCACCTCCACCCCCATCGTCATCGATGGGCAGATGGATGAGGCCGCGTGGGCCAATGCCATCCCGGTGGGGCACTTCGTCCAGGGGGTGCCGGACCTGGGGGCGGCGGCCACCCAGCCCACCGTGGTCCGCATCCTGTACGACGACGACCACCTCTACCTGGGGGTGGTGAACTACGACTCCGAGATGGACCGGCTCATGATCGCCGGGCTGGAGCACGACTTCCAGCCGGGGTCGGGAGACCTTTTCGCGGTCTCCCTGGACCCCTTCCTGGACCGGCGGAACTCCTTCCTCTTCTTCGTGAACCCCGGAGGGGCGCTCCGGGACGAGCAGACCTTCAACGACAGCCGGAACGTGAGCGTGGCGTGGGAAGGGCCCATCCGGGCCCAGGTGGCCCTCACCGACTCCGCCTGGGTGGTGGAGATGGCCATCCCCTTCAGCACGGTGCGCTTCGATCCCGGGCGGCCGGTGCAGGATTGGGGGATCAACTTCCTCCGGCGGGTGCGGCGGCTGAACGAAAGCTCCTACTGGTCTCCACTCTCCCGGCGCGAGGTGATCCACCGGATGTCCCGGGCAGGGACGATGCGGGGGCTCGAGGGGATCCGGGCGGGGCGGAACCTCACCGTGAAGCCCTACGTGCTGGGGGCGAACTCCACCGGGAGCCAGGTCCCGGAGGGGGTGGCGGGGACCCGTAGCGATGCCGGAGGGGATCTCAAGTACGGGATCACCCCGGGGCTCACGCTGGACCTGACCTACCGCACCGACTTCGCCCAGGCGGAGCTGGACCAGGAGCAGGTGAACCTCACCCGCTTCTCCCTCTTCTTTCCGGAGCGGCGGGAGTTCTTCATCGAGAACTCCGGGGTGTTCCAGTTCGGGGACCAGAGCGAGCGGAACTACCGGATGGGGGCGTCGCTGCGGGATTTCACCCTCTTCCAGTCCCGGCGCATCGGGTTGACCCCGGGAGGGCAGCCCATCCCCATTGTGGGGGGTGGCCGGGTGACGGGGAGGGCCGGGGGCTTCGAGGTGGGGCTCCTGAACATGCAGACGGAGGCACTGGAGGAACTCCCGGCGGAGAACTTCTCGGTGGCCCGGCTGAAGCGGAACATCCTGGGGAACTCCGACATCGGGCTCCTCTTCGTGAATCGCCAGGGGACCGGGAGCGCCGGGGAAGGGCTCTACAACCGGAGCTGGGGAGCCGATGCCACCATCCGGCTCCTGGGGAACCTGATCCTCAACGGCTACATGGCGGGCTCCGATGGATCCAGCGCGGGGAGCACCGGGACCGCCTACAAGGCCGGAGCAGCCTGGCGGGACATCTTCTGGAACACCTCCGCCTTCATCCGGAGGGTGGACGACGGCTTCGATCCCGGAGTGGGCTTCGTCCGCCGGGGAAGCGTCATCCATCGCTATGGCACCGTGGGGGTGCATCACCAGTCCGGGATCTCCTGGATGGAGGAGATCGCCCCGTATGTGGAGACGGACTACATCACGGACCTGGACGGCCTCCTGGAGACCCGCACCGTCACCGGAGGAGTGACCTTCACCCTCCGGAACGGGGCCTCCCTCACCGGCACCGCAAACGACCGCTTCGAGCGGCTGGCGAACCCCTTCCGCATTGCAACCGATGTCACACTGGCCCCCGGCGACTACCGCTTCCGGGACGGGTCGGTGCGCTTCCAGAGCACCAGCAACAGGGCCCTCACCGGGAATGTGGAGGTGGGGGTGGGGGACTTCTGGAGTGGGACCCGGACCGCGGTCTCCGCCGGGGCCAACTGGCGTCCTCGCTACGACCTCTTCTTCGAGGGCTCGGTGGAGCGGAACCAGGTGGACCTCCCGGAGGGGAGCTTCCAGGCGGATGTGGTCCGGGGGGGGGTGCGCTATGCGTACTCCACCCGGCTCTCCGGAAGCGCCTTCGTCCAGTACAACCGCCAGACCGACCAGTGGATCAGCAACGCCCGCGTGAATCTCCGACACGCCCCCATGAGCGATGTGTTCCTGGTCTTCACACAGCGCCAGAGCCCGGGGGGGGAGGGGCCGCTGGAGCGGTCGGTGGCGCTGAAGGTGACGAGGCTCTTCGGGTTCTGAGGGGAAGGCTCTCTACCCCCGCACCGCCCGATACACACGGTAGCGGCCATCGTGGGCCAGGACCTGGTGGCTTCCGAAGGCCCGGTCCAGCCGGTCGGGGATGGGGAGGAAGCGGTTGCACACCAGGGTCAGGGTGCCTCCCCGGGCCAGGCGGGCTGGAGCCCCGGCGATCAGGGTGGCGGTGACCCGGTCGTCGGTGGCAGAGCCCTGGTGGAAGGGGGGATTGGAGACGATGGAGGCGAAGGGGGTCGTCTCCGGGGAGGCGGGAAGGACATCGCCGGCCACCACCACGCCTTCGATCCCGTTCAGGGCCAGGGTGCGGCGGGCGGATTCCACCGCCAGGGCGTCGGCATCCACCAGGGTGACGGGCCCACTCCCCCGGGCGGCGTACCAGGCCCCCAGGATCCCCGCCCCGCATCCCACGTCCAGAAGGGGCCCCGGAAGGTCCGGCACGGTCTCCAGGAGGAGGCGGGTTCCGTCATCCAGCCGACCGTGGCTGAAGACCCCCGGGAGGGAGGCGATGCGGAGGGGGGACGGGGCGGGGGTGCCGGAGGTGGAGCCGGTGAAGGGCCGGGCGGTTCCGGCGAGGGCATTGGACGGGGCGCCGGAGACGGGGATGGGTGCCATCGGTAGCGTCCATTCCGAGATGAAGGCGTCCAGGGGAGCGCTTGCCCCACTCTCCCCCGAGGAGCCCGGACGGTGATCCCGGACGCGGCCCATCAGCAGCCGGGCGTGCTTCCCCACCTGGGCTCCGTCGGACACCGTCACCCCATCCACCTGCGGCTGGGCCGATTCGATGCCGTCTCCCTTGGCTCCCACCACCCAGAGCGGCGCCCCGGTGGGCAGAGTGGAGGACAGCATGGAGAGGGTCATCCGGGTCCGATCGCGGCTCCGGGAGAGGAAGAGGAGGGCGGCCCTGAACTCCAGGTCCGGCAGACACCACGGCCCGAAGGATGATGGGTAGCCTGCCTCCATGAGCGCCGCGTGGGTGGGCCAGTGGGTGCAGAACCAGCGGACGGACTCCCTCCGCTCCGGGTCCAGCATCTCCGCGGCGGCAAGATCCGGCGGATCCACCACCAGGAGGGGGTGATCCCGGAGAGGACCCAGCCAGCGGGCAGCCAGGGCGGCGGGGTCAGCCTTCGGATGAGGCATCGAAGTCCTGTGGGGACGTGGAGGGGTGACCAGGGTCGGACGACGGGGTGGCCGCAGGCCTGACCGTGGGGTCGGCGGCCGAGCCGTCCCGGGGAGCGCCGGCTCCAGGCGGGGAGACGGACCCGGTGCCGAGGTGGATGCCGCCAGGACCGCCGGGCGGCGGCACCTCCCTCACCGCGGGTTCCAGGGCCGGGACCGAGAGGCCCAGCTCCTCGTAGAACCGTCGGAGTTCCGGATCCGGGATCCGCAGCACCGGCTGCCCTCCCAATAAATCCAGGGTGAAGCCCGCGTGGGCGACTCGCCGGAGCGCCGTCACATGCGCCCCTGCCGCCGCGAACATGCGCCGCACCTCGTGATACTTCCCCTCCACCAGAGTGACGCGCCAGCGTCCCCGGCCGATGGGGTCCAGTTCCCGGGGATGCGGGCAGTGCCCGTCCCGGAGGGCCACCCCGCCCTCCCGGAAACCCGCCATCACCTGCGGGTCCGGATCCCCCTCCACCTCCACCTCGTAGCTCCGGGGGACCTCTCGCTTCGGATGGGTGAGGCGCTGGATGAGCCGTCCGTCGCCGGTGAAGAGGAGGAGCCCGGACGTGTCCCGGTCCAGGCGCCCCACCGGCTCCACCCGATCGGGGGCGGGATCCAGCGGGAGATGCTGGTCCAGTACGTCGAAGACCGTGCCGGCGCCCCCCTCCCGGACCCGGGAGGTCACCACACCCTGCGGCTTGTCCATCAGGAGGAGGGGGGGGAGCGCAAGCCGGGCCTCAAGATGGACCTCACGGAACGAGAAGGGGCGCCACGTCTGGTCGAGTGGAACGCGGTCGTCCAGGGCGTGGGTGGTCCCCTCTCCTCCCCGGACCCCGCCCTGCATCCGGCGAAGCTCGCGGCGAGACCAGGGCCCCACAGCGGCGAACAGGTCGCGGAGGGGAACGGGGGGGTGGTCACGGAGGGAATCGCCGGGGGAGGACATCAGGTGGTGTGCGCTGGGCCGGGGGATGGAGGAGGCTCTGGGAGGAGGAAGCGGTGGATGGGGCTGTCCTGCAGCGGTCGGGCCGGAGGTGTCCAGGCAGGCTGGAGCCATGGAGCCCCGGGTCGGTAGCGGAGGTCCCGGAACATGATCGTTCGCTGGCGGAGGCTGAAGGCCACCATCGCTCGCTGGCGGAGGCCAAAGGCCACCATCACTCGCCGGCGGAGGCTCCTTGCCACCATCGCTCGCCGGCGGAAGCTGAAGGGCACGATCGCTCGCTGGCGGAGGCTCCCGGACAATATCGGTGCTGATGGAGCGGGTTGCGAGGGCTGAGTCCGCATCCGAACGCGGACGCCCCCAGCTTCGGGGTGTTCCAGGCTGTTCAGCGCTGCCAAGGATCCCCTACCCGGCGGATCAACAACGCCTGCCGGGATTGAGGTGCTCCTCTTTCCGCTCCTGCCACCCGCCGTCGAAGCGCTCTCCGTCCAGGGGATCCATGAAGACCGGTCGGCCCTTCCCCCACCAGCGGATGGTCCATCCTCCCTCGTGCATCAGGCGATGATGGAAGTGACATAGCAGCAGGCAGTTGGCCAGCGAGGTTTCCCCGCCCCTGGCCCAGTGGACCACGTGGTGGACGTCCGTGAAGCGGCCGTTGCATCCCGGGAAGCGGCACCCACCGTCCCGGAGTTCCAGCGCCCGGCGCAGCGCGGGGGCGATCGTCCGGGTCTTCCGCCCCACGCCGAGCAGTTCCCCCTCCGGATCGTGGCGTACCCGGACCACCGCAGCGTCGCAGCAGAGCCGCCGGAAGGTCAGAAACGCGCGTGCCGTCATCGAAGTGGGCACGGGGATGCGAGTCCGGGCCGGCGCGGCGGTGGGAGCGGGAGCGGGAGCCGGAACGGGAACGGGAGCGGGAGCAGAGGCCCGGTCGGGTGCCCGGTCCGGCCGCCGCCATCCCCGCCTGCTCCGCCACAGCCGCCGCGCTCATCCCGTCGGTCGCACCCTCCCCTCCGCCCGCCCCGTCCGCCGCCTCTTCCTCCCTCAGCACCTGCTCCTCCACATGCAGCACCACCTGGTAGCGCTCCGGACGTGTGCCGGAGATGGGCGCGCCCTCCTCTGCGCTGAAGCCCGCCGCCAGCGCCCGCTCCGCCAGCAGCCCCAGCGCATCCGCCCGCCTCCGCGCCGCTGCCGCCCGGCTCGCCTCCGGATCCACCGCCGCCGTGGTCCGTCCCTCCTCACGGAAGAGCGCATCCGACGCCGCATCCAGCGCCCGCATCAGAAGCGCGCCCAGCTCCGCCGGCAGCACCCCCTTCACCACATACATCCCCTCGTCGTCCGGAAACACCGACAGCCGCCGGGACTGGTGCAGCTCCTCCGTGCGGCGCGCCTCGTCCCGATGGCTTCCCCGCCGCCATCCCCGGAGCATCCGCTCCAGGCGCGATGCGCTGTTCTCCAGCGCCAGCGGCAGCAGCTCCTCCTCGTCCCCGGCCGTCGCCACCCGGGTCAGCGCCCGTACCTGCGAAAACGACAACCGCCCCTCCGCCATCGCCGCATCGATGGCCGGCAGCTCCACCAGCGCACGGGCCGCCCGCACCCGCTCCCGGGCCGCACCCCGGTCGATCCCCGTGTGGAATGACAACCAGTCCGCGCAGCACCGGTGCCCCCCTGGCTCCCACCCCCGGAGCCGGTCGAACTCCGCCAGCACCACCAGCAGACGGTGCGTCGCCATATGGATCTGGATCGAAAGCGCCCGGATCTCGTCCTCCAGCTCCAGCAGGGTGTCCAGCTCCGCAGGGGGAGTGCGGGTGCCAGTGGGGCCGGCGGGGCGGGCAGAGGAGGAGACTGCGATGCCCGGCCCGGCAGCTGGGCCCACACCCGATCCGTACTCCTCGCGCACCTCGCGCACCTCGCCCACCTCGCGCACCTCGCCCACCTCGTCCACGGACCAGCCTCGCCCAACCATCCACGCCGCCGCATCCACCCCGGCGGCACCCAACCCCCGAACCGCCGCATCCACCCGACCGGATCCCGGTGCCCCGACGACATACGCCCCCCGTGTCTCGCCCGCCACCCACCCCGCCCCATCCGCGAATCGCACCATCACCACCTCCCCGCCCATGGCACACAAGTCACCGTATGATAAAGACTTGTGAAAGATATGGGGTGGTTTCTCGAGGCCCTGGGCGGGGTCCGGAACCTCGCCCGGCCCGCTCCCTCACTCCAGCGGGACCAGGGCGTCCGCGAGGAGGCAGGAAGGGCCCTCAGAGCGGCTCCATTCGCCTCCTGGAGAGCCGACCGGGATCATCCCCATCCGGCACCGGAAAAAGTCGTCCATGGCTGGATGGGACAGCAACATGATGGCCCACCCCGGACGCCAGACTTCCATGGAGGCCCTCGCTCCACGACTGGGCCGCCCAGCCCATCTTCAGTCAGCACCTCTCGCTCCGGGTCCGGTCCGACCTCAGAACTTCTCCCCGCGGAGCACCTCCACCTCGTCGATGTAGACGATGCCGGCGTAGTTCCGGAAGTAGGTGGCCGCCACCCGCTGGGCGATGGCCTCCGCCGTCTCCCGGTCGGCCACGATCACCTCGATCTTCACCAGGGAGAACCCCTCCACCATGGAGGGGCGGTCGCGGGTCTTCACACCGTGGCGCCCCTTGCCACTCCCCTCGAAGACCGTGTAGCCGGTGGCCCCCGCCTCCTCCACAATCCGCTCGATCTCCCGCTCGTTCAACTTCTCGGTGACGATGGAGACCCTCTTCGCCTTGTAGGTCATCGCGATCTCCCATGGAGGACACGGTTCACAGGTCGAACACCACTCGGGCCAGACTCAGGAAGAAGGGGATGCCCACCGCGATGGAGATCGGCGTACCGATGGCCGTGGATGCCCCGATGTAGGTCGATGGATTGGCCCCCGGGATTCCGGCGCGCAGCGTGGGCGGCCCGGAGATGTCGGAGTTCGACGCCGCGATCACCGCCAGCAGGATCACCCCCCCGGGGCTGAAGCCCGTGGCCACGTGGAGGAGGTAGCCGAACCCGAAGGCCAGGAGCCCGTGGGCCAGGGGTGCCACCAGGGCATACACCACGTACCAGTGGGCCACGCTCCTCAGTTCCGACAGGCGGGACCAGGCCTCGATCCCCAGGATCAGCATGAGGATCGACAGGAGCCCCCGGAAGAGCGGGTCGTAGAACCCTTCGTACACCGATTCCGGGCGGGTGATCACCCCCAGGATGATGCCCAGGAGGAGGGCCGAGATGGCGGAGCCCCGGAGGCTGTCCACCACGATGGGCCACGCCCGGACCCGCCCGCTCCCGTTCCCCTCCTCCTTCTGACGATGGATCCCCGCCAGGACGATGGCCAGGATCAGCGCCGGGATGTCCATGAAGGGGTAGAGGGCCGGCGCCCACGCCTCGAACGCCACCCCCTCCTGGTCCAGCACCACCATGGCGGCGGCCAGGGTGGAGGCGCTCACCGCTCCGAAGAGCCCGGCGGTGGCGATCCCATCCTCCGTGCGGACGCCGGGAAGGAGGGCCAGGGTGTACCGACCCACCAGCACGATGAGGCACCCCACCACCGAGGCGGCCAGCGCCGGGAGCAGGATGGCCCCCGGTTCCCCCTGACGGATCTCCATCCCCGCATCCAGGCCAATGCGCATCAGCAGCATGAACACCACGAAGCGGTAGATCGCGTCGGGGATGTTCAGTCGCGAGCCCAGGGCGGCCACCACCATCCCCCCGAGGAGGAAGGCCAGGGCCGGGGTCTGGAGCTGGGCGATGAAAGTGGAGGCGAGATCCTGTAGGAGATCCATGGGCTCCGGGCGTTGTGTGGGTGGAAGAACGCCGGAAACTAGCCTGGATCGGTCATCAACTAAAATGCAAATATCCGAATGCTATGTTCGCTTCTAGAGAACCATGTCTGCCGGTTCGTGAGCCCCGGGAGGTGCCGGGCATGGGGTCGAGCCTGGCCAGACCTCGAGGTCTGCGGACCGCTCCCCTGGGACTTCAGGGGCGTGGCGGAGGGCCCTGCCGGGGAACCTCCCGGAGCACCCGGCGGCGCACCTGCTCCGCCAGCCCGTCCAGGCTCTCATCCCGGAGAAGTGCAGGCCCGAACTCCGACCCCGGAGATACCACCATCCACTCCACCTCGTGGTGCGTGGCCGTCGTCATGAGCAGCCGCCCGCAGACCACCGTGCCGATGCCCCGGAGCGCAGCCTGCTGCCGCGCCCGGATGCACGGCTCCATCCCGCCGTACAGGGCGGGGTATCCCGTATCCGCCAGGCTCCGGACGATGGCGTGGGCCAGCGCTTCCCCGGCCCCCTCGGAGGCCCGCCCCGGCGTGGGGACAAATCCGGCCACCAGGACCGAGTCCGCCTGGGAGGAGTGGGCGATTCGTGCAGTGACGGTGGCCGGCTCTCCGCCGGAACTGGAGCCCCCCTCCCGGAGATCAGCCAGATGGACGGCGGGGAGGGCCCCTCCGTGCACCACGGGCGTCGCTGCGATGAGGCAGATCACCGCCAGGGCGCTGACGCTGCGCATGGGCCTGGGCATCACCCCCCGGCCCGCCGATCCGCCAGTTCCCGGGACAGCTCCTCCACCCGATCCAGCACCACCCAGAGGGCCATTCCAACCAGGAACGAGGTCAATCCAATCCCCGGGTAGGACACCGGGAGCTGGGCAAAGGAGCCGGAGGCCTGGGTGGCTTCCGCAGCAAGCCAGAGGGGGACGGCCATGTTGAAGAGTCCCCATGCCATCAGAATGACTGCGAATCCCCTTCCTGACCGTGTCCTCATCGTCCGCATCCTCCGCCTTGAGGGCTTCTTCATTCCGGGGATCAGAGCTCCCGGGAACCGGGGCCATGACACGAAGGGCTCCGTGGATCGGATCCACTCCATCCTTCATGGTTGCCCCAACGTTCCCTTCCCGGCAAGCGAAATATCCCGGACGGGATCCTGCGTGGGGGCGCCGGGGTCCCTTCCACCCTCCTGCCGGCCCCCGCCCCCTCCGCATCTTCACGAAGCACGGGATCCACCGACCCCGCTGGAGCCACCCGGCGCCCCACCCCCGGGCCCACCCGATGAAGCCCGCACTCCTCCTCCTCGCCGGCGCCCTCGTCCTCCTTCCCTCTGCCCTCTCCGGACGGGTGACGGACGAGGAGCGGGTGGCCGCCGGCCGGGCCAGCATCAACGGCATCAGCCTGGAGCCGCTGGAACAGACGCAGGCGCTGGGGCGCCAGCTCATCGAAGTGCGGACCCGGATCTCCCATGGAGGCCATCGAGGCGCTGCGGCAAGGAGGGGAGCGGGGAGGGGGCACGTCCTCATCGACCTCCGGGACGCCCGGGATCCGGTCAAGCAGCGGGCGGCGGCGGGGTGGATGGGGCTGCTCTGGGAGACGCGGAAGGGACGGATCAGCCAGCAGGTGCTCCAGGAGTACTATGTCACGGTGACGGGGAAGCTGGTCCCCGGACTTCCTCCGGAGGACGCCCGGGAGGACGTCCTGGCGCTCCGGAGCTGGCTCCCCCTGGGTCCATCTCTCGACCTGGTGGAGGACGCATGGGACGAGCAGGACCGGTGGGGGTTCTCCTTCCGGGACGGCCTCATCGTGCCCGCCGCCCGGGTCCAGGGGTGCACCGTGCTGCTGACCGAGGACCTGTCCCACGGGCAGGAGCTGGGGGGCCTGCGGGTGGTGAGCCCCTTTCAGGAGGGGCCTGCCTGAGGGTGGCCGCTCCTTCTTCCCCCTACCGCCGGGCCAGCGCCTGTCGGATCAACGCATCCAGCGGCGGCGGCGTATCGGCCTCGTCCAGCACCGACCGGACCGCCCTGTCCGCATCGGCGAAGGAGATCCCCAGCCCCATGAGGGCCGCCACGGCCTCCTCGGCTCCAGGCGCGGCCGCCGCCCCCTTCCCCTCCGGCCCGATGGCCAGGTCCTGGACCTTGTCGGCCAGCTCCAACGCCAGCCGCTCAGCGGTCTTTCGCCCCACGCCGGGGATCTGGGTGAGGGCGGTGAGGTCCTTCTCCGTGAGGGCCCGGGCCAGGCGCCGGGCGCTGAAGGTGGACATCATGGCCAGCGCCAGCTTCGCCCCCACCCGGTCCGCGTTCAGCAGCCTGAGGAAGAGGGCCCGCTCGTGGGGCTCCAGGAACCCGTAGAGCGCCGCCGAGTCCTCCCGGACGATGTAGACGGTGCGGAGCTCCACCGGCTGGCCCTCCCGGGGGAGGCGGTCCAGGAGGGTGAGGGGGATCTCCACCTCGTAGACCACGCCGCCAGGGGTCTCCACCTCCACCCGCTCCAGCTCCCGGGCCAGCACCACTCCCTTCAGACGGGAGATCATGGACGGCTCCGGCGGCCGGGGCCGATGCCGTGGCGGGCCAGGGCGGCGGGGCTGGGCGCCCCCCCCACCAGGCAGTGACACAGCGCGGCGGCCACACCATCCGCGGCATCCGCCGGGGAGGGGGCCTGCTTCAGGCGGAGTTGCTGCTGGACCATGAAGGCCACCTGCTCCTTGGTGGCGCGGCCGGTACCGGCCACGGCGCTCTTGATCTCGGAAGGAGTGTACTCGGCAATGATCCGTTCCTGGAGGGACGCCGCCAGGAGGATCGCCCCCCGGGCATGCCCCAGGGTGAGGGCACTGCGGACGTTCTTCCCCTGGAAGACGTCCTCCACGGCCACGGCCCAGGGGTCGAAGCGGACCAGGAGTTCGCAGATCCCTTCGTAGATCTCCCGGATCCGGGCGGGGAGGGGGGTGTGCGGGGAGGTGCGGATGATGCCGCACTCCAGGAGTGTGGCTCTGCCCCCGCCCCTGCGGAGCACCACCCCGTAGCCGGTGACGGCGGTGCCGGGGTCGATCCCCAGGACCACCTGCTCGACAGGCGAGGCGCCCCGGCCGACCCCGACGGCTCCTCCTCCCCCGCCCCCTCCGCCCGGGCCGCTCACAGGCTCTCGGCCAGCACCGCCTCGTCGATGTTCCCGTTGGAGTACACCTTCTGCACGTCGTCGTGCTCCTCCAGCAGTTCCATGAGCTTCAGGAGCTTCTCTCCGTCCTTGCCGGCCACATCCACCTCGTTCTTCGGGATCATGGAGAGCTCCGCCGAAGCGAACTCCACCCCGGCCTCCTTCATCCCCTCCTGCACCTCGTGGAAGGCCGAGGCCTCGGTGGTGACGATGAACTCGTCCTCCTGGCGGAGCACGTCCTCGGCCCCTGCCTCGATGGCGGCCTCGAACACCGCCTCCTCCCCGTAGCGTCCGGCATCCACGTAGATCTGTCCCTTCCGGTCGAACTGCCAGGCCACCGAACCGCTGCTCCCCAGGTTCCCCCCGTTCCGGTCCAGGAGGTAGCGGAGATCGGCCACCGTCCTGTTCCCGTTGTCGGTGAGGGTCTCGATGTAGAGGGCCACCCCGCCCGGGCCATATCCCTCGTAAACGACCTCCTCATAGGTCTGTCCTTCGAGTTCACCGGTCCCCTTCTTGATGGCCCGCTCGATGTTCTCCAGGGGCATGTTGGCCCCCTTGGCGGTGTCCACGGCCAGGCGGAGTCGGGGGTTGAAATTCACATCTCCCCCTCCCCCACGGGCCGCCACCGTGATCTCCCGGATCAGCTTGGTCCAGACCGCCGCCCGCCGGGAGTCGGTGACCGCCTTCTTCCGCTTGATCTGCGACCACTTGTTGTGACCTGCCACGGGATCGTCCTCCTCACGTGCCGGATCGGGGAACGGGGTCCACCGATCCTGGTGCATCGTCCATACCCTCATCCGCCGGCCTCCACGGGGAGGGGCGAAACGCCTGTCTGCAAGATAGGGGGGGAGAAGGGGGGCGGGAATGGTAAACGAAAGAGGGGGGACCGGATTCCCGGTCCCCCCTCCCTACCACCCGGATCAGCCACCGATCAGTTGACGATCTCCAGCAGTTCCACCTCGAAGAGGAGGGTCCGGTCCGGTCCGATGGCAGGGGGCCCGTTGGGTCCGTAGGCCAGGTTCGAGGGGATGGCCAGCTCATAGGTGGAGCCCACCGGCATCAACTGGAGCGCCTCGGTCCATCCGGGGATCACCCCACCCACGCCGAAGACCGCCGGCTCGCCCCTCTCGTAGGAGCTGTCGAAGGTCTCTCCGTCCACGAAGGTCCCCCGGTAATGGACCCGCACCTGGTTGTTGGGGCCCGGAGTTGGACCATCCCCCTGTTCCACCACCCGGTACTGAAGGCCGCTCGCAGTGGTCATCCACCCCTCCCGGGTGGCGTTCTCCGCCAGGAAGGCCTCGCCCTCGGCCCGGTTCTCGGCGCCGGCGGCCTCCTGCTGGGCCATCATGGCCTGCTGCGCCTGCATCTGGAACTCCTGGATGGCCTGCATGGCGCCGGTCTCGTCCAGGAGGGGCTGCTCCACCTCATCCAGGGCGTCCCGGAGCCCCTGCACCAGGGCATCGAAGTCCAGCTCAACGCCGGAGGACCGCAGCGAGTTCCCCACGTCCTGTCCGATGGCGTAGGCGGCACGGGCTTCGAAGGTGGTGACTTCGTTCACCTGGTTCGTCCCCCCGCCACAGGCGGCGACGGGAAGGAGCAGGGCAGCGGCGAGGGCGGTGCGGGGGAGTGCGGTCATGTGGACGATCCCTGCGGGGTTCGGGCGGACCCGGGGCCACGCCATGGTCAGGTGGGCCGTTCGGGAAGGAAGCCTCAAAATAACAGGCCTCCACCGGACGCGCGCCCCCCCGGGGTCTTCGCCGACGGCCGCCCCGGGGATTCCCCCCCCCCCGGGCTACCCACGATAGAGGGACCGGGCTCCCCCGGAGCCCCCCTCCCCTCAGTGGGCTCCCGCCGTGGCCCCCTCCGCCCGGACCCTGTCGATGACCTTCCGGGCCTCCTGCTCCGGCACCGGCTCGTACCCAACGGGCTGCCTGGTGTGGGCCGCCCTCCCCTGGGTCATGGAGCGGAGGGCGTTGGCGTACCGGTAGAGCTCCGCCTCGGGGACCCGGGCCCGCACCACCGTCCCACCGCCGTCGGGCTCCATCCCCAGCACTTTCCCCCTCCGCTGGGTGATGTCCCCCAGGATGTCCCCCACGTATTCGTCGGGCGTGGAGACCGACACCTCGATCACTGGCTCCAGGAGCACCGGTCCCGCCGCCGCCGCCCCCTCCTGGAAGGCCAGCGACCCGGCGATCCTGAAGGCGATATCCGAGGAATCCACCGCGTGGAAGGAACCGTCGAAGAGCTCCGCCTGGAAGTCCACCACCGGGAATCCCGCCAGAAGCCCCCGGGCCGCCGCCTCCTGCACACCCCGGTCCACGGAGGGGATGAACTTCCCAGGGATCACCCCCCCCTTGATGGCGTCCACGAAGAGGTACCCCTCTCCCGGGGGACGGGGGGAGAGCCGCACCCGGCAGTCCCCGAACTGCCCTCGCCCCCCGCTCTGCTTCTTGTGGCGCCCCCGCCCCTCCCCGTTCCGGGAAATGGTCTCCCGGTAGGCCACACGGGGCCGCTCCGTCTCCACCCGCACCCCGAACTTCCGCTTCAGCCTCTCCATCTGGATCTCCAGGTGGAGCTCCCCCAGCCCACGGGCGATGGTCTGCCCCAGCTCAGGATGGTAGCCCGCCACGAAGGAGGGATCCTCCTCCCGGAGGCGGGGAAGGACCTCCCCCAGCCTGTCCTCGTCGGAGCGGGATACGCCCCGGATCCCCAGGGCGATGTCCGGCTTCGGGAAGGGGATCGGGGTGAGGAGGAGGGGGCGTGCGGAAGAAGCGAGGGTGTCGTTGGTGTGGGTGTCCCGGAGGCGGGCCACCACTCCCAGGTCCCCGGCATGGAGGCGGGGGACCTCGGTCCGTTCCCTGCCGTGGAGGACCGCCAGGTGGGCCAGCTTCTCGGTCCCGCCGTGGCAGGCATTCACCACCTCCATCCCACTGGTGCACACACCGCTGGTGACCCGGAAGAGGGAGAGCTCCCCCACATGGGGTTCACTCAGCGTCTTGTAGACCAGGGCGCTGAAGGGGGCGTCGTCGGTGCAGGGGACCCGCATCACCTCCTCCTCCCCCTCCCCCTGTGTCCGGGCCGTCTGCGGCGGGGCGTCTCCCGGGTGGGGGAAGAGCTCCACCATCTTCCGCATGAGGGCCCGGAGCCCGAAGCCGGTGCGGGCGGAGCCGCAGAAGAGGGGGACCAGCTCCCCCCGGGCCATGGCACGGGCCATCCCCTCGATGGCCTCCTCCCGGGAGATGTGTCCCCCCTCCAGGTAGCGCTCCAGCAGGGTTTCGTCGGTGGTGGCCAGCGTCTCCTGGAGCTCCGTCTCCCACGCCTGGAACCGCTCCCGGAGCTCCTCCGGGATGTCGCCCTCGTCGTACTCCCCGGTGTCGCTCTCCGGTCGGTACAGGTGCGCCCGCTCACTGAACAGGTTGATGATCCCCCGGAACTCGGCACCCTCCCCGATGGGGATCTCCACGGGGATGACCTTCGGGGAGAGGCGCTCCCGGATCTCCCGGAAGACACCCTCGAAGCTGGTGTTCTCCCGGTCCAGCATCGAGACGAAGAGGATCCGTGGGAGGCGGCGCTCCTCGCACCAGCCCCAGGTCCGCTCGGTGCCCACCTGGACGCCGGCGGTAGCAGGGAGCACGATCACCGCAGCATCGGCCACCCGCACCGCCGCCAGCGCGTCGGCGGCAAAGTCCTGGTAGCCCGGGGTGTCCAGCAGGTTCAGCCGGGTCCCCATCCACTCCGCCCGGGCAGGGGTGACCTGGATGGAGATGCCGTGGGCCACTTCCTCCGGAGTGGTGACGGTGAGGGGGATCCCCCCGTCCGCCACCTTCCGGCGGTTGGAGCCGGCGGTGTAGCAGAGAGCGTCCACCAGGGTGGACTTGCCGGCCCCGCTGTGACCGAGGATGGCGATGTTGCGGATCTGCTCGGTAGGAAACTCCTTCTCGGTGGCCATACACCCTCCTCGTCGGGTGTTCACCGGAGTCCCTGGCCCGCCCCGGCCTTGAGCCGGGTCAGGGGCGCGACGGCAATCCCGTCGCGGTTGCCGTGACGACACGTCGTCCCGCCGGCCGTGACGACCTCGTCGTCTTCTCCGGCGCGACCGCCGCGTCACGTTGGGATTCGTACTGTGGGACCGGTACGAGAAGGGGTCAAGAAGAAAACACGACCCCGAAGGGAGAGGGGCGCAAAAAGGGCGTCAGTTCGCCCGGTGGCGCTTCGAGACCTCGTCCAGGAGCCGCCTCTCCTCGGCGGAGAGGGAGGACATCCCGGTGGCGGAGATCTTGTCCAGCACCCGGTCCACCTCGTCCAGCAGCGCCTCCTCCTCGGCATCCTGCCAGGGACGCCCCCGGACTCCCCGACCCGGCACGGTCTCCTTCCGGGACTGGGGGGGGCGGGGCTCACGGGTGAGGACCGAGACCCGGGTGGTGCTCCCGCCGCTCCCTGATGCCCCGCCCTTCGGCCCGGACCGCCCGGTGGGAATCCCCAGCGAGAGCTTCCCCATCCGGCCGTCCAGCCGGAGGTAGAGGAACCCGGTGACCAGTCCTCCCAGGTGGGCGAAGTGGGCCACCCCACCCCCGCTCCCCCCGGCGGCACTCAGGAGGGTGAGGACGAACATGAAGCCCACCAACCATTTGGCCTTTACCGGGAAGATCCCCCAGACGTAGATGGGGGACTCGGGCCAGGTCATGGCGAAGGCCAGCATGACGCCGTAGATGGCCGCCGAGGCCCCGATGACGGAGGCCCCCGATGCGAAGAGGAAGCTGAGGGCCACACCTCCCAATCCGCAGATGAAGTAGAACTTGAGGAATTCCCGGCTTCCCCACCGCTCCTCCAGGGGAGGCCCGAAGAAGAAGAGGACCAGCATGTTCAGGAGGAGATGCCACAGGTCCCCGTGGAGGAACATGTAGGTCACCGCCCCCCACGGGCGGGTCAACACCTGGTTCGGGTGGAAGGCGAACCAGTCGATGATCACGGGGCGAAAGGTCTGCCCCGCCAGGAGTGTGATCAGGAAGACGACCCCATTCGCGATCAGCAGCCGCCGTACCCAGGGGGTCACGGAGAATCTGAACGCAAATGGGGCGGTATTGTAAGCCATCGGGACGTCCGGTCGGCGTTCGCCGGGGGGGTGGTGACCCCCAGATCAGATGGGGTGTCCCCGGGGGACCCTGCCCGGGTTTCAACCCTGTGTCCGGAGGGTTGTTCCCCGAGGCGGAGGCCCCGCCGCTACACCATCAGAGGTGGGGGCGAGCCCGCTCCAGCGCCAGCGTGGCAATTCGGTGACAGAGGTCGGGAAAGGCCATTCCACCGGCCGCAGCGGCCCGTGGAAGAAGACTGTTCCCGGTGAGTCCAGGGAGGGCATTGGCCTCGAGGCACCAGGCCTCGCCCTCACCGTCCAGCATGAAATCCACCCGGGTCAGATCCTCCATCCGCAGGGCCTGGAACACCTCCAGGGCCCGACGCTGGAGGAGCGCCCGGGACTCTTCCGGAAGATCGGCCGGGAAGATCTCCTCCGCCAGTCCCGGGAGGTACTTGCACTCGTAATCGAAGATCTCGTGGGCCGGAATGATCTCTCCCACCGGCAGCGCCTCCCCCCCCAGCACCCCCACGGTGAACTCCCGCCCCGGAATGTAGCGCTCGAAGATCACCCCGGCGTGGTGCTCCCTGGACCGGACGATGGCCTCCTCGAGTTCCTCCACCGTGTGGGCCAGGGTGATCCCCAGGGTGGAGCCCCCGGAATAGGGCTTCACGATCACCGGGAGCCCCAGCCGGGCCACCACGTCGTCCGGCTCGGCGGGTCCGGTGATCCACTCCGGGGTGGGGATCCCCGCATCCCGGAGGAGCCGCTTGGCCACCTGCTTGTCCATGGCCAGCGTACAGCCGATGCGACCACTCCCGGTGAAGGCCTTCCCCTCCAGCTCCAGGAGGGTCTGGAGCATGCCATTCTCCCCGTCCCCCCCGTGGAGGGCCAGGAAGCAGAGGTCCGCCTCCTGCACCACCGGGAGTCGGAGCACGTCCAGGTAGCCCCCAGGGAAGACCGAGGGGGGTGCCGGGGAGGGGGGAAGGACCCCGGCCTCCAGGACCTCCTCCTCCTGGAGACGGTCCAGCACCCCCAGGAGGGTGTCCACCACAGCTACCGTGTACCCCCGCTCCCGGAGGGCCCGCCCCACCTGGCACCCCGAGGCCCTGGAGACCTGCCGCTCGGGGGAGCTTCCCCCCATCAGGACGGCCACCTTCATGGGGTGGCTCCCCCGGCCGGTGGCCGGGCCGGAATGGCCGCCGGGGCCACCATCCACTCCCAGGGATGCACCGAGGCCCGGGCCAGACCCTCCACGACCGGCACCCATCCCCGTCGGCTCACGAGACCCCCGTCAGGGTGCGCACCACGTCGTAGCGGGTGACGATCCCCTGGAGCTGCCCCCCGTCCCGCACCAGCACCGCAGGGGTCCGGCGCCCCAGGAGCCGGGTGGCCTCGTCGGCGCTGAGATGGCTGTCCACCACCGGGAAGGGGGCTTCCATGACCCCCTCCACCGGGCGGTCCAGGAGGGCCGGGTCGGCGATGACCTCCGCCATGAGATCCCCCTCGGACACCGACCCCACGCACTCCCCATCCAGGAGGACCGGAAGCTGGGAGATCTCATGGGTGGTGAGGGTGGAGAGCGCCATCCGCACCGGGGTGGAGGGGGACACCGAGAGGAGGGACGGCAGCCCCCGGTCCCGGTCCTTGGCCCCCAGCAGGTCGTGGACGCTCCGGCTCCGGCGCTCCAGGAAGCCATTCTCCCGCATCCACTCCTCGTCGTACTGCTTCGTGAGGTAGTGCTCCCCCCAGTCGCAGAGGATGGCCACCACGAAGGCGTCGGGGTCGTCGATGTCCTTGGCCAGCGCCACGGCGGCGTGGACGATCAACCCCGCCGATCCCCCCACGAAGAGCCCCTCCTCCCGGGTGAGTCGTCGGGCCATCCGGAAGGCCTCGGCGTCGGTGACCGTGACGTAGTCGTCCACCACTCCCAGGTCCAGGGTGCCAGGGATCTTGTCATTCCCCAGCCCCTCCACCTTGTAGGGGGCCCCTTCGGGCATCGTCCCGGTACGGAAGAAGGGACCGATCACCGAGCCCACCGGATCCACCCCCACCACCTGCACCCCGGGGTTCTGCTCCTTCAGGAAGCGGCCGGTCCCGGTGATGGTCCCCCCGGTGCCGGACCCGGCGAAGAAGTGGGAGATCCGCCCGCTGGACTGCTCCCAGAGCTCCGGTCCGGTGGAGCGGTAGTGGGCCTCGGGGTTGGCGGGGTTGTAGAACTGGTTGGCCAGCACCGCACCGGGGGTCTCCCGGGCGATGCGCTTCGCCGTCTCCAGGTAGTGGTCCGGGTGGTCCGGGGCCACGGCGGTGGGGGTGATCACCACCTCGGCTCCGAAGGCCCGGAGGAGCTTCACCTTCTCCTGGCTCATCTTGTCGGGCATGGTGAAGATGCACCGGTACCCCCGGCTGGCTGCCGCCAGCGCCAGCGCCAGCCCGGTGTTTCCGGAGGTGGCCTCCACGATGACCCCGCCCTTGCGAAGCGTCCCATCCGCCTCGGCGGCCGCCACCATGGCCTCCCCGATCCGGTCCTTCACCGACCCACCCGGGTTCATGAACTCGCACTTGCCGTAGACGGGGGTGCGGCATCCGTCTACGACCCGGTTCAGACGGATCAAGGGGGTCCACCCCACCATCTCCATCACATCGCCATAGGGGGTGCGGTGTCGCTCGCTCATCGGGGGCCTCGCACTCCGCAGAGGGGAGTGGTCAGGGAGAGGGGGCGGGCTCCGGAAGGGGCCCGGGGAACGGGGCGCCGGCGGGTCACACCTGGGGCGCTCCCTCGGGGTCGCTCCGCCGGGAGAAGTGGACCGGAACCTGGGCCCAGACCTCGATCCGTCGACCATTCCGCCGGCCGGGGCTGAAGCGCAACTCCTTCGCCCCCCGCACCGCCGCAGAGTCCAGCGCCACATGTCCACTGCTCTCCACCACCTCCACCGAATCCACCGTCCCCATGTCGTTCACCCGCACCCGGAGGAGGGTCTCCCCCTCGATCCCCCGGTCCCAGAGGGTGATGGGATACTCGATGGGGTCCTCTCCGTAGAGGGGACGGGGCTGCTCGATCTCCATGTCCCGGCCGCACGCCGCCAGGAGGAGCAGCACCGGGAGGCCCAGAAGCAGGAGGGCCGGGAAGGATCGGGCCGGGGCCGAGGTCTGCGTCATTCTGCGTGGTCCCGTTCCCCCGTGACGGATCTCCGGAGTTCGGCCAGGAGATTCAGCGCGTCGAGGGGTGTGAGGGTATGGATGTCCATCTCCCGGAGGCGCCCCAGCACGGGGTGCTCGGTGGCCGGGAAGAGGGAGAGCTGATCCAGCGATGTGGAGGCGGGCCGGTGCCGGCCATGGCGCCCCAGCCCCTCTCCACCTCCGCTATGTGTTCCCTCCAGTTCGGCCAGAAGTTCCCGGGCCCGGGCCACCACCCGGGGGGGGAGTCCAGCCAGCCGCGCCACCTGGATGCCGTAGGAGCGATCCGCGCCCCCGCGTTCCAGCCGCCGGAGGAAGACGATCTCCTCCCCCACCTCCCGGACGGCCACGTTCAGGTTGAACACCCCCTGGAGAAGGTCGCCCAACTGGGTGAGTTCGTGGTAGTGGGTGGCGAAGACCGTCCGGGCCCCGATGTGCTCGTGGAGGTGTTCGGTGACCGCCCAGGCGATGGAGACCCCGTCGTAGGTGGCGGTCCCCCGGCCGATCTCGTCCAGGAGCACCAGGGAGCGGGAGGTGGCGCCGTGGAGGATGGAGGCGGTCTCGTTCATCTCCACCATGAAGGTGGACTGCCCCCGGGCCAGGTTGTCGGAGG
>CAYQVI010000015.1:0-31532 GCA_964420725.1 uncultured Gemmatimonadaceae bacterium | reverse complement strand
GCCCCCACCAGGTGCCTCCCGCCACCGCCGCTGCAATGATGGCCAGGTTCCAGGCCACCGGAGCCACGTACGAGACGAAAAAGAGCCTGTGGGTGTTCAGGATCCCCAGCGCCCAGGCCGACACAGCCAGGATGGCCGTCATGGGAAGGAGGATGCGGATGACCTGGATCAGGAGCCGCTGGTACTCCGGCTCCAGGGCGAAGAAGACCACCGGGACCAGGACCGGGGCCAGGAGCATCCCCAGGAGGGCGATGCCGAAGGCAGCGGCCGCCACCAGGCCCAGGACCGCCCCTGCGAAGCGTCCGGCCTCCTCCTCCCTCCCCTCCTCCACCAGACGGGCGTAGATGGGGATGAAGGAGGCGGAGAGGGTGCCTTCGCCCAGGAGATTCTGGATGATGTTGGGGGTGCGGAGCCCCAGGTACCAGATGTCGGCGGCCCGGCTGGAGCCCAGGTACCCTGCCAGGACGGCGTCCCGGGCGAAGCCCGCCAGGCGGCTCAAGAGGATGCCCGCCCCGACGCGGCTCGCCGCCCGATCTCCCGATGGAGGGGGACCGCCGGAGGAGGACCTGCTACTGGGGTCCGTCACCCGGCGGCGGCAGGGCCTCCGGCTCCCCGGGGCTCTCGGTGAGGAGGCGGTGGAGGAACTGACTCTCCTCCTTCAGCCGCTCCACATCCCTTCCCAGCCGCTCCACCTCACCCTCGAGGTAGGCGACCCTCTCCGACGACGCATCGTCGGGGGCGGCGATTCCCTTCCGCTCCAGACGGGCGGCCAGGGCCTGACCCACCTGGGAGTCCAGGACGATGGACAGGATGGGAATCAGGAGGACGAGGATGAAAATGATCGGCCAGAGCATGGTTCAAGCTATCCGACGTCCGGGGGGGTGGGCAACGGGATCTCCTCCATCAGGGCCGGGGTGCACGCCTCCAGGAGGTCATCCAGGAGGCCCCGGCCGTACCGGGCCGTGTAGTAGAACAGGTTCAGGACCCGCTCCTGGGGTCTCCCTCCGGGGAAGAGGTGGACCGCCGCCTTCTCCAACTGCTCCAGCGTCATGTCGTTCCTGCGCTTCAGCGCCTGCACAACCTTCCGCTCCACATCCTCCAGCGACTTGAACGCCTGGTTCCGCGCCCCCTCCACCGGCCCCTTCAGCGTGGGATCCACCTCCTTCACCGCCTCAGCCAGGGAGGCGGCGCTCCGGGCCACCGCTCCCCGGAACTCTCCCAGCGCCTTCTTGACCCCGTCGGGCATCTCATCCCGGAGGGTGGCCGCCGCCACCTCATGGACCGGTCGGTGGAAGTCCGCCGGCTCCAGCGAGTAGCGATCCAGGACCTTCCGGACCTTCCCCTCCACCAGGGTGACATGGTGCCGGGGGTGCACCAGGGGCATGGTGATCCCGTGGTGCTGGAAGTACTCCCTGAGCTGTGCCCAGTAGGCCATCTCGCCGGGCCCCGCCACGTAGGCCAGCACCGGAAACACCGTACTCTCCACCACCGGACGGAGGAGCACATTGGGGCTCAGGACCGAGGGGTCCGCCTCCACCCGCCGGCGAAACTCCTCGGGAGTGAGCTTCAACCCCGATCGGTTCAGGCGGAACCCGTCCCCTTCCCTGTACATACGCTCCCGCCCCCCGGGTCCTTCCAGGAAGAGGTTCACTCCCCCTTCCAGGATGGGGACCTGTACCGGCTGCCCGGCCGCCTCCAACTCCCCTGCCGCCCGGGAGAGAATGGTCTCTCCTGCCTCCGCTGAGCGGGCCTCCTCCAGCAGGAGCGGAAGGGACAGCGCCTTGAGCGCCGGATCCGCGGCATCGGTGAGGAGGAGGCCGTGTGGTCCGAGGAGGGCTCCCAGGGTGTGGGCGAACGCCTCCCCCATGCCCCGACCAGGGGCGTACGCCTCCCGCAGCAGGGCCAGATCCTCGTCCACGAAGTCGCTGGGGGGAAGGAGGGCGGCGAACCGGTCCAGCACCCCCGACACCTCCGACTCCAGGGGACATCGGAACAGGGGGCGCTCCGGCTCGCTCCCGGGGATCCCGGGGAGGGACACGGTGTGGAGGCTGTTCTCCAGGTCCACCAGCGCCGCGTGGTCCACCTCGGCCCAGTCATGGTCCTCCGACGCCACCCAGAAGAGGGGGGCCACCGGACGCTCCAGGAGGCCTTGCAGCGAGCGGGCGAGGCGGATGGCGGTGAGCGCCTTGTAGATGCTGTACAGCGGCCCTGTGAAGAGCCCCGGCTGCTGCCCGGTGGTGACGAAGAAGCCCCCCTCCTCCACCACCCGGCGGAGCTGCGCCTCCCCTGCGGGGTGGGGAGCCCGGATGGCCCGGGCCGCCCGCTTCCTGGCGTCGTCGTCGAAGCGTCGGGCCACCCGCTCCGCCTGCTCCCGGTAGGCGTCGGGATCCGAGGGGGAAGCGGTGAAGCGCAAAGCCTTCCCGGAGGCCTGCTTTTCCCGATCCGCCCCACCTGGGGGGGAAACGGGGAGCCTGGCCAGGATCTCAAGAGTCAAGGAGTCGTTCTCGCTGTAGGGATCGACAGGTCCTGCACCATGGGTCCCACGGATCCGGCAGGAACCGGGGCAAGCATAACGGCAGCCCCTGCCCGCGGGACAGGCTGACCCACCCGGGGGTGCGTCATCCGTCCTGCCCCTTGTGGTACGGCTCACCCCGGAGGATCGTCCCCGCCCGGTAGAGCTGTTCCGCCAGGACCAGCCGGGCCAGTTCATGGGGCAGGGTCATGGCGGAGAGGGAGAGGCGGACCCGGGACCGATCCAGGACCGCCCCAGCCAGCCCGAAGGCCCCCCCGATGACGAAGGCCACCTCCTGGGTGGAGGCCACCGCCTCCCGCTCCAGGAGGGAGGCCAGATCCCGGGAGGAGACCGGTCGACCGTCCCGGGTGAGGGCCACCACCAGCCCTGATGCGGGAAGGCGGGCCAGGATACGCTCCCCCTCGGCCTCCACCACCTGTTCCGGTTCCGCCTGCCCCCGGGCCCCGGCGGCCACCTCGTCCACCTGGAACTTCCAGTAACGTCCACACCGCCCCTCGTAGTTCCCCACCACATCCTCCAGCGGTCCCTTCACCCGCCCCACCACCACCATCCGGACGATCATGGAGCCGTACCCGTCCCGGTGTGGGGGGCCCCCAGATTCCGGGCTGCCCCGGGGGATGGGGCTTCCAGGACCGTATCGGTGCCGAAGCGTCGGTCGTCCCGGAGGGGGTGATCCACATTGTAGTGGAGGCCCCGGCTCTCCTTCCGGAGGACGGCGCTCCGGACGATGAGTTCCGCCACCGTCACCAGGTTCCGGAACTCGTGGGCATCGGCGGAAGGGGCCGCAGCCAGCAGCCGGTCGGCCTCGGTGTGGAAGGCTGCCACCGCCTCCACCCCCTCCTCCAGGAGCTGATCCGTCCGGACGATCCCCGCCACCCGCCAGACGGTCTCCCGGAGGGTCTCCCGCCGGGCCTCCAGGAGAGGGGAAGGGCCGCCGGAGAGGGGGGCGGTCGACTCATCGCCGGGGGTGGGGAGGGAGGCCAGGGGGTCCAGACCCCCTCCCCCGGGGACCGGGACCGCAGGGGTCGCCTCTTCCTCCGGCCCGGGCAGACGGGCCATCTCCACGTCGGTGATCTCAGCCGCCCGATGGGCGAAAACCAGTGCTTCCAGGAGGGAGTTGGAGGCCAGCCGGTTGGCGCCGTGGACCCCGGTGCAGGCCACTTCGCCGGCGGCCAGGAGTCCAGGCAGACTGGTCCGACCGTGCCGGTCGGTGAGGATCCCCCCACAGCCGTAGTGGGCGGCCGGCACCACCGGGATCCCGTCGAAGGGATCGATCCCCCGGGCGGCGCACTCCCGGAGGGCGTCGGGGAAGTGACGCTGCGCCGCCTCCGGAGCCACCGGAGAGAGGTCCAGGAGTACGAAGGGGTCGCCGGTCTCCCTGCACTCCCGGTCAATGGCCCGGGCCACGATGTCCCGGGGGGCCAGCGATCCCTGGGGGTGGGCCTTCGCCATGAACTCCACCCCGTCCCTGCGGCGGAGGACCGCACCCTCCCCCCGGATGGCCTCCGTGAGGAGGAAGGCAGGGTCACCGGACCCGTGGAGGCTGGTGGGGTGGAACTGGGTGAACTCCAGGTTGGCCACCCGGGCCCCCGCACGGAAGGCCATGGCCAGCCCGTCTCCGGTGGCGATCAGGGGGTTGGTGGTGTGACGGTACACCTGCCCCCACCCCCCGGTGGCCAGGAAGGTGATCCGGGCCGTGATCCGTTCCATCTCATGGGTGGTCCGGTCCAGCACCAGCGCTCCTGCACAGACCGGGGGGTCGCCCTGAAGGAGAAGGTCCACCGCCAGGTGGTCCTCGAACACCAGGATCCTGGGATTCTCCTCCACGGCCTTCAGGAGGGTCCGTTCGATCTCCCGCCCGGTCCGGTCGCCGGCATGCACGATCCGACGTCGGGAATGCCCCCCCTCCTTGCCCAGGGAGAGCCTCCCCTCATGCCGGGCGAAGCGCGCCCCCCGGGCCACCAGCTCCCGGACCCGCCCCGGTCCCTCCCGGACCAGGAGTTCCACGGCGTCCGGATGGCAGAGCCCCGCCCCCGCCTCCAGGGTGTCGGCGATATGGAGGGAGGGGTCGTCGTCCTCTCCCAGGACAGCGGCGATCCCTCCCCGGGCCCAGTTGGTGGACGATTCCGCCCGCTCCTTCTTCGTCACCAGGAGCACCCGGTGCGCCCGGGCCACTTCCAGGGCGTAGGTCAGCCCGGCGATCCCGGAGCCCACCACCAGAACATCCGTCTCACGGTCCACGGGTGGGCTTCTCCTGGAGGGTCCGGTGCAGCGCGGCCCTGACGGCCGCCTCCCCTTCTTCGAAGACCGGGGTGAGGGAGAGCACCCGGACCCCGGGCCGGGGTTCCGGGAGATCCAGCCATTTCACCGCATCCTTCTGCGTGATGACCACGGTGCGCCCCCGGGCCCGCTGCACCACCTCCCGGAGGTCTCCGGCGGTGAATCGGTGATGGTCCGGAAAGGCCATGAGTTCCACCGGCGCCCCGGTAGACTCCTCCACCATCCGGGCGAAGCCCTCGGGAGCGGCCACCCCGGATGCCGCCAGAAGTGGACCCTCCGGAACCTCGGCCTTCTCCCCTTCCAGGCTACTCCAGCCCCCGGGGGCAAAGCGGAGGGAGGCCACCGTCAGGTGGGGCCAGCCCCTCCGGACCCGGTCCAGCCACTCCAGGGCCACCGCCACCGGGGCCACCCGGCGGGTCACCACCACCACGTGGGCCCTGCGGAGGGCCGCCATCCCTTCCCGGTAGGGCCCCGCCGGAAGGAGACGGATGGGATGGGGGTGCTCGGCGGCGAGGAGCACGATGTCCAGATCCCGCCGGAGCGCCCGGTGCTGGAAGGCGTCGTCCAGCACCGCCACCTCCGCCCCTTCCCCGGAGGCCTGCCGGACCCCGTCCAGCCGCCGGGGGGAGAGGACCACGGGGACCCGGGGATACCACTGGCGATGCAGGGCGGGTTCGTCCTCTCCGTACCCACGGGACACCACCGCCGGGTGCGCCCCCCCCTCCAGGAGGGTCTCCACCACCCACCGGGTGAAGGGGGTCTTCCCTGCCCCCCCCACCGCCAGATTCCCGATGGAGATCACCGGGATGGTGGCCGCTCCGGAGGGGAGGACGCCGTTGTCGAATCCACGGTTGCGGAGCCCCACGGCGACTCCGAAGAGCCCCGCCAGGGGGGCGCTGATCCCCCGGTAGAGCCCGCCCCCCACCCCGCCGCCACCGCTCCACCACTCCCGGAGACGGGGCTCCATGAGGCGGCGGATCATGGGGCTCCCTCCGGGTCCGCCGGGGAGGAGCCGGGGGCTCCGGCCACTCCCCCGGGCTCCGCCACCCCTTCCGGCTCCCCTCCCGCCAGCTGCCCGATCCGCTCCATCTCCCCTTCCAGTTCCCTCGCCAGCGACTCCAGGCCCTGATCGTCCACATCCCGGGGCACCGTGAAGGGGGGAGCGTAGACGATCCGCACGCGGCTGAAGGGCTTGGGGATGAGGAAGCCGTCCCAGGAACCCAGGACCCATCCCCGGTCGGCGGCCGCCACCATGGGGAGGATGGGGTGCCCCGTGAGGCGGGCGGCCAGAAGGGCGCCCCCCTTCACCCGATGCCGGGGCCCCTTCGGGCCGTCGGGGGTGATGGCCAGGGGGCGCCCGGCCCGGGCGGCCTTCACCATTTCCCGGAGCCCACGGGAGCCCCCCCGGGTACTGGAGCCCCGGGCGGACCCGAACCCCAGGTGCCCCAGGACCCGGGTGATGTACTCCCCGTCCCGGTGTTCGGAGGCCAGGGCCACCGCCCCCTGGTTCCGGTGGTGGTAGATCAACGGGAGGAGATGCCCATGCCAGCTCATCAGGATGGGGGGCACCCCGGAGGCGGCAATGGTCCGGGGATGCTCTGCCCCGTGCACCACCTCCACCCGCACCGTGGCCATGAGGAGCCGCACCACCGCCCACCCCAGCCACCCTGCCAGCCAGAAGCGGAGGGCGTCCAGGCGGGAGTTCATACCCGCCTCCGTGCCCGCAGCAGCTCCACCGCCATCTCCGCCACCCGCTCGGACGCACCGGGGGTCCCCAGGGCGGCCCGGACCCCTGCCAGCCCCGCCAGCATGTCGCTCCGGGCACCTCCCTCGGGGAGCAGTCGACCCAGTTCGTCGGCCAGCCGCTCCGGGGTGGCCTCATCCTGGAGGATCTCCGGGACCACCCGCCCACCGGCCACCAGGTTGGCCAGGGCGATGTGGTCCACCTTCACCAGCCGCTGCGCCAGCATCCAGGTGAGGGGGCTGGTGCGGTAGACCGTGACGAAGGGCACCCCTGCCAGCGCCGCCTCCAGCGTGGTGGTCCCCGACTTCACCAGCGCCACCCGGGCCACCCGGAGCAGGCTCCGGAAGTCGTCGACGATGGGAACGTCTGCTCCTCCCCCCAGCGCCTCCCGGGACACGGAGGGCGCCCGTCCCAGCACCGGCTGCAGCCCGGGGTGCGCCCCCTGGAGCCACCGGGCCGCCTCCAGGAACAGGGAGAGATGCCGCTGGATCTCCTGCTTCCGGGAGCCAGGAAAGAGGGCCAGGATGGGGCGCTCCGGATCGAGGCCGTGGAGATGGGCGAACCGGGCGGGGTCGGGAGTGGGCATCTCCTCCTCCAGGAGGGGATGCCCCACGAACTCCGCCGAGGCCCCCCACTTCCGGAGGAACTCCACCTCGAAGGGGAGGATCACCGCCACCCGGTCCGCCTCCCGGGCCAGGCGCCCGGCCCGACGGGCCTTCCACGCCCAGACCTGGGGCGCCACATAGTAGAGGACCGGAATCCCTCGCCGGTGGGCCGCCCTGGTGATCCGGAGGTTGAAGCCGGGGTAGTCCACGGGAAGCACCAGGTCCACCCCCGGGTCGTCCAGGAGCCCGGTGACCTGCCGCTCGAGGCGGAGGAAGAAGGGAAGGTGCCGCACCACCTCGGCGAAGCCCATGACCGCCAGGGCATCCAGCTCTGCCAGGAGCTCCACGCCTGCGTCCTTCATGTGGTCGCCCCCCAGCCCCACCAGCCGGACCCCGGGCAGCCGGCGGCGAAGGGCCGCGGCCACGGCGGCACCGTGCTGGTCGCCGGAAGCCTCCCCTGCCAGAAGGAGCACCCGGGGGGCGGCCCCGGAGGAGTGCATCCCCGTCAGAAGCGGGTGCTCAGGAACCAGATGACCAGCGCCACCAGGATCAGTCCCACCACGAGCGACCGGGGGGACTTCCCCTTCCGGGAGTCGATCCACCCCTTCTTCCGGTCACGTCGGACGCGTATCAATGACATGCCGCTGGATCCGATCCTCGATGGCGAGTGCGATGGCGAGGGCGTTGCGACCATCCTCGCCGGAGACGACGGGTTCCATGTGCCCCAGCGCCGCATCGCGGAAGCACTCCAGCTCCCGGCGCAGCGGCTCCACGGGGGTCCCCGCCAGCGGAATCCGCTCCACGATGTCCCAGATCCCCTCCGGGGCATCCAGGGGAAGACCCCGCCCCAGCAGGGCGGGAAGGTCCAGGTCCCCCTTCAGCCGGAGGAACTCCCCGGTCCCATCCGCCAGGTTGAGGCTCAGGTACCCGGAGGGCTGGAAGATCCGGAGCTTCCGCATGCGTTCCATGGACACCCGACTGGCCGTGAGGTTCGCCACGGCGCCCCCCTCGAACTGGAGTCGGGCATTGGCGATGTCGATGGAGGGGGTGAGGACCGGCATCCCCGCCGCCTCGAAGCTCACCACGGGCCGCTTCACCAGGCTCTGCACCAGGTCCACGTCGTGGATCATCAGGTCCAGCACCACCGCCACATCCGTGCCCCGGTTCACGAAGGGCGCCAGTCGATGGGACTCGATGAAGAGGGGGCGATCCAGGTACGCCTCCGCCCCCAGGATGGCGGCGTTGAAGCGCTCCACATGGCCGGTCTGCACCATGGCCCCACCCTTCCGGCCGGCCTCCAGGATGGCATCGGCGTCCTCCAGGGTGGGGGCCAGGGGCTTTTCGATCATCACGTGGATCCCCCGCTCCAGCGCCGCCTCCGCCACGGCCCGGTGGTGGATGGTGGGGACCGCCACCACCAGCGCATCCACCCGGTCGAGGAGCGCCTCCAGACTTCCCTGCGCCCCCACACCCAGTTCCCGGGCCACGTAGGCCGCCCTCTCCTCCCGGGTCTCGTGGAAGCCCGCCAACTGCACCCCCGGTAGGTCCCGGAGGATCCGTACATGGTGATAACCCAGGCTTCCCGCCCCTGCGACGCCGATCCGCAGTCCCTCCGTTCCGCCACTCATCAGCTGGTGATCCCCCGTTCGCTGGACCGGATGAAGTCCAGGAAGACCCGGACCTCGTGGATGTCCTCCACCTCCTCCCGGGCCCTGGCCATGGCCTGGGAGAGATTCTGGTTGGAGAGGAAGAGGATGCGATACGTCTTCTTGAGGAGGTTCCGGGCCTCCACCGAGATCCCCCTGCGTTCCAGCCCCACCGAGTTCAGTCCGTAGAGCTTGGGGGGATTCCCCACCACCCGGACGTAGGGGGGGACGTCCTGCGGGATCCGGGAGCCTCCCCCCACGAAGGCGTGGGTACCGATGCGGACGAACTGGTGGATGGCTACGAGCCCCGAAAGCGTCACGTAGTCCTCCACCACCACGTGCCCCGCCATCTGGGTGGCGTTGGAGATGGTGACATGGTCCCCAACCCGACAGTCGTGGGCCACGTGGGTGTAGGCCATGAGGAGACAGTCCGATCCCACCCGGGTCTCTCCCGAGGCGGAGGTCCCCCGGTTCAGGGTGGCATACTCCCGGATCACGGTCCGGTCCCCCACATGGAGCCAGCTCTCCTCGCCGGAGAACTTGCGGTCCTGGGGGTCCGTTCCCAGGACGGCCCCCTTGGAGATGTGGCAATCCTCGCCCACCACGGTGTTCCGCTCCACCAGGACCCCTGCACTGAGGGTCGTGCGTGCGCCGATGCGGACGCCTGGGCCCACCACCACCCATGGGCCGATCTCCACTCCCTCTCCCAGCTCCGCCCCGGGATCCACAAGGGCGGTGGGATGGACCCGCGGCTCCACGTAGCCGTTGCTCTCCGCAGGTTTCCCGGCGGTCTGCGCCCCCCCGTTCATCGATCCACGATCCGGGCCATCAGTTCGGCTTCCGCCACCAGGTGTCCGTCCACGTACCCCTCTCCCTTCATCCGGCAGACATGCCTCCGGAACTGGATCATCTCGATCTCGAAGATGATCTGGTCCCCGGGGGTGACCGGGCGGCGCCACTTCACGTTGTCCAGGGTCATGAAGTACACCACCTTGTCCTCCGGCCGATCGATGGCGTCCATCAGGAGGAGCCCCCCCACCTGCGCCATAGCCTCGATGATGAGAACCCCGGGCATCACGGGGTGGCCGGGGTAGTGGCCCTGGAAGAAGGGCTCGTTGATGGTGACGTTCTTGATCCCGGTGATCCGCTTCCCCGCCTCGAAATCGATGATCCGGTCCACCAGCAGCATGGGGAAGCGGTGGGGGAGGTACTGCATGATCTGCTGGGTATCCACGATGGGGCGCCCGTTGGTGCGGCGGATCCGCTCACGGATCGCCTTCCCCAGCGCCACATTCCCCCGGTGGCTGGGGCGCTCCGCCACCACGTGGGCCTGCAGCGGAGCCCCCAGCAGGGTCAGGTCACCCACCAGGTCTCCCACCTTGTGGCGGAGCAGTTCGTCCTCGAAGCGGAGCCCTTCCGGATTCAGCACCCCCTCGTCCCCCAGAACCACCGTGTTCTCCAGGGAGGAGCCCAGCGCCAGCCCGCGCTCCCTGAGCCCTTCAGCCTCGGCCCTGAACCCGAAGGTGCGGGCGGGGGCCAGGCCTGTGCGGAAGGTCTCCGGGGAGATCTCGAAGGCCCCGAAACGCCTTCCGATGGCGGGATGGGGGAAGTCGATGGTGGCGGAGATCCGGAAGATGGGCGACGGGGCCGCCACGTACGACTCCCCGGTGTCCAGGCTCAGGGAGACCGGCTCGGTGAGGACCATGGGCCGGAGTTCAGCCTCCTGGCGAACGACTCCCGCATCCATGATGCAGTCGATGAAGTCCCGGAAGCTCCCATCCCGGATGGGAGGCTCAGGTCCGTCCAGTTCCAGGACCACGTTGTCCACCCCCTGGGAACCCAGCGCCGCAAGGACGTGCTCCACCGTGCGCACCTGGGTCTCCCCGACTCCCAGCGTGGTTCCCAGGTCGGTGGCCACCACCTGGTCCAGCCCCGCGATGATCTCCGGAGCGTTGGGGAGGTCCGTGCGGACGAAGCGGATCCCGGTGTTGGGATCGGCCGGGCGGAACGTGAGGGAAGCGGTCACCCCCGAATGGACCCCGGGGCCCTCCAGGGTGACGGATCGTCCGAGGGTCTGCTGGTGGCTGCGCTCCATGCACTCTTCCGTGGCAGGGTGGGTGGTCGGGGCTGCGGCATCGGCTCAGGCGGACCGGGAATCTCCACCTCAAGCCCCGTCCACAGCCAGCAAATCTAACAGCGGAGCCCGCCGGGGTCGAACGCCCCCGGGGATTCGTCGCACCTCACCCGCCCCCCTTCTCAAGCCGGAGGAGACGCTCCTCCAGGAGGGCCATCCGCCGCTCCCGGGACTTTTCCTGTGCGGGTAGTCGAAAGAGGGCCGCCATGGCCTGCAGATAGCTCCGGTGGGGGCGGGCGGGATACCCCGAGACGGTCTCCCCGGGGGGCACATCCCCGATGACCCCGGCCTGGGCCCCCAGCCGGGCTCCGTCACCGATCTCCAGGTGTCCGCTGACACCCACCTGACCTCCCAGGACGGCCCCCTTCCCCACCCTGGTGCTCCCGGCGATTCCCACCTGGGCCACCAGGAGGGCCAGAGGGCCCACGGACACGTTGTGGCCAAGGTGGACCAGGTTGTCCAGCTTGGCCCCATCCCCCACGACCGTGCGTCCGATGGAGCCCCGGTCCAGGCAGCTGTTGGCCCCGATCTCCACACGGTCCCCCACCTGACACCCCCCCACCTGTGGCACCTTCCGATGCTCTCCCTCGTGGAAGACGTAGCCGAATCCGTCTACCCCCACCTTCACGCCGGCGTGGAGGATGACCTCCCTCCCGATGCGGACGCCTGGATAGAGGACCACGTGTGGATGCAACACCGTGTCGTCCCCGATGGTGGCCCCGGCCCCCACCACCACGTGGGGGGAGAGCACCACACGGTCTCCCACCACCGCCCCGTCCCCCACCACCACGTAGGGGCCCACGCTGACGTCCCGGCCCAGACGGACCCCGTGTCCGAAGACGGCGGTGGGGTGGATCGCCACCGGGGTGGGGAGGGGCGGGTGGAAGCGCTCCACCAGGAGGGCCAGGGCCCTGTGGGGATCCTTCACAACCACGGCGGAACACCCCTCAGGGACCTGGTCCGCCAGCCCCTCCGCCACCAGGAGCGCCCCGGCCCGACTGTGGGAAAGGAATCGCAGGTAGCGGCGATCCGCCAGGAACCCCAACTCCCCTTCGCCGGCCTGCTCCAGGGGGAGGAGATCCCCCACCTGGACCTCGGGGTCCCCCATCACCCGTCCCCCTGTGGCAACGGCCACCTCCGAGAGGGAGAGGAGGGGGCTCGTCCCCATCCGGTCGGGAGAGCTACCACTCGTCTGGCTCATGGACATTCCTCGGCAGGAACGAGACGCGGCCCGTCGGCCCTCCCGGGGGAGGGCCGACGGGCCGCGAAGTGACCAGCACGGGCAGGCACGGCAGAGTGGCCTACGTCCGGCACCGGGACTGGATCAGCGATCCTCGGCGCGAAGCCTGCGAATCACCTCGTCGGTCAGATCCAGGGAGGGGTCCGCCGCGATGATGTTCGAACCGGGCCCCACATCGAAGATCAGCGAATAGTTGCCGTCGGTCCGGAGGGCCTCGATGACGTCGTTGATCCGGCGCATGATGGGCTCCACCAGCTCCTGCTGCCGGCGCCCGGCCTCATTCTCCAACTGGGACACCCGCTCCCGGTAGGCCCCGTCCTTCTCGCGGATGGCCGCTTCCCGTGCCTGACGGGCCTCGGCGGAGAGCGTCATCTGCTGCTGCTCGTACTGGGCGATCATGGTCTGGAGTTCCTCGCCCAGCCTCTGGACCTCCGTGCGGTAGGTCATCATCTCCCGCTCGAACTGGCTCTGGGCCTCCCGGGCTCCCGGTGCCTCTTCGTAGATGGCAGCGGAGTTGATGTACCCGATCTTCAGCCCGGTCTGCGCTTCGAGGCCTCCCGCGGTCATCGCAAGGAGGAGGGCGAGGCCCAGGAAGGAAGGGAGGAAGGGGATGCTGCGCATCAGACGATTCTCCAGCGTGAGTGCGGCCTGCACCGGGGGTTGGGAACGGCTCCGGAGGATCATCAGAACCCCGGTCCGAGTCGGAAATGAAGCTGCCAGCCGGGTACATCCTTGTCGAACCCGTACGCGTAGTCCAGGCCCAGCGGACCGAAGGGGGTCACCAACTGCACCCCCAGACCGGCACCCCGGAAGAGCCGGGACGGGTCCACCTGGACCGGCCCCGTCCAGACGTTGCCGGCGTCGTAGAACAGGGACAGTCCCAGATTGTCATTGAAGCGGATGGCGTACTCGGCGCTGAGGAGCACGAAGGCATCCCCGAGGCGCTGGACATCCGCAGCCCCGCTACCACGGGGGCTGTACCCCAGCGGCGTCACGGTGGTCTCCTCGTACCCCCGGAGCCGCTGACCAAACTGTACACCACCCATCCAGAAACGATCGAACGGGAACCGTTCCGCGTTCCCGAAGACGGCTCCTCCCTTCGCCGACAGACCCAGTGCAAACTGCACCGGACGGGACCCGGGTGCCCCCCCTCCCAATGCTCCCACCGGAACGAACCAGGTCCCCTCCGCCAGGTGCCGGATGAAGTCCCCGTCTCCCCCCAGGATCCCCCCGTTGAAATCCGAGTTCAGGCTGAGCCTGGAGCCCTGGGTGGGGAAGATGGGGTGGTTCAACGTCTCCCGGGTGATCCCCAGGGTGAACTGGCTCTGGGTTCCCGGCGGAAGCCCGAAGAGGGAGTTGTCGTCCGTCGTGTCCCTGAGATCGTACCGGGTCCGGGAGAGGGAGTAGCCCAGGAAGACCCTGGTCCACCTCTGCCCCGGAACCGGGAGCCCGAAGCGGGAGGAGAATCCCACCCGGCGACGTTCCCCGGTATCGAACTGGAAGAACCGGTCCCGGGAGTTGAAGACCGAGAACGACCCGCTGATCCGCTGCCCGAAGAGGGCCGGATCACCGTAGGTGAGGCTGAAGTTGTTCGAAAAGCGCCCGAAGTCCCACCGGAGGCTCCCGGACTTCGCCTGCCCGAAGAGGTTGGGCTGCTCGTACCCCAGGAAACCGGCCACCCCGGTCCCGCCACCCACGGCCGTGCCGAAGTTCACGGAGCCGGTCTGCTTCTCCACGACATTGAAGATGATGTCCACGTCCCGGGTGACCGGGTCCGGCTGGATATCCGGCGGCTGCATGGGGGTCTCGAAGAATCCCAGGGCCTGGATGGCCTGCCAGCTCTGGAGCAGGAGCCCCTGACTGTAGACGTCGCCAGGAAGGAGTGCAATCCGCTCCCGGATCACCCGGTCGTGGGTATAGTCATTCCCCACGATCTGGATCCGGTTCACGTAGGCGGGATTCCCCTCCTGGACGCGCCAGGCCACGTTCACGGTGGGGGGCCCATCCCCCTCCGACGGAACCCGCTCCAGCAGCGGATCCACCTGGACGTAGATGTATCCGTTGTTCCGGTAGAGCTCCTCCACGGCCCTGGCGGCCTCGCTGAAGGCCACCTGGTCAAAGGGAGGAGGGCCCTGCTGCTGCTCCCCCCCGAACCCCAGGCTGGCCAGCAGGCCCCCCTCTTCCGCCTGGAAGTAGAGCTCCAACTGGTCGGTGGGAAAACGCCGGTTCCCCTCGATGGTGAAGTCACCCAGTCGGTACCTGGGCCCCTCGTCCACGATGATCTCCACCCGACTGTTGCCGGTTTCGGGATCGATGATGAGGGTGTCACCCACAACCTGCATGTCCAGGAAGCCCCTGGATGCGTAGAACCGAGGGAGGGAGCCCGCCAGATCCTCCCGGAGGATGTCCTCGTCGTAGGACCCCGTGCGGAACCACCAGAACCCCTCGGGCCTGGTGGACAGCACACCCCTCAACTCCCCGTCCGGGAAGGAGTGGTTCCCTGAGAACTCCACCTGCGAAACCGTCACCCGGTTCCCCTCGGTGACCTGGAAGACCAGATCCACCGTGCCCTCCACACCGGGCACCGGACGGAGCGACTCCTCGATCCGCGCAAAGGGGACGCCGTTGCGGGCCAGTCGATCGCGGATGTAGCTCCGAGCCCTGGATACACTGGCCGGATTGAAGGGAGCATTCCCCCGAAGCCCCGCCGAGTCGATGACCTCACTGGCCCGGACCCTCTCGAGACCCTCGAAGGTGACCCTCCGCACCATGTCCCGCTCATCCACCTCGATGATGAGCACCACGGATTCACCCTCTCGCCCCTGGGCCAGGATGCGGACATCCTCGAACTGCCCGGTGGCCATGAGGGCCTTGGTGGCCTCCTGGATCTCCCGGAAGGTGATGAGGGTCCCCGGCTGCAGCCCCGACTGGGCGGCCACCACGCCGGCGTTCTCTCGAACGGTCCCCTCCACCCGGATGGAGTCCACGAATGTGGCCCCGGCGGCCGCCCCGGGCTGCTGGGCCCACCCGTTGGAGGGGAGGAGGAGGAACAGGGCCATCACCAGGAGTCCCAGCACCCCTGACGCGAGTCCGGCCACCGGCCGGACACCGACACATCTCTCGATCATCACGTCTTGGTCGCCGACCCGGCCTGGATGGAAAGCGCCTCGCCGTCGGGCTCCACATCCACCTCCAACTCCTCGCCACCGGCGAACTCGGAGAGGAGGATCTTCTCGGAGAGGGGATCCTCCAGGTAGCGCTGGATGGCCCTCCGGAGGGGACGGGCACCGAACTTCTCGTCGTATCCCTTCCGGGCCAGGAAATCCACGGCGGCCTCCGAGAGGCGAATCGAAAGCCCCTCCTCCTGGAGACGTTCCCGGACACCCTCCAGGAGGATGTAGACAATCTGCCCGATCTCCTCCTGGCTGAGGGGGTGGAAGACGATCGTGTCGTCCACCCGGTTCAGGAACTCGGGATTGAAGGCCCGCTCGATCTCGTCCCGGACCTTCCGCTTCATCGTCTCGTAGGTGGACTGGCGCCCCTCCGACTGCTGGAAGCCCAGGCCGCCCTTCGAGATGTCCCTGGCCCCCAGGTTCGAGGTCATCACGATGACCGTGTTCTTGAAGTCGATGACCCGGCCGTAGTTGTCCGTCAGGTGACCCTCGTCCAGCACCTGCAGGAGGATGTTGAACACATCCGGGTGGGCCTTTTCGATCTCGTCCAGGAGGACCACCGAATACGGCCGGCGGCGGACCGCCTTCGTGAGCGTCCCGGAGTCCTCGTATCCCACGTAGCCCGGAGGCGCCCCGATGAGCCGGGACACGGAGAACTTCTCCATGTACTCACTCATGTCCACGCGGATCAGGGCGTCGCGGTCGGCGAAGAGGAACTCCGCCAGCGCCCGGGCCAGCTCGGTCTTTCCCACCCCGGTGGGGCCGGAGAAGATGAACGACCCGATGGGACGCCGGGGGTCCTTCAGCCCCGCCCGGCTCCGCCGGATGGCACGGGAGATGGCCGTGATGGCGTCGTGCTGCCCCACCACCCGCTTGTGGAGCTCGTCCTCCATGTGGACCAGACGGTCGGTCTCGGCCTGCTGCAGCCGGGTCACCGGAATCCCGGTCCAGCGGCTCACGATGAACGCCACGTCCTCCACGCCGATCTCCGGGCGGAAGCTCTTCCGCTCCTCCTCCCATCGATCCTGGCGATCCCGGATCTGCTGCTGGAGCTCCCGCTCGGAATCCCTCAGTTCGGCGGCCCGCTCGAAGTCCTGATCCCGGATGGCCCCTTCCTTCCGGCCACCCACCTCTCCCAGTTGCTGCTTCAGCTCCTCCACCTCCGGCGGGGGAACCTGGGAGGCGATCCGTGCCCGGGCTCCGGCCTCGTCGATGACGTCGATGGCCTTGTCCGGGAGGAACCGGTCGGTGATGTATCGGTCCGAAAGCTTGGACGCGGCATCCAGAGCCTCGTCAGGGATCACCACACGGTGGTGGTCTTCGTAGTGGCCCCGGAGCCCCTTCAGGATCTCCACCGTCTCATCCACGGCGGGGGGGTCCACGATCACCGGCTGGAAGCGCCGCTCCAGCGCCCCGTCCTTCTCGATGTACTTCCGGTACTCGTTCAGCGTGGAGGCCCCGATGCACTGGAGTTCGCCACGGGCCAGGGCTGGCTTCAGCATGTTGGAGGCGTCGATGGCCCCCTCGGCGGCACCGGCCCCCACCAGGGTGTGCAATTCGTCGATGAAGAGGATCACCGTGCGATTCTGGCTGATCTCGTTCATCACGGCCTTCAGCCGTTCCTCGAACTGCCCCCTGTACTTGGTGCCCGCGATGACGGCGGCCATGTCCAGGGCGAGGACCCGATGGTCCTTCAGCGCGTCGGTGACCTCACCCCGTGCGATGAGCTGGGCCAGCCCCTCCACGATGGCGGTCTTCCCCACCCCGGGCTCACCGATGAGCACGGGGTTGTTCTTCTTCCGCCGACAGAGGATCTCGATGACCCGCTCGATCTCCTTTGCCCGACCGATGGTGGGGTCGAGTTCGTTGTTGTTCGCCAGCTCCGTGAGATCCCGGCAGAAGTGGTCCAGCGCCGGGGTCTTGGACTTCTTCTCCCCCTTCCCGGGATTCGGGGTGGGGGAGCCGCCCCCGATCCCCGAGGGCTCGGAGGGGCTGACGTCGGAGCCCAGGACCTTCAGCGTCTCCGCCCGGGCCTCCTCCAGTGACACGCCCAGGGCATTCAGCACCTGGGCGGCGATCCCCTTCTCCTCCCGGAGGAGCCCCAGCAGCAGGTGCTCGGTTCCCACGTAGGAGTGGTTCAACTCCCTGGCCTCGGCCATGGCGAACTCAAGGACCTTCTTGGCCCGGGAGGTATAGGGGAGCTCGCCCAGGGCGATGGTGGCCTTCCCCTTCCGCACCGACTCCTCCACCCGCTCGTTCACCTGATCCAGGTCGACGTTCAGGTTGGTGAGGACGGCTGCAGCCACCCCTTCGCCCTCACGAATGAGGCCGAGGAGGATGTGCTCCGTGCCGACGTAGTCGTGCTGGAGGCGGATGGCCTCGTCTCTGGCCATGGCCAGGACTTTGCGGACGCGGTCCGTGAAGTTGTAGTTCATCGTTCGTGTTTCCGAAGCCGGGGTAGCCCGTCGGAGGACCTCAGCGAGACGCCCCCTCGGGGCCGCTCGGAGGATTCTGGTCCGGCGTCACAACCCCCTCTGCCGCCAGGATGCGTCGAACCACGGCTGCGCGGTGCGCATCACACTCGGGAGGGGGGAGATCGCGACCGGCCGCCTGCTCGAGATGGGCGGCCTGGGAGAATATCATGATCTTGTTCAGCGTGTATACTCGAAGTCCCGGGAGAAGTTTCAGGCTGGCGCCCAGCCGGACACCGCTCATCAGGTTCATCAATTCCTCGAAGGAGAGCGACCGTGCGTACCGGAGCAATCCGTACGCACGCCAGATCTTGTCCTCGGTGAGGGCAGCCGCCTCCCGGAGCAGGACCTGACGGGCCTGGATCTCGTACTGGATCACCTGTCGGACGATCCGGTCCAGGTGGTCCACCAGGTCGGATTCGGTCTTCCCCAGGGTCGTCTGGTTGGAGACCTGGAAGAAGTTCCCCACCACCTCGGACCCCTCGCCCCAGAGCCCCCGGAAGGTGAGCCCCACCTGGGTGAGCCCCTGCAGCACCCGTCCGATCTCCTTGGTCAGGACCAGCCCCGGCAGGTGCATGAGCACCGAGGCCCGGAGACCGGTTCCCACATTGGTGGGGCAACTGGTGAGGAAGCCGAACTCTGGGTGGTAGGCGTAGGGCAGCTCCTGCCCCAGCTCCTCGTCCAGGCGGTCCACCAGGCTCCATGTGTCCTGGAGCCGCAGCCCGGAGAAGAGGGCCTGGAGGCGGAGGTGGTCCTCCTCGTTGACCATGACCGACAGGGGATCCCGACCGGAAAGCACCACACCAGCCCCCTCCGGGGGCGAGCCCTCCCCCTCTCCCAGGAGCTCCCGGGAGACCAGCCGACGCTCCAGGAGGATGCGCCGTGAGCGGGGATCCACCTCCCGCAACTCCCGGACCCGGGCTCCGTCCAGGAGGTCCACCCGATCCATCACCCGCCCCAGCCGATCCAGGACAGCCATGCGGTCATTGACCCGGGCCCGCTGCCCGAAGGCCTGGCCCTGGATGTTCCTGGCCAGCCGCACCCGGGTGGAGAGGACGATCTCCGCGAAGGGCCCCGAGGCATCGAGCCAGCCCAGCCCTGCGTCCGGGACGGTGCTGAGATCGTTCATGAGGTGCCTCCCCTTCCGCTGGTTTCCAGCCCCCGGATCTGATCCCGGAGGTGGGCGGCGCGCTCGAAATCCTCGGCATCCACGGCCCGCTCCAGCCGACGCCGCAGCCCGTCCAGCCGCTTCTCCTTCTCGGTCTGGCTCGGGTCCGGTGGGAGATACACCTTTCCGGTGTGTTGTGTCCCTCCATGGATTCGCCGGAGGAGCCCCCGGAGATGGTCCTCGAAGGCGGAGTAACAATGGGGACACCCCAGTCGCCCGCTCTCCCGGAACTCGGCGAAGGTCAGTCCGCAGAAGGCGCAGGCATCGGCAGGAGGCGCGCTGGACCCCTGGGACTCCCCTCCTCCCAATTGCGCCAGGAAGTCCCCAAGGGGGAAATTGGCCGGAACCGCCGGGCCGGCGAACCCCAGATCCCGGGCGCAACTGTCACACAGGTTCAGGACCCGGGACTCGTTCTGGACGACCTGCGTGACATGCATCACGGCTTCGTTCGTCCCGCACTGTTCACACTTCATGGAGCTCTCCCGGGGATCGTCGCTCGGACTCCTTCAGAACCCCATCCCTGAGCACCAGGATCCGATCCGCCCGATCGGCCAGCTCCAGGTTGTGGGTCACCACCACCAGCGCCAGCCTCCGCTCCTCCCGCAACCGGAAGAGCAGATCGTGGAGTTGCTCGCTGGTATGGGCGTCCAGGTTCCCGGAAGGTTCGTCCGCCAGGAGGAGGACCGGCCCGTTGGACAGCGCCCGGGCCACCGCCACCCTCTGCTGTTCCCCACCGCTGAGCTGCCGGGGACGATGGTCCAGCCGCTGTCCCAACCCCACCGCCTCCAGGATCTCCCGGGCCCGCTCCCTGGCCTCCTCCTCCGAGCGTCCCCCGATGAGACAGGGCATCATGGTGTTCTCCAGCGCCGAGAACTCCCGGAGCAGATGGTGGAACTGGAAGACGAACCCAATGTTCCGGTTCCGGAGTTCCGCCAGGGCGTCCCCCCGCACCCCCTCCATGGAGGTTCCACCGATCCGCACCGTCCCGGAGTCGGGATGGTCCAGCGCTCCCAGGATCTGGAGCAGGGTGGACTTACCCGCCCCGCTGGCCCCAAGGATGGCCACGGCCTCGCCGGCCTCGATCCGGAGATCGACGCCCTGCAGGACCCGGAGCTCACTCCCGTCCCCGTAGGCGTAGCTCTTCCACACCCCGGAGGCGTCCAGGGGCGGAACCGCGGTGGTGGGGTGGCCGGCCATCCTGGCCCCGGCTGCGGCGGCCGGCTCCAGGTCACTCATGGCGGATCGCCTCCACCGGCTCCAGCCGGGAGGCCTGAAGCGCCGGGTAGATCGTGGCGGTGAAGGCCACCAGGATGCTGGCCACCACGATGAGCCCCATATCCACGGGGTTCAGCGACACCGGGAGACGGTCCACGAAGTACACATCCGGGGGGATCTCGATGAGCCGGAACCGGTCGATGGCCAGCGCCAGCGCCGCCCCCAGGGCAAGGCCCAGGGCGGTCCCGATGATGCCGATCCAGAGACCCTGCAACATGAACACGTTGAGGACCATCTTGTCCCTCATTCCCATGGACTTGAGGATGCCGATCTCACGTGTTCGATCAACCACCACCATCACCAGGGTGGAGACGATGTTGAAGGCGGCCACAAGGACGATGAGGAAGAGGATCAGCCCCATGGCCAGCTTCTCCAGCGCCAGCGCCGAGAAGAGGGCCTGGTTCTGGGAGATCCAGGTCTCGGTGACGTACGGGGCTCCCAGGGCATCCTGCACTGCCACCCCCATGGCCGGGGCATCCCAGGGATCCTCCAGCCGGGCCGCCACCCCACCCACCCGGTCGGTGGTACGGAGCCCCAGGATCTCCTGCACATCCTCAAGGGAGGCGTACAGGTTCTCGATGTCGTAGTCGTACATCCCGGTGGTGACGGTTCCGGTGACCTCGAACTGCCGGAAGGGGATCTGGGGGTTGCCCAGGGGATCGAAGCGGAGGTTCTCCAGCCCCCCCAGCACCAGGGTGTCCCCGGGGATGACCCCCATGCGAAGCGCCAGCCGGCTCCCGATGAGGATCGCCGGCAGCCCCGACGCCGGTGTCCCCAGGGAGTGATAGCCCGCGAGGATGTCGGCTTCGGTGTCCGTGACGGGAAGCTTCCCCTCCTCCACATGAACACCGAAAAGGGAGGCGGACTGGTTGTACTCCGACCCGGTCCGCAGCAGCGACACATTGGTGAGGGCGAAGGGGGCCGCCGCCAGGACGCCGGGGACCTCTTCCGTGCGCCGGACCACCTCCCGCCAGCCGTCCAGCCGGAGGGAGGACCCCTGCTGAAGCACCAGCAGGTGGGGAGTGGCCCCCAGGATCTTCTCCCGGAGCTCCTCCTGCATCCCGTTCATGACACCCAGGACCACCACCAGCGCCGCCACCCCCACCGTCACCCCACCCAGGGCGATCCAGGTGATGAACGACAGGAACCGGCCCCGCTTCCGGGACGACAGGTAGCGCCGGGCGATGTACCACTCCAGCCGCTTCATGTCCTGGACCGGCCAGGGGTGCCGGGGGGATTGCCGGGGGTGGGGGTCACGCCGGCTCCTCGGGCGCCGAGCCCCGGGGCCCATCGGCACCAGGAACCGGGGCGCCGGCACCCAGGGGGAGGGGGGGGGGCACGGACACCTCTGCCATCTCCTCCTCACCGCTCCCGTTGCCGGTCCCGCCCTCCGGCACCGTCCCCGTCGGGGTCGGCACACCCCCCCGACCCTGGATCTCTGGCCGCATGGTGGGGAAGAGGATCACATCCCGGATGGTGGTCTGTCCAATGAGGAGCATGGCCAGCCGGTCCACCCCGATCCCCACGCCCCCGGTGGGGGGCATCCCGTACTCCAACGCCCGGATGTAATCTTCGTCGATGGTGTGGGCCTCGTCGTCCCCAGCCTCCCGGAGCACCCCCTGGGCCTCGAAACGGGCCCGCTGATCCAGGGGGTCGTTCAACTCCGAGAAGGCGTTGGCCAGCTCCTGCCCCGCCACGAAGAGCTCGAACCGCTCGGTGAGCGTGGGGTCGTCCCGGTGGAGCTTGGCCAGCGGCGACAGCTCCACGGGGTAGTCGATCACGAACGTGGGCTGGATCAACGAGGGCTGGACCAGTTCCCCGAAGAGCTTGTCCAGGAGCTTCCCCCGCCCCGCCCCCTTCAGATCCGGGATCCCCAGCGCCTCCGCGCGGCCCCGCAACTCCGCATCGGACACCCCACGGGGGTCCACCCCCATAGCCTCCTGCAGCCCATCCAGGAGACCGATCCGGGCGAAGGGAGCCTCCAGGCGGATGGTGTGTCCCTCGAACTGCACCTCCCGCCCTCCGGTCACCGCCTCCGCCACCTGACCCAGCATCGCTTCCACCGTATCCATCATGGCGTGGTAGTCGGCAAAGGCCTGGTAGAACTCCACCATGGTGAACTCGGGGTTGTGGAAGCGGTCGATCCCCTCGTTCCGGAAGTTCTTGGCAATCTCGTAGACCCGGTCCAGTCCCCCCACGATGAGCCGCTTCAGATAGAGCTCGTCGGCGATCCGGAGGTAGAGGGTGGAGTCCAGGGCGTTGTGGTGGGTGACGAAGGGGCGGGCCGCAGCGCCACCGTAGAGCGGCTGGAGGACCGGGGTCTCCACCTCCACGAAGCCCCGGGCATCCAGGAAGCGCCGGATCTCGGTCACCAGGCGACTCCGGGCGCGGAAGACCTCCCGGACCCCCGGATTCACGGCAAGGTCTGCGTACCGTTGCCGGTAGCGCCCCTCGGTGTCGGCGAAGCCACCATGGGTGCGGGTCTCGCCGGACTCGGCGTCCAGCTCCGTCTTCCCCAGGGGGAGGGGCCGGAGGGACTTGGTGAGGAGAACCAGCCGGTCTGCCCGCACGGTCACCTCCCCCATGCGGGTCCGGAAGAGGGGTCCCTCCAGCCCCACCCAGTCCCCCAGGTCCAGGAGTCCCACCACAGCGAAGGCGTCGTCGCCCAGGACATCCTTCCGGAGGTAGATCTGGAACGACCCGCTCCCGTCGTCCAGGTGGGCGAAGGCACTCTTGCCGTGCCCCCGGAGTGACACGATGCGTCCGGCCACACGGACCACGGGGCCATTCCCCTCGGCGTCCAGCGTCCCCAGCGTCTCGGCCTCCTCGAAGGCGGACAGGGCACCGGTCCCCACGTGGCTCCGGTCGAAGCTGTAGGCGTAGGGGGTGATCCCCCGTTCACGGAGCTGATCCAGCTTCTCCCGCCGGACCCGCATCACCTGGCTCAGATCGTCCGTCATGCCGCCGCCGCTGCTCCAAACTTCTTCAGGAACGCCTCGATGAAGGGGTCCAACTCCCCGTCCATCACACTGTGCACATCCGTGACCTTCAACTCGGTCCGGTGATCGTTCACCATCGTATAGGGGGCGAAGACGTACGAACGGATCTGGCTCCCCCAGCCGATGTCGGTCTTGGTGGCCTCCACCTCCGCCTTGGCCTTCTCCCGCTCCTCCATCTCCCGCTCGTAGAGGGCGGCCCGGAGCATCTTCATGGCCGTGCTCTTGTTCTTGAACTGCGAGCGCTCCTGCTGGCACGACACCACGATCCCCGAGGGGAGGTGGGTGATGCGGATGGCGGAGTCGGTCTTGTTGATGTGCTGCCCCCCTGCCCCGGACGCCCGGAAGGTATCGATCCGCAGGTCCTTGTCCTGGATGTCGATCTCGATGTCCTCATCCACGAGGGGATACACGAAGACGCTGGCGAAGGAGGTATGGCGCCGGGCCTGGGAATCGAAGGGGGAGATGCGGACCAGCCGGTGGACCCCCTTCTCCGCCCGGAGGAAGCCATAGGCGTGGTCGCCCTTGATCTCCAGCGAGACGCCCTTGATGCCGGCCTCTTCCCCCTCCTGGAGATCCATGACCGAGACCTGGAAACCCCTCCGCTCCGCCCACCGGGTGTACATCCGCATGAGCATCTCGGCCCAGTCCTGGGACTCGGTGCCCCCTGCGCCGGGCTGGATGGTGAGGATGGCCTCCCGATGGTCGTCCTCTCCCTGGAGCATGGTGCGGAGTTCCAGCGCCTCCAGCCCCGTCCGGACCGAACGCAGTTCAGTCCGCCACTCCTCCTCCATGTCCTGGTCCGGCTCCTCCTGGAGGAGGGCGGCCAGTTCGGACAGGTCGGAGATGCGCTGGTTGAGGGAGGTCCAGGGCTGGACCCACCCCTTCAACTGGTTCACCTCGTCGATGGTCTCCCGGGCACGCTCCGGCCGCTCCCAGAATCCGGGATCGGCCATCAGCGCCTCCAGCTCCTTCAGTCGGCGATCCCGGTGATCCACGTCAAAGGAACCCCCTGAGTTCAGCGACCCGGTTGCGGAGATCACTCAGGCTCTGTCGGTCTTCGCTGGTCATCGTCGTGGGTCCTCGATTGGGTGTGGTTCCCTGGCGCGGCGGGCGATCGGGGCGAGGACGAGACGAGGGGCCGCCCCACGGGGACGGCCCCTCGGACTCCTCTTCGATGCCCCCGCCACTGGGAGCCAATATACCCGGCCCGGCGGGGGCGGTTCAACCGCTGCGGGAAACGCCGCGCGCCCCGGGATCAGAAGAGGTCGGCCCCCCCGGCACGTCCGCCGGCCAGGATATCGTTGAGGGCATCCCGGAAGTAGGTGGTCTGTTCCGCCAGCTCACGCCCCACCTGCTGGGTGTATTCCTCCCAGGACTTCCGGATCTCCTCGTCGAAATCCTCCGGAAGGGTGCCGGCCGCCAGGGCCCGGGCATGCCGCTCCCTGTTGTAGGTGACCATGTCCGAGACCAGGACCCTGGCCAGTCTCCGGGCCTTCTCATGGGGATCCCTCCGCCCGAAGGGCATGGCACCCGGGGGGGGAGGAGGGATGTCCACCTCCATCCTGAACCCAACCTCCGGTTGGGGCTCCGGGGAAGGGGGGGCGGAGGCCGCAGCCGGCTCCCCCCTCTCCATGGTCAAGGGCTCCTCCGCCAGCGGGTCGATCCCCACCTCCCCCTCACCGGGATAGACCGGCTCGAAGTAGGCATCGAAGCTCTCGGTGGGGGTCCCCTCCAGCGCCGCCGCCGTATGGGCGGACCCGTCACGAATCTCCGCTTCCCCCGTCGGGTGGGCGTCGGAGCGCCAGGGGCGCTCCACCAGGAACACGGTGGAGCACTCGCTGCAGCGGGCGTACACCCCGTCATCGGGCACCTTCCCCGGGTCCACGGGAAATTCCGCCTCGCCACAGGGGCAGGTGACAACGAAGAAGCTGGTGCTCATGTGGACTCCCGGTCCCGGAATCAGGGTTGGATCAATCGATGGGTGAGTCGGATGCCCGCTTCCCGGGCACAGGTACCGTGTCTCCCTCGGCTTCGCCTTCTCCGGAAGACCCTCTCCGGGAGCCGGGAATCCCCGTCTGCCGGCGGTCCACGACGTAGAGGGATCCAGGAAGCGACTTGGCGTAGGCCTTCATCTCCGCGGCGAGCTCGGCAATCTGCGCCGTATGGCTGAACCGCTGGAACTGATTTGTGACGACTCCGATGGAGAGGGTCATCAGGGGGACCCGGTAGACGCCCCCCCGGCGGTCCTTCCCCAGGAAGTAGCCGGCCTGGCGGTCCTCCCTTGAATACTGGAACGGAATGAGCTCATCGAACAGGGAGATGATCTCATCACAGGTCTCCTCCACCTGGGGGAGGGAGATGGTGAAGATGAAGTCGTCCCCCCCGATGTGCCCCACAAACCCTCCTGGAGCCAGACCGCGCACGGAGTCCCTCAGAATCCGGGACAGCAGGAGGATCACCCGGTCCCCGTGGTTGTAGCCGTAGCGGTCGTTGAATTCCTTGAAGTGGTCCAGATCGGCATAGCAGATGGCGAAGCGGCTCCCAGCCAGCATCCGCTCCGCCAGGTCCCGCTCGATCTGGGCCGTTCCCGGCAGGCGGGTGGTGGGATGGACGCTCACGTCCCGGGCCGCCCTCCGGAGAACACCCTCCAACCGCAACCACTTCTCCCGGTTGGACAGGGAATCGGGGATGACCTCCTCGGCTCCTGCGGCCAGCCCCTCCGGGGCCAGGTCGGCACGGTCGGGAGGAGTCAGGATCACCACCGGTACGATGGCGGTGAAGGCGTCGGCCTTGAGCGCCGCGCACAACTCCATCACCTCGGCGGTGGCGTTTGCTGCATCCAGCACAATCCCCGCCGGGTAGGCCCGATTCACCACGGCACGGACCTCGGAGGGATCCGTGAAGACCTTCACGGTGAGATGGTGCTCGGCCCCGAACCGGAGCAGCAGATCGGGAGGAGTCTCCCTTCCTGACCCGTAGTAGACCAGCGTCATCTCGGAGGGCATCTGGGCGGCGCTCATGGGCAGGTTCTCCAACGGATCTCGCCCGAAGGGTACCATCCACCAGAATCCAGTGTCAAACGAAGCACCATCGTCCACCCCCTCTCATCGGCGCCCCTCCACCAGGACGAAGTCCACCCTTCGCTCCTCCCGGTCGATCCGGGCCACCCGCACCCGCACCCGATCCCCCAGGCGGAACCGCCGTCCCTTCCGCTCCCCCACCAGGGCGTACTCCTTTTCCTTGAAGCGGTAGAAGTCGTCTCCCAGGCTGCTGACGTGGACCAGGCCGTCCACGAAGACCCGATCCAGGAGCACGAAGACCCCGAAGGCGGTGACCCCGGACACACTCCCATCGAAGTCCTCTCCCAGGTGCCGCTCCATGTATTCGATCTTTTTCAGCGCAATGGAATCCCGCTCCGCCTGGTCCGCCAGCCGCTCCCGCTCCGAGGCATGTGCGGCCATCTCCTCCAGCCCCTCCCCCTCCACCCGGGGCATCCCGGTGCCGGGGACCAGGGCGCTGACCACGGCCCGGTGGACCACCAGGTCCGGGTACCGCCGGATGGGGGAGGTGAAGTGGGTGTAGTGGTCCGACGCGAGGCCGAAGTGGCCCAGGTTCTCGGCGGTGTATCGGGCCCGGGCCATGGACCGGAGGACCACCGTGGAGAGGAGTCCCTCCTCGGGTCGCCCCCTGGCACCATCCAGGAGGGCCTGGAGGTCCCGGGGGCGGATGGCACGGTCCGGAAGGGACTGTCCCAGGGTGGCAACGAACTCCCGGAGCTTCAGTAGCTTGTCCTGTCCCGGAGGCTCATGCACCCGAAACGGAAGGGGGATCTTCCGCTCCGACGCGCGACGGGCCACGATCTCGTTGGCCAGAAGCATGAAGTCCTCGATGAGGCGGTGGGCCTCCAGCCGTTCCCGGCGCTCGATGGTCAGGGGAACACCCTCTTCATCGAGGATCACCCGGGCCTCGGGGAGATCGAAGTCCAGCGACCCCCGGGAGGACCGTTCCGCCCGGAGTCGCCCCGCCAGGCGGGCCAGGGTCCTGATCGCCTCATCCGTCCCGGAGTCCACGGACCCCTTCCCCTCCAGAACCGCCTGGGCCTGCTCGTACGAAAGCCGGTGTCGGCTCCGGATCCGGGTCCTCTCGAAGCGGACCCCGGAGACCTTCCCCTCTCCGTCCAGGGTCGCGAAGAGGGAGACCGCCAGCCGATCCTCGTCGGGACGGAGCGAGCAGAGGTCCGACGAGAGGGTGTGGGGGAGCATGGGCACCACCCGATCCACCAGGTACACGCTGGTGCCACGGCTCAGCGCCTCCGCATCCACCGGGCTCCCCGGCCGGACGAAGTGGGAGACGTCGGCGATGTGGACCCCCACCTCCCATCGATCGTCCCCCGTCGGGACCACCGAGAGGGCGTCGTCGTGGTCCTTGGCATCCGCCGGATCGATGGTGAACACCAGCAGGTCGGTGCAGTCCACCCGGTCCGCTCCTGGCTCGTCCACGTACTTCCGGGCCGCCAGGGCGGACGATTCCACCTCCGGGGGAAACTCCAGGGGAAGACCGTGCCCGAAGAGGATGGAGAGCACGTCCACCCCGGGATCCCCCGGCGCTCCAAGCACCCGCTCCACCTCTCCCACCGGAGGAAGCCTCCGGTCGCCGAACGCCGTGAGGCGCACCAGGACCACGTCCCCTGGCTTCGCGTCCCCCTCGTCCCCCTCCCCCACCAGGACATCCCGGGTGAATCGCCGGTCGCTGGGCTCCACGAACGCCACCCTGCGGGTCCGGCGGAACCGCCCCACCAGGGTGGGGCGAGCCCGCTTCAGTACCTTCACGATGCGGCCGGAGGGTCGACCGTCCCGGGCACTCCCTTCCACCCGGACCACCACCTGATCCCCGTCCATGGCCGAGTCGAACCCGCTGGAGGGAACGAAGATGTCGTCCCCCCCCTCGTCGGGGACCACGAAGCCGTCGCCGGAACGGATCACCTGCAGGCGTCCCACCACCAGGTTGATCTGCCGGGGCACCGCGTACCGGTTCCCCCGGGAGCGGTAGATGCGCCCCTCCTTCTCCTGTTCGTCGAGAAGCCGCTTGAACCTCCGGTAGTCCCCCGTGGGCACCTTCAGCTCCCGGGCCAGTTCCTTGGGCTTCATGGGGCGCCCCACCCGGGTCAGGACCGGGAGGAGCTCCTGGGCAATCTGGTCTGGATCGAACGACATGGCCTACCGGGGGAGTCGAGGAGGAAGGGGGCGACGAGGAAGGAGAAACGGATATCCCTGCGCCGGCCTCACGGTGCGGGGAGCCTGAGGAGGATCCAGGGGCGGGACCCCGCCGGATCCCATTGGGCCTGGAGCCGCTCCTGGATGCCCAGGTTGCGCCCCGTGCGTGAGATCACATACAGATCCACCACACTGAGGACCCGATTGGCCAGCAGCACTCCAGCGTAGCCGACGGAGCGCCTCCGCTCGCGGTCGCTGGCATTGATGAGGGTGCGGTAACTGGTCCGGGCCGGAGCATTGTCCTTCCAGTCCCAGGCGAATTCCGGCGGAATCCCCCTACGAAGGTAGTATTCCAGCGCCCGGTTGTAGGCAACCCCCCCCTCCTCCTCCACTCCGCCGGGGAGGAACAGGTCCACGGCGAGGGCCCAGATACTTCCGTTGTGGGTCGAAGGGTCGGTCTCGGGCTGGACCCCCTCCCGGTCCGGATCCGCGTCCAGGGCGCCGGAGGCTCCAAACTTCACCAGCTCCTCATAATACTGCCATGCGCCGTCCCGCCGGGGTTGGATCCGGTTCCGGGCTGCCACCCAGGCCAGATCCCGATAGGCCTCCTCCAGCCCCGACCCCCTCCGCCGACTCTCCGCGAAAGCCGCCCAGGAGAGGACATCCACGACGAGGTAGCCAGCCCATCGCCTCTGGCCTGTGATGTGGTGGCCCATCCCCGGGAGAGCGGCAGAGAGGAGGAGGGCCCGGGGGGGGATGGCCGGAGCGTCAGGGGGGTCGGGGGGCAGGGCGGCCTGGGCCCCGATCCCCCCGGGGAGGCAGCCCAGGAAGAGGAGGGTCAGCAAGGTCCGTCCTCCGGCGAAGGCCGGAGTGGGAGTGCGGCTCCTCCCCACCGTTCTCACCGGAGCAGGCGACAGCCCGTTCAATCCCCCTCCTCAGAAGAGGAAGCCGAGGGTGATGTGGACCGGCTCGCTCCCTCCCCCGATGCCGGGCCTCCCCAGCGAGCGGGCGATCCCCAGCTCAAGGCGATCGTATCGCACCCCCACCCCCACCGCGGCCCCATCCGGCTGGTCCAGTTCCCCCAGCACGTATCCACCCCGCACATAGACCAGGTCCTGGTCGCCTGCGGAGAGCTCGCTCCCGAAGTACACGGATGGGCTTCCCGGATCTCCGGGGCGGTCCTCTCCTTCCGCGGTGAGCCAGAGACGGACGGCTCCCCCCTCCGCCAGACGCCCCAGGATCTCGTAGGCCGCCGAGATCCTCACCCGGGTGGGGAGAGGATCTGCCTGACCGGCGTTGTCCACCTGCAGGCGGGGACCCATGTGCGCCACCATTGCCCCCAGGCGGAGGGGAATCCCTTCGAAGGGGATGGTCTGCACCCCAACATCGACCGCATAGGTGGTGGCGGTCACCGTCTGCTCGCGGCACTCCCCCCGACACCCCACCCGGAACTGCACGACCTTGAAGTTGACCCCGGTGGCCAGTCGGCTGAAGAGGGGCGCCGCAAAGGAGGCGACGGCCTGGTGGCTCCGGACGCTGATGGAGCCCCGGACCTGACCCTGCCCGTCCGTCAGGTCCTGGTCCCCCACATCCAGAAGCTGATACGACACCCCGGCGACTCCCACCCCATCCCGCTGGAGCAGGACCGATACGGCCGTGGCCTCACCGGCCACATGCTCCCCCCTGTAGAGAAGGGCCCGCCCTCCATCCATCCAGGCCAGCCCGGCTGGATTCCAGAACGCCCCCTCCTGGGTGGGGAGGGCGGACATGGCCCTTCCCATGGCCACACCCTGGGCTCCCACCGGAAGGAGGAGGAAGAGCGCTCCCTCCCGGGCCGTTCCCCCACCACCCTCCTGCCCGTGGAGGGGGGAGCCTGGTGCCGTCAGGAGCAGGAGGAGGAGCGAGGTGAGCCGGAGCCCCGTCCCTCCCCCCCAGCCTGTCCTCCTCTCCCTCCCCTCAGGTCTGGCCCCCATCCTCGCCCCCTGCCGGAACCTTGAACCCCAGACGGCGAAGCGAACCCTCGGCCTTCCGCCAGCCCGGGAGCACCTTCACCCACAGATCCAGGTACACCGGCCTTCCAAGGAAGTGCTCCACCTTGATCCGGGATGCCCGACCCAGCTCCCGGATGGCGGCCCCACCCTTCCCCACCAGGATCGCCTTCTGCGAGTCCCGCTCCACGAAGAGGGTCACCTGGATGTAGACCGGATCCTCCGCCTCCCGGAACTCCCCAACCTCCCAGGCCACGGAATAGGGAATCTCCTGATGGTACTGCTCGAAGAGGGTTTCCCGGACCAGTTCCCCCACGAAGAACCGAACGGGCTCCGAGGCCAGCTCGTCCGCCGGGAAGAGGAACGGGGAGAGCGGGAGGGCCGCCCCCAGGGCTTCCCTCAGTTCGTCCACTCCCTCTCCCGTCCCGGCTGAAATGGCATGTGGCGTGGCCGCAAGCAGGTCCTGTCCCCACTCCATGAGTTCCTGGACCTCGTCCTTCCGGGCGATGTCCACCTTGTTCAACGCCATGAAGCGGGGAGCCCGGGATCGCGACACCACCTCGAGGAGCCGCTCACGGTGTCGCGGGCCCAGCGGAGCGGACCCGTCCACCACCAGCAGGAGAACATCCGCCTCCCCGACAGCGTCCAGAGCGGCCCCGAGCATCGAACGCTGGAACAGGTCCCTGGGCTCCAGTAGACCGGGGGTATCCAGGAACACCAACTGCCGCTCTGCCTCCGTATGGATTCCCGTCACCATCTTCCAGGTGGTCTGGGCCCGGGGCGTGACGATGCTCAGGCGCTCCCCCACCATCGCATTCAGGAGGGTGGACTTCCCGGCATTCGGACGACCCGCCAGGGTCACGAATCCGGCGCGGGTACCCGGCGTCGGAGCATCCCCGGTATCCCGAAGGGAGGGATCCCCCGGCTCGACGTTCTTCTCGGATGACATCAGGACAACATCCCACCGAAGCGAGGGACCCGCAACGGGCGGCCCGGGCTCCGGGGTTGGCGAGGGGGGAACGAACGAACCCCCCCGGTCCGCAGGAACGGGACCGGGGGGGTT
>CAYQVI010000014.1:14846-32908 GCA_964420725.1 uncultured Gemmatimonadaceae bacterium | reverse complement strand
AGCTCGTCCTCCTCGGGGAGGTGCTCCAGCATGATCTCGAACATGAACCGGTCGAGCTGTGCCTCCGGAAGGGGGTAGGTCCCCTCCAGCTCGATGGGGTTCTGTGTTGCAAACACGTAGAACGGCTCCTCCAGCTCGTACGTTCGCCCCTGCACGGTGACCCGGTGCTCCTGCATGGCCTCCAGCAGCGCCGACTGGGTCTTGGGTGGGGTCCGGTTCACCTCGTCCGCCAGGATGATGTTGTTGAAGACCGGGCCGGGGGCGAAGACCATGGTGCGGCGCCCGGACTGGGGGTCCTCGTTGATGATGTCGGTCCCGGTGATGTCCGACGGCATGAGGTCCGGGGTGAACTGGATCCGGGCGAACTTGAGATCCATGACCCGGGCCACCGTGTGGATCAGGAGGGTCTTGGCCAGTCCGGGGACCCCCACCAGGAGGGAGTTCCCCCCCACGAAGAGGGTCAGGAGCACCAGCTCCACCACGTCATCCTGCCCGATGATCACCTTCCGGAGCTCGGTGAGGATCTTCCCCCGTCCCTCCTTCAGACGATCCGCCAGGGCGATGTCGTCCGCTGCCTCCAGAGCCACGCTCCCACCGTCGATTGCCGTCACGCGTCCCCCGCCATTCCATGGTTCATCCGAATGCACTCCCGTTGGAATGCGCTGGCTCCTGCCCTGCTGCGTCCTGCCCGCTCTCCCGGAACTCCGCACCGGGGTCCGGGACCCGGGCTCCCGCCGGGAACCGACTCCCCCGGCCGCGTCGCGGCTCCCGGAATGCCCTCGAGCTGTCCCCGACCCTCAACGGGAAAGGGCGTAGATGATGTAGTTCACCCCGATCTGGAAGGCCCGGTTCTCCAGACCGATGGCCACGAGGCCGTCATCGGCCCACTCCCAGAAGTCACCGATATCGTTGTTGTAGTTCGCAATGACCATGATCCGCTTGGATGGATCATTGTCCTCGAAGAGCGCCAGATAGATGGGAGCCCCCCGGTAGTTGATGAGCGACCCCGGATCGTCGATCTGGTAGAAGGCCTGGAAGATGGCATGGGTCCCATCCACCTCGATCCACCGGAGCCCCGGGAGCGCCCGACTGAACTGCTGCTCCGTGTTGGCCCATTCCCGGGGCCCTCCGAAATCGTCCAGGAAGACGAAGCCACCCTTCAGGATGTAGTTCCGGAGGGCTGCCACCTCCCCGTCGGTGGGGTTCCAGTAGCCCGGCTCCACCAGGTAGGCCACCGGGAACTTCATGAGTTCCGGGTCATCCAGGTCCAGGATGTTCGTGTCCCGGACCCGGGCATCCAGGTGGGTCACATACTCCAGGATGGACATGAAATTCCGGTCGGCCCGGGGATAGTCGTGGGCCCAGAAGGGCTGCCGACCCCGACCGAACCCCCCGAATCCCTGGGGCTGCCCGAAGCGGATCCGGGTGAAGGTGAATTTCCCGTTGTAGGGATGGGAGAGCGCTCCAGGGTCCCCATCGGCCCCCCGGAGCATCCGGGCCTCCGATCCCCGGAAGCGCTGCGCATCCAGGTCGGCAGGCGTGAGCGGGAGCGCCGCCCCTGCCAGCAGGGGAAGGAGGAGCCACCAGCCACCGCCCCCGCTCCGGCCACGGGTCCCCCGGCCACCGGCCATCCCCCGCCCCAGCCACCCCGTGGGGGCCCCGCCCCGCTCCCGCCCTCCCGGCGCCATCATTCCTCCGAACCCCGGAGACGGAGCAGGAGGTCCTGCGCCTCCTCGTAGGCCGGTGCGATCTCCAGCGCCCGGAGCACCTGCCGCCGGGCCTCGACGCCCTCCCCGGCCTCGGTGAGAGCCCGGGCCAGCTCGTAGTGGGCCGCCGCCCGGTCCACCGGGGCCAGCGCCAGGATGGCCCTCCGGGCGGAGACCACCCGATTCCAGTCCCCCCTACGCTCCTCCACCACTGCCCTCTCCCGGTGGAGGTCCGGGGCCATGGGGTAGATCTCCACCGCCCGGGTGAGAGCTGCGGACGCCCCATCCAGCTCCCCGTCCTCCGACAGGAGATCCGCCAGCGCCCGCGCCCCCTCCAGGTGGCTCTCGTTCCGGGCCAGGAGCCGCTCCAGCGCCTCCCGGGCCCGGGGGCGGTCGCCGGCGGTCAGGTGGATCCGGGCCAGCATCCAGTCCGGCCCGTCGTCCCCGGAGTATTCCGGGAGGAGTTCCCGGGCCCGCTCGAGGACGGGGATCGCCTCCTCGTAGCGCTCCTCCTGGAAGAGCACGGTGCCGTAGATCAACTGGGCCCGGTAGTCACCGGGGCGTTCCGCGGCCTGAAGGCCGGCATCCATCACCGTGGGGGGCGGACCGGCTCCCCGGGCCTCGGACAGCGAAGCGAGCTGCACCCGGAAGCGGTCCTTCATGTAGGCGTCGAAGGCCTGGTCCAGTTCGTCGGGCTCCATCCCCAGCACGGAGCGGAAGACCTCCTCGTTGTCCTGACCGGTGCCGTAGGCCCGGAGCATGGCCCCCAGCGCCTCCGACCCGGCGGTGGCGGCCACCCAGTCGCAGAAGATGGAGGCCAGCACGTAGGCATGGCCGATCTGTTCCGGGTAGGTGGGGCGGACAAAGGCCTCGTTCAACCGGGACAGGGCGGGAAACATCCCCTGCTGGTAGGCCCGGAGCAGCCCGGGGCTCACCGGCGGCCCCCACCCGGGGCGGGCCTGGCGCTGTTCGTAGACCGCCAGCCCCTCCCCCAGCCACCGGGGCATGGCGGAGCGGGAGACCCCCAGGTGCACCACGTGGGCCAGCTCGTGCCAGAGGGTGGAGGCCCAGTTGAACTCCCCGGGGCGCCGCGCCGAGGGGGAATCCATGGCCAGCACCGGCCCGAAGGCCACCCCCAGCGCCCCGATTCCGCTGATCCCCAGCGTCCGCACCGAGAAGTCCGCAGAGATGGGGTAGAGCTCCACCCGGACAGGGACGTTGGGGCTCACGGCGTAGGCCCGGGTGAGGGCGCCCCACGCCTCCTCCGCCACCTCCGCCACCAGCGGCGCCATCAGCTCCGCCTCATCCTCCCGGAGCACCAGGGTGAAGGGGCCGGATGAAACCTCCACGAAGCCCTCCAGGGAGTCCAGGAGGTCCAGTGTGTTCTTCCACCCCACATGGGAGGGGATCCCGGCGAAGGCCCGCTCGATGCTGGCCCGCCCCTCCTCCATGTTCCCGATCCTGAGGCGGTTCACCCCCAGGAGTCCGTGGGCCTGCCAGTCCAGGGAGTCCAGCTCCACACCCTGCCGGGCGAAGTCCACGGCGGCGGCGTAGCGGCGGGTGTTGGTGGCGGCATCCGAAAGCGCCACGTAGAGCCCGGAGAAGGCCGGATTCACCGCCAGGGCGCGGCGCCGGGCCCCCTGGAAGCCCTCGTCGTCGCCCTGCAGCCACCGCACCGAGGCCAGGAGGGCCAGCGCCCCCAGCGAGGAGGGATCCACCTCCAGCGCCTCCTGGGCCCGGAGCCCCGCCTCCTCCACCACCTCCACCCGGAGGTGTTGTTCCCCCCGCAGGACCAGGGCCTCGACGCTGGAGGGGTTCACCTCCAGCGCCGCCTCCACCGCCGCCACCGCCCCCCCCTGCCGGGCGGTCTCCAGGGCCCGGGCCCGCCCCACCAGCGCCCGGGGGTTCCGGGGATTCACTGCCAGGACCACCCCGTACGCCTCCTGGGCGTCCCCTCCCTGATCGGACGCCACGAAGAGGTCCCCCATGCGGAGATGAGGCTCCGGGTCGCCGGGGTCGGCCGCAGCGGCTTCGTCGAACGCCCGGAGGGCATCCTGGCGGAGCACCGGCTCCCGGACCCCCAGCTCCTGCATGGCCACCCCCACCGCCACCAGGTCCCGACTGGTCCCGGCCAGGCCGTCCCGGTAGAAGTCGAAGAACTGCTCGAACTCCTCCATGGCCCCGGCCCGGTCACCCCGGTACAACCGGAGCGACGCCCCCCGCTGGATGGCGGCGAGGCGGTCCGGGGAGCCTGCCACTGCCCCCCGCTGGAAGGCGGCGGCGGCCTCGTCCAGCCGTCCCACATCCAGGAGGGCATCCCCCAGGGCCACCGAGAGCGCCGGGCCCAGGAGTTCCTCCCCCCGGCGGGCGGCGTCAATGGCCTCCGCGTACTCCCCCGTTTCCCGGAGGGCCCGGACCAGCCCCCGATACGCCGAAACCGGGGCGTCGGGGTCCGTCACCAGTGCCTGATATCCGGCGATGGCCGCGTCGTAGCGGCCGGTGCGGAGGGCATCGTCCGGGCTCCCGGCGGCGGCGTCGGGGACCTGCGCCCCCACACAGGCGGGGAGGAGGAGCGCCAGGAGGAGGGCGTTGGCGGGGCGGAGAACGCGCATGGACCTCACCGTTCCCCTCCCCGCTCCCGGATCTCCCGGGACACCAGCGCCAGCTCCACCAGCAGGGCTTCCAGCTGCTCCTCGTAGGCCGCCTCCGACATGGAGTCCCGGCGCCCCCGGAGCGCCGCCACCTGGTCCTCCAGCGCCTGCCGCTGCTCCACCAGGGGGGCCAGGGAGGGGTCCGCCGCCACCGCCTGCTGCGCCGCCACGGCCCGGGCCCCACCCAGGCGGAAGCGACCGGCCAGGGCCCCATCCTCTCCGTCCACGCCGGGGGCCCGGCTTCCCACCCCGTCCCCGTCGTCCTCCAGGAGCGCCACCTCGGTCTGGATCCGCCCCTCCTCCTGGTAGAAGCGCGCCACCTCCTGCCGGGTGTACTCGAAGAGCTCCAGGACAGACACCTGGCCATCCTTGTCCAGGTCCGCGTCGTCGCTCTCCAGCGCCTGGGCGAAGAAGCGCGGGAAGACCGTCTCGTTCTGCTCCCGACCGCTCCGGGTGGCCGCCACCACCACCCGGTCCTCCCCCGCCAGGGCAGGGATGAAGTCCCCGCTGGAGCTGGCGGTGTTGATGAAGGCCACCTCACGTCCCGCCAGCGGTGCCAGCATGGCATTCCATTCGGCGGCGGTGGCGTCCGGTCCCGGGAGGTTGAACCGGCTCTCCCCCCCGCCGGCGGTGCCGTGGCCGATGAGGATCACCAACACCCGGTCTCCCGGTGAGGAGCGGCTCCCCAGGGCCTGCAGGGTCGAGGTGATGTTCCCCACGGTGGACCGCTCCTGGATCCGGTCGGGAGCCACCTCCACCCGCTCTCCCAGGTAGGTCATCCGCTCCGCCGGAACCCCGAACCGATCCCGGAGCCCGTCGAGGATGGCCAGCGCCGTCTCGTGGAACGAGGTCCGGTAGCGGGCCTCCCCCCCGATCCCCACCACCACCAGCACATGGACCTCCTGGGCCCGGGCCGCCTCGGCACCCGCCCCTGGAAGAAGCAGCGCCGCCAGGAGCCCGATCCCCCACCACCGCCTCATGCCAGCCCCCGGGAGCGACGGAGCGCCCATTCGCCCCCCAGCAGCCCCAGGAGGAGGAGCAGGATGATGGGCATGTCCCAGAGGGGAAGTTCCTCGGACACCGAGATCCCTCCGCCCCCCAGCGTGATGTCGTCCGGGAGGGTGGAGAGGGTGGACGGGGTGTGGTACCGCCCCCCCGTCTCATCCGCGATCCGCCTGAGGAGAGAGGAGCGCATCCCGGGATCCATGGACTCGATGTCCGAGGGAGCCACCCGGAGCCAGGTGGTCCCCGTCCCCAGGACCTCCTCCCCCCGCACCGCCGAGACATCCACCTCGTAGACCCCCTCCTCGGCGGGGGTGAAGGGCGCCTCGTACTCCCCGTCCCGGCTCAGCGTCCACTCCAGGGGAAGCACGGACTCCACCCCCGAGGGCGAGGTGACACGGGCCTCCACATTGGCTCCATTCACCTCCACGAAGGCCGAGTCCAGCACGGTGGAGCGGAGCATGGCCACCTCACCCGGCTCCACCCCCTCCACCGGCGCCCTCACCATCACCGGATCCGGCGCCCCATCCACCACCCACCGGAGGAGCTGTCGCCAGAGGGTCTGGTGGGTGCGGTCCTCCAGGGGGATGTCGGCGTGCATCCGCCACATCCAGAGGTCGTGCACCGGCATGGCCAGGGTCTTCCCCCGACCGAAGCGCTGGTAGGCCAGGACCACCTGCTCCCCCGGGAAGGCCTCACCCTGTCCGGTGAGGAGGGCTGTGGCGCCGGGCTTCAGCCGGGTCACCGGGTTGAAGGAGGAGAGGGGCGGAAGACCGGCCCAGCGGGCGGTGGACTCCGCCTCGGTGGCGGCGATCTGGGTGGCGGCGTGGGTCTCACCGGCCCGGGTGGGGGTGACGGTGAACTCCCCCCAGAAGCCCTCACCCACGAGGCCGGGATCCAGCACCACCGGGAGGGCGTCGGCCAGCGCCGTTCCTGCGTACCCCCCCTGGGCCAGCGCCCGCTGTCCTCCCAGCGCCAGCACCCCACCCCCCCGGACCCCGGCGAAGTCGGCAATCATCCGGAGCTGGTCCGCGGTGAAGAAGCTGGCCTCCACACTCCCCAGCACCAGCCCGCGGTAGCGGAAGAGCTCCTCCCGGGTGGTGGGGAAGCCGGCGGCCAGCTCCTCCGGGTCATCCACGTCCAGCCGGAGGAAGCGATCCTCGTAGGTCCGCTGCAGGAGCACCACCTGCAGATTCCGGTCTCCCGCCACCGCCCTGCGGAGGAAGGCCACCTCGTGTCGGGGCTCTCCCTCGAAGTAGAGGATCTTGTCCCTCCGATCCTCCACCACAAGCAGGGCATCCACCCCATTGTTCCGGTCCACCACCTCGTCGTCCTGCACCGGAACCCGGAAGCGTACCGTCCTTCCCCCGGGGTCTTCCGCCGTGAAACGCACCCGCACCGTGATGGGCTGGCCATCCCCGGGGAGCTCCACCTCCTGGGTGGAGAGGATCCGCCCGCCGTCCTCCACCACCAGCTCCACGGTGCGCCCCCGGTAGCCGGTCTGGGTCACCACCACATCGGCCTGCACCATGCTCCCCCGGAGCGCCGTCCGGGGGAGTTCCACCCGGGACACCTGGATATCCCGCTCCAACTCCTGGCGACCCACTGCCACCGGGAAGACGGGCACGCCCGAGGCCTGCAGGGGGAGGAGATAGCGGGACAGCTCCTCCCGGGAGTTGTCCCCGCCATCGGTGACCAGGACGATCCCCGCCAGGGGAACTCCGGAGAGCTCCTCCCTCACCCGATCCAGAGCGGCCCCCAGGTGGGTCCGGGTTCCCTGGAAGGAGAGCGCTTCGGGGCCGGCAATCCGCTCCGCATTCCGGGAGAAGGCGAAAAAGCGGACACCGAACCGCTCCTCCAGCCCCTGACGGAGCGGGGTATCCTCCTGGAAGGCCTCCAGGGCGGGCCGACTCCGGGGGATGCCGTCCCCGTCGTCCAGGATCATGCTCCTGGAGTCATCCACAAGGACCGCCACGAAGCTCCGCTGCGGCACCGTGGTGGCCAGCACCAGCACCGGGCGCAGGAGGGCCAGGAAGAGGAGCGCTACCGCCCCCAGCCTCAGCGCAAGGAGGATCCCCCGGTCCCTGGACGTGCTCCTCGCCCGGACGGAGGCGTAGGTGAACGCCGCCGCCACCGCCAGCGCCGCCACCACCAGGGCCGCCAACTGCAGCCCGGCCGGTGCGGCCAGCGACACATCCCCCCGGGCGAAGGCATCGGGGCGATACTTGAACAGGACACTGAAGAGGGAATCGAGCACAGCGATGGAGCAGAAGCCCGGGTACGGCCAGACCGCCCCCGGAAGTCGACCGACCTCCGGAACCGGCAGCAGGAATCAGTTACTCATGCCGTAGATGATGTAGTTCACACCCATCTGGTACGCATACGTGGAGAAGCGGAGGGGGTAGTGGGGTTGCTCCATCCACTCCCAGGCATCCCCCAGGTCGGTGTTCCAGTTGATGGCCACCATGAGCCGTCCGTCGTCGTGGAAGATCCCGAAATTCTGGGCGACGTAGCCGTCCTGCTCGTAGGTGCGCCACACATTCCCCACCGCAGGAACCTGCAGCACCGTGTCCACCTGATAGTAGGTGCGGTAGACCTGGTGATCGGAGGGGAGTTCCACGATGGCGTACTCAGGAAACACCCGGCGCATCTCCTCCTGGAAGTTGAACCACTGCCGGGAGCCCCAGAAGTCGTCGATGATGAGGAACCCTCCGGCCAGGAGGTAGCTCCGGAGGCCCTCCACCTCCGCCTCGGTCATCCCCATGTACCCTACCTCCAGCATGTACAGGATGGGGTGGCGCCGGAGGTCCGGGTCGGCAAGGGAGATGGCGTTCCCCCAGGGGTGGGCGTCGATCCCGGTGAGCCGATCCAACACGCCCAGGAACTGTTCCTCTGCCTTCGGATGGTCGATGCACCACGATCCCCGACGGGACCGCCTCCCGAAGCCACCACCCCCACCGGACGAATAGATCCCCCGGGTGAAGTGGAACTCCCTGGGAGGGCCTTCCGCCTTGAAGGGCTGGCATTCCCAGGGTCGGGACTGGGCCGCCGCCGCAGAGGGTGGTAGGGGAGGGACGGAAAGGGGGGGCGACGCCGCGACGCCGGAGGAGGAGGTGGATCGTCCGGCCGTGGCCTGTCCTGCTCCGGAGGCTGCCGGATGCCCGGCGGCCAACCAGGCATAGGGGGCTTCACTGCTCCTCGTTGGCGGCGCCGCCACGGGAGGTCTCTCCGCCTGCGCCTGGATGCCCTGCCCCGATCCCCGGAAGGCGGTGGGAGCCCCTCCGTCAGGGCTGCGAGCCATCCCCCAGACCACCCCGGAGCCGCCTCCCAGCAGGACCAGGCCCACCATGGCGTACGTTGCCGGGCTTCGCACAGGGGACCTCCAGGGTGGACGTGGTTGCACTGCGGGGGCGGCACCCCGGACACTCCCGGAGCCCGGGAGCACCCCCCGGCATCCTATTCATCGGGAGATCGGGGGGAAAGGTTCCGCTCTTCCCTGACACCCGGCGGTGGGGACAAGGTGCCCCGGGGGATTCCCCACCTCCCGCTGCGCCTCCGTTCCGGCAGCGGACCCGTCCCCCCGCTCCCCGCGCCAGGCCTGCGCCCTGCCCGGAGCGGGGCGCTATCTTCCGGGCTCTCCTCCCATGGAAGCAGACGACCGAGACCCGCAAAGCGTTGAACCTGGAGACTGCCGTGACCGGATCCCCCTTCTTCGACCCCGCAGAGCTCCTGGCCGGCTCCCCGCCCCCCAGGAAGGCCACGATCATGGACGGCGAGCAGCTCTTCCTGGGGATGAACGTCTACGACCCCGGGGATGGACAGTCCCCCCACGTACACGCCGAGCAGGACAAGGTCTACATCGTCTCCGAGGGGGAGGGGGATTTCCAGGTGGGGGAAGAGACCCAGCGCTGCGGACCCGGGGCGGTGATCAGCGCCGACGCCGGGGTGGTCCATGGGGTCACGAACCCCGGTCCCGGGCGACTGGTGCTCCTGGTGGCCATGGCGCCGCCCCCGTCCAGGGGCAGGAGCTGAGGACGATCCGTCCCGAAAAACCGGTTGACCCGCCCCGATCCCGGAGCGAGGGTTTGTCGTCTCCCCATCCCAACGCAGGAGTCCTTCCCACGGTGCCCACCATCGAGGACGCCCGGATCGTCCTGAAGCAGGTCTTCGGCTACAACGGCTTCCGCCCTGGACAGGAGAAGGTGATCGAAGCCGTCCTGGAGGGGCGGGACTGCATCGCCCTCATGCCCACCGGGGCCGGCAAGTCGCTGACCTTCCAGGTGCCTGCACGCCTCCTTCCCGGGACGGTGCTGGTCATCTCGCCGCTGATCTCCCTCATGAAGGACCAGGTGGACGCCCTCACCCAGGTGGGCTTCCGGGCGGTCTCCATCAACTCCTCCCTGGAGTTCGACGAGCGGCGGGCCCGGCTGGCGGCCTTCCGCCAGGGGGAATACGAACTGGTGTACATGGCCCCCGAGGCGCTGGACGGCCCCCTCCGGGAGATGGTGCGGGGGTGCCGGCTCTCCCTCATCGTGGTGGACGAGGCCCACTGTATCTCCCAGTGGGGACATGACTTCCGCCCGGCCTACCGGAATCTCCGGGGGCTCAAGGAGTCCCTCCCCGACGTCCCCGTGCTGGCCCTCACCGCCACCGCCACCCGGCCGGTGGCCCGGGACATCCTGCGGCAGTTGGGGATGCGGAAGCCGGCGGGGTGGAAGGGCTCCTTCTTCCGCCCCAACCTGAGGATCCTGGCCCGGAAGAAGGGGCAGGGGGGAAACACCCGGGAGGAGATCCTGGGGCTCATCCGGGCCCGGAGCGGGGAGAGCGGGATCGTCTACTGCCTCTCCCGGAAGGGGGTGGAGCAGACCACCGACTTCCTGTGCGAGCGGGGGATCCGGGCCCTCCCCTACCATGCGGGGCTCCCCGACGCCGAGCGGGCGGCGAATCAGGAGGCCTTCGCCCGGGACGAGGTGGACGTGATCGTGGCCACCGTGGCCTTCGGCATGGGGATCGACAAGTCCAATGTGCGCTTCGTGATCCACCGGGACATGCCCAAGGACATCGAGTCATGGTACCAGGAGATGGGGCGGGCCGGGCGGGACGGCGAGCCCTCGGACTGCGTGCTCTTCTACTCGTGGGCCGATGTCCGGATGCACGAGCGCTTCCTGGAGGAGATCGATGATCCGGAGCTCTGGCACGCCAAGCGCCAGGGGACCGTGGACCTGTTCGAACTCCTGGAGCGCCCCATCTGCCGCCACCAGGGGATCCTGGCCCACTTCGACGAGGTGCTGGCGGGGTGTGCCACCTCCTGCGACGTGTGCGCCCTCCTCTCGGTGGAGGAGCTGGCCGCCGAAGGGATCGTGGCGAAGGGGGAGCGGGGGCGGAGCCGACGGCGAGCCCGGGGGGGAGCGTCCGCGGTCGCCGCCGGGGGAGAGGACACCCCGGAGGTGGAGGAGCTCTTCCAGCGGCTCCGGTCCCTCCGGAAGGAGCTGGCGGACCGTCAGAACGTGCCGGCCTACATCGTCTTCAGCGACCAGGTGCTCCGGGAGATGGCGGTGCGGAAGCCGGGGTCGCCGCTGGAGATGCTGGCGGTCCCCGGGGTGGGGCCCGCCAAGCTGGAGCGCTACGGCGACGCATTCCTGGAGGAGATCGGGGGGGGCTGAGGAGCGCCGGGGCGGGAGAGGAACTCCTCCACCACCCCCAGCCACAGCTCAGGGGACAGCTCCCGGTGGGGCACATGGCCCACCCCGGGCCACTCCACCCGCCGGGCGCCGGGGATCAGCGTCTCCATCTCCCGGGCCAGGAGGGCGAACTTCGTGTCGTTCCCCCCGGCCAGCAGGAGGGTGGGGATATCCATGGCGGGAAGGGCCCCCCGGAGGTCCGGCTGGGTGCCGGTGCCCAGCCTCCTGAGCACCCCCGCCAGCGCCTGGGGGCGGTTGGCCAGCCGCCGTCGCTCCTCCTCCTGGAATTCATCCGGGGGAAGGGCCCGGACCCCGGCGAAGAGGGGGAGGGCCAGCCAGCGCGCCACGAAGGGGGCCACCCCGCCCTGTTCCAGCGACCGCGCCAGCCCCTCGTCGGCCTCCCTGCGGGCGCTTCGCTCCTCCTCTGCGGCCAGGCCGGGGGTGCCGCTCTCCAGGATCAGGCGGGACACCACCCCGGGGCGGGAGGTGGCCACCGTCAGGGCGATCCGGGCCCCCATGGAGTAGCCCAGCCAGTCCGCCTGCACCGGCTCCCCCGGGGACGCCTCCACCCACTCCGGCAGGGCCTCCGCCAGGAGCTCCCCCACGGAGGCCAGCGACATCCCTTCATCCCGCTGCGGCCAGTCGCTGGATCCGTGCCCAGGGAGGTCCACGGCGATCACCCACCGGGAGGCCGCCAGCGCCCTGAGGAGGGTGGATCCCCAGGCGTGGGCCGACCCGGTGAAACCGTGGAGGAGGACCAGGGGGGTGGAGCCGGGAGGGGCGCCGCCCCCCCCCACCCAGGCCGTCAACCGCCCCCCCACGACCGGGTGCTGAAGAGTGCAGGGGCGGAATCCCGGCGCAGGGGCCTCCCCGGGAAGGGCGTCCCCGCTGGACACCGTCCCCCCCGGGGTCCGGCCCCCGCCTCCGATCAACGGCCCGGCGCCGGGGCCGGGGAGGGGGTGGTTCCCTCCGCCGATGCCTCCACCGGCTCCCGGGGCGCCTCGTCCAGGGCAGCCCTGACCCGACGGACCAGCACGTCCGGGGTGAAGGGCTTCGGGAGGAAGGCGATCCCCTCCTCCAGCTCCCCGTCGTGCACCACCTGGTCCTCGGCGTAGCCGGACATGAAGAGCACCCGGATCCCCGGCCGCATGACCCGCAGCCGCTCCGCCACCACCTTGCCGCTGATCCGGGGGAGCATGATGTCCGTCAGGGAGAGATGGATCTCCCCGTCGAAGGCCTTCGCCACCTCCAGCGCCTCCTCCCCGTCCCTGGCCCGGAGGACCCGGTACCCCCTCTCCGAGAGGACCTTGTTGGCCAGGTCCAGCACCACCGGCTCATCCTCCACCACCAGCACCGTCTCCCCCCGGGCATCCTCCCGGGCATCGCTCCCCCCCCGCTCCTCTGGCACCGGGAGGACGTCGGCGGGCTGGTCGGTCACCGGGAGGAGGATCCGGAACTCCGACCCCTTCGACGGCTTGCTGTCCACGAAGATGTGCCCACCGGCCTGGCGCACGATCCCGTAGGAGGTGGCCAGTCCCAGGCCGGTCCCCTTGCTCCTCCCCTTGGTGGTGAAGAAGGGCTCGAAGATCCGCGCCAGGATCTCCGGGTCCATTCCCACGCCGGTGTCCTTCACCGTCAGGATGGCCCAGCGTCCAGGCGAGACCCCGGGGAAACGCTGATCCCACGCTCCCCGGTCCACCCGGATCAGGCCGGTGCGGATGGCCAGCGTCCCCCCCTTCGGCATGGCCTCCCGGGCATTGATGGACAGGTTCAGCAGCACCTGCTCCATCTGGACGGGGTCCACCCGCACCCGGGTCCCCTCCCCGGCCCGGTGGACCTCCAGCTCCACATCCGCCCCGATGACCCGGCGGAGCATCTTCTCCACATTGGCCACCAGGTCGTCCAGGACCACGATCTTCGGCGCCACGATCTGCTTCCGGGCGAAGGCCAGGAGCTGCCGGGTGAGTTCCGCCGCCCTCTGCGCCCCCCGGCGCACCTCCACCAGGTCCGCCCGGGCCGGGTCCCCCTCCGCCAGCGACTCCTCGGCGAAATCGGCGTGCCCCATGATGGCGGTGAGGAGGTTGTTGAAGTCGTGGGCCACCCCCCCCGCCAGCATCCCCACCGCCTCCATCTTCTGCGACTGGGCCAACTGGGACTCCAGCGCCTTCCGCTCACTGACGTCCCGGACGATCCCCTGGAGGCGCCCATCCTCCAGCCGCTTGGCGCTGATCTCGATGGGCACCTGGGCCCCATCCTCCCGGACGAGGGTCCACTCGCTCCGGATGATCCGCCCCCGGGTCAACGCTTCCACCACATCCCCCAGCCCCTCCCCCTCGCCGGGGACGAAGAGGTCCTGCACCGACTTCATCAGGAGCTCCCGCCGGGTGTAGCCCAGCATCTCCAGTCCGGAGGAGTTCACGTCCAGGATCCGGCCGTTGGCATCGGTGATGAAGATCCCGTCCGCCGCCTGCTCCACCAGCATCCGGTATCGGCTCTCGGTGGTGAGGCGCGCCTCCTCGGCCCGCTTCCCCTGCACCAGCACCGCCCCCAGGAGGAGGGTGGTGATGGTCATCACCGCGATGAAGAGCCCGGTGAGGAGGAGACGATCATCCAGCGGCCCCGCACCGAAGGGCCCCAGCGCCGCCACTGCCCCCCAGATGGCCATGGCGGCAATCAGGAGGTTGGTGGATGCCGCCCCTTTGGGACCGAACCGGAAGGCCGACCAGATCAGGAAGGGGAAGGGGGTGTAGTCCAGGGGGCTCTGGGTGGAGGTCCGGGCCGCGGCGTCCCGGAAGACCAGGAGCCCGAAGGCGAAGAGGGCCAGGTAGAGGAGGACCCCCTCCAGGCTCCGGAGGGAGTGCCCCGTGCCCCTCCCCCGGGCCGCCAGGACCACCAGGAAGGGAGTCACGGTGAGGACGCCCAGGATGTGGGTGAGCCACCAGACCCACCAGATCCGCGCGCCGGCATCCGGGGGGATGCCCCCTGCCAGGTCCAGGGCGGCCACGCTGATGAGGGACCCGACGAAGGGCCCCACGATGGCCCCGAAGAGGACCAGGGCCAGGACATCCAGCACCCGCTCCAGATCGTTCCGGAATCCGGTCAACCGCTTGAGGAGGAGCCACCCCACCAGGGGCTCCACGGAGTTCCCCACAGCGGTACCCAGGGCGAACACCAGGTCCCCCCCCGTGGCGAGGGTAACGGCGAACGCCCCCGCCGCCACCCCGGGCCAGAGGCGGGGGCTGACGATGAGGAAGGCCGCCAGGGCGATCCCGCTGGGAAGCCAGATGACCCGCTGGATGGCATCCAGCCCCGCCGCCGAGGGGAGCTGGATGGTGATCCACCCCAGCGCGAAGTACAGCACCCCGAGGATCGCCATCTGGATGGGCGGCCTGGAGAGGATGTCGCTGGGCTTCGTGGGATCCATGGGGCTCTGCAGCGGGGAGATGGGACGCGGTCCAGGGGGGACGAGCTTCTCCATGCCCGAGGGCGTTCCTGCAGGTCAAGTTGTGGTGGATGAACGCTCCCGCGCCAGCCTTCGCCGTTGTGGATGACCGAACGGGAACAGGTCGTTATCTTGTCCCCATGGCGACCAACTACTCGTTCGACGTGAGCACGGGGGTCGATCTCCAGGAGGTCGACAACGCCGTGAATCAGGCCACCAAGGAAGTGGCCCAGCGATACGACTTCAAGGGCACGAATTGCACCTTCGAGTTGGATCGCAAGGAGGGACTCATTCGCATCGACGCGGACGACCGCTACAAGCTGGAGGCCCTGCTGGAGATCCTCCGGGGGCGCCTCATCAAGCGCGGGGTCTCGGTAAAGAACCTCGATCCCGGGGACATCGAGGACGGTACCGTGGGTCGGGCCCGGCAGGTGGTCCGGCTCAAGCAGGGAATCGACACGGACACCGCCCGCGCCATCGTGAAGGCCGTGAAGGACCAGAAGTTCAAGAAGGTCCAGGTGGCCATCCAGGGCGAGGAACTCCGGGTGACCAGCCCCTCCAGGGACGACCTGCAGGCGGTGATGGCCTTCCTGAAGGCCGAGGACTTCGGTGTGGACCTGCAGTTCGGCAACTACCGCTGAGCGGAGGATTGCCGCTGTGCAGGTCCAGATCTTCGGCCTGAAGAAGTCGGCGGACACCCGGAAGGCGCTTCGGTTCTTCTCCGAGCGTCGGGTGAAGACCCACTTCGTCGATCTGAACGAGCGGGGGGCCTCGAAGGGAGAGCTCACCCGTTTCGTGCAGAAGTTCGGGGTGGAGGCGATCCTGGATCGGGGCTCGAAGCGCTTCGGGGATCTCGGCCTGGGAAGCGCCCACTACGGTGAGGCCCGCTGGCTGGAGATCCTGGTGGAGGAGCCCCTCCTCCTCCGGACCCCCCTGGTGCGATTCGAGAACCGCCTCTCGGTGGGTGCCACGGAATCCACCTGGAAGGAGTGGACCGGCCGCTGAGGCGGACGGGACCATTCGTCCCACCTTCTCCCGTCGATTCCGTCCCAATCCCCCTCCCCGATCCGCCGCCCACCCCCCCTCCGGGGTCCGGCTCCTCCAGCAATCCATTCCCCACCTGAATGGACCCCACCCGGGTGGGGAGGACCTGCGATATCGACCTACAAGTCATTTATCCGCAGAACCTTACCGACCTCATCTCCCCTCGTCTCCCCCCCTCCATGTACCCCTGGTCCACCCCGGTCCGGCAGCTCGCTCCAGGGCTGCGGCAAGGAAGGGCACGTGGCTTGCCCGATCCCATCCACGACCCGCGGGGAACGCGGGGCGCACGTCCTACCCACCCCGGAGTCCCCATGCCTGCCTCCCCGGCCATCCGGCTCACACCCGGCGCCACCTCCTTCCCCGTCCGGACCCCGCTCCCGGTGATCGCCGTCACCCCCCGGGAGGAACTCCTGCTCCAGCACGCCCGGCCCGGCCCCCGCTACACCAGCTATCCCCCGGTTCCGGCGTGGACCCATCCCTTCGGCGCCGGAGACTACCAGGGCGCCCTGGAGGAGCTGGCCCGGCGGCGGGAGGACTCCATTGCCGTCTATGTCCACCTCCCCTTCTGCGCGGACCGCTGTGCCTACTGCGGGTGCAACGCCACGGTGACGAAGCACGGACACGTGGTGGATCGGTACCTGGACCGGGTCGAGGCGGAGATCTCCCTGGTGGCGGAGATCATGGGACGGGACCGGAGGGTGGAGCAGATGCACTGGGGGGGCGGGACTCCCAACCTCCTGGACCCCAACCAGACGGTCCGCCTCCACCGGATCCTCTCCGACGCCTTCCGCTTCCACCGGACGGCGGAACGGAGCATCGAGATCGATCCCCGTCTGGGAGATGGGGCCCAGATGCACCTGTATCGGGAGCTGGGTTTCAACCGTGTGAGCCTGGGCGTCCAGGACCTGGACCCGGAGGTGCAGCAGGCCATCGGCCGGATCCAGCCCGGGGACCGGACCCGTCGCGTCTTTGAGGATGCCCGCACCGCCGGATTCGAGAGCATCAACCTGGACCTGGTGTACGGCCTTCCCCGGCAGACCCCGGAGACGCTGGCCCGGACCCTGGATACCATCCTGGAATGGGGACCGGACCGGATCGCCAGCTTCGGATACGCGCATCTTCCCCAACTGAGGCCGAACCAGAAGCAGGTGGATGCCCGCTGGATGCCCGACAGCCGGGCACGGCTGGGGCTCTTCAGCGATACCGTGGAGCGACTGGAGCAGGGGGGGTACCGGTGGATCGGCCTGGACCACTTCGCCCTCCCCGGCGATTCCATGAGCCGGGCCCAGTCGGAGCGGGCGCTGGCTCGCAACTTCATGGGGTACGTCACCGATCCAGCCCCTCATCTCCTGGCCTTCGGGAGCAGCTCCATCGGGGAGGTGTCGGGGTGCTACGTGCAGAACGAACCCCACCTCGGTCGTTACCAGGGCACCGTGGACGAGGGGGGACTCCCCGTGGTCCGGGGGCACCGCCTGAGCCGGGAGGACCTGCGGCGGCGGGAGGCCATCCACGGGCTCCTCTGCAACCTGGACCTGGCGGAGGGCTCCCTCCCGGACGCCTGGCGGGAAGGGTCGGATCCGTGGTCTCCCTTGCGTCACTTCGAGGAGGACGGGATGGTGGAGATCGGGGAGGGGAGGGCAAAGGTGACCCGGCTGGGTCGCTTCGTCCTCCGCTCCATCTGCATGACCCTGGACGAGACCCTTCCGGACGCCGTCGGTCCACGCTTCTCGCCAACGGTCTAGATGCCTGTTGCAGAGGGGGGGATGGCCCTACCTCATCCAGCAGGCTTCCGATTTCCCTCCTGAGGGCCGGAACGGATGCACTTCGATGTGGTGGTGGTGGGCGGCGGAATCAGCGGACTGGGTGCAGCGCATGCCCTGGCCCGGGCAGGGGCGGATGTGGTGGTGGTGGAGGCCGGGGATCAGGTGGGAGGCAACCTCCGGTCGTGGCGGGATGAAGAGGGCGTGCTCCTTGAGGGGGGACCCAACACGCTCAGCGTCACCGACGGAGAGCTGGAGGCCCACCTCCAATCCGAGGGGCTGGGGGACCAGATGGTCTTCCCCGGGCCCTCTGCCACCAAGCGCTACGTGGTCTTCCGTGGTCGGCCTGTGGCCCTCCCCTCCTCCCCCGGGGGACTGATCTCCACCCCCCTCCTGTCGCCCCTGGGGAAGCTCCGCCTCCTGGGGGAGCCCTTCCGGAAGGCGGGCACCGATCCCGACGAGAGCATCTTCGACTTCGTGTCCCGACGCCTGGGCCCCGAGCCGGCACAGCGCCTGGTGGACCCCTTCGTCTCCGGGATCTATGCAGGCGACCCCCACGCCCTCACGGTGCGGGCCGCGTTTCCCACCATCTGGGAGGCGGAGCAGGAGGCAGGAAGTGTCATCCGCGGTCTTGTGAAGAAGCGCCGGGCAACCCGGAGGGATGCGGACCCGGATGACTCCACACCCCCTTCGCGACCGGGAATCCTGAGCTTCCGGGACGGGCTCTCCACCTGGCCCCTCAAGCTGGCGGAGGCCCTCCCACCGGACCGGATCCA